>JBIIJK010000013.1:0-41225 GCA_044233865.1 Limnohabitans sp.
AATTAGATCCGACGGAAAACCAAACTGCCGTTGGTGCCACCGAAACCGAAGTTATTTTTCAACGCGTATTCAATGTTGACGTCGCGTGCGGTGTTGGCACAGTAATCCAAATCGCATTCTGGATCTTGGTTGTCCAAGTTGATGGTGGGCGGCACTTTTTGATGGTGCAAAGCCAAGACCGTGAAAATGCTCTCAATGCCACCCGCGCCACCCAACAAGTGCCCTGTCATGGACTTGGTGGAGCTGATCAAAGTTTTCTTGGCGTGATCGCCCAAGGCCGCTTTGATGGCATTGGTTTCATTCAAATCACCCAGAGGTGTTGAAGTGCCATGGGCGT
This sequence comes from Limnohabitans sp., assembly GCA_044233865.1. Taxonomy (GTDB): domain Bacteria; phylum Pseudomonadota; class Gammaproteobacteria; order Burkholderiales; family Burkholderiaceae_C; genus Limnohabitans_A. The sequence continues at coordinate 338 of JBIIJK010000013.1, forward strand.
TTAAGTAACCCACTTGATTGGCATTGATGCCAGCATTGCGCATGGCTGACACCATGGCTCGACGTGGTCCGTCCATGCTGGGCGCAGTCATGTGACCCGCATCTGCGCTCATGCCATAGCCACAAATTTCGGCATAAATTTTGGCGCCACGTGCTTTAGCGTGCTCGTACTCCTCGACCACCATCACACCAGCGCCTTCACCCAAAACAAAACCGTCACGGTCTTTGTCCCAAGGGCGAGATGCTGCTGCGGGGTCGTCGTTGCGTGTAGACAAGGCGCGCATGGCTGCAAAGCCACCCAAGCCCAGTGGCGAAATGGTGGCTTCAGAGCCGCCTGCCACCACCACGTCGGCGTCACCATATTCGATCATGCGACTGGCTTCGCCAATGCAGTGAAGGCCCGTGGTGCAAGCGGTCACAACGGCCAAATTAGGACCCTTGAAACCAAAACGCATAGACACATGACCCGCAATCATGTTGATGATAGAAGCTGGCACAAAGAATGGAGAAATGCGTCGAGGGCCGCGCGCTGTGTACTCGACATGCGTTTGCTCAATCATGGGCAAACCGCCAATGCCAGAACCAATCACGCAAGCGATGCGTGTGGCCAACTCTTCGTCTAAGGCCTCACCCGTGGGCAAGCCAGCATCGACGACTGCTTGCGCGGCTGCGGCAATGCCGTAATGAATAAAGGAATCCATCGTGCGCGCCTCTTTGGCGCTGATGTACTGCTCCAAATTGAAACCCTTCACCTCGCCTGCAATTCTGCAGGCGAAAGCGGAGGTGTCAAATTTGGAGATCAGACCAATGCCCGACTGGCCTGCCAAGAGATTGGCCCATGCCTCTGCCACCGTGTTTCCAACGGGGCTGATACATCCCAGGCCCGTAACAACAACGCGGCGACGGGTCATCTCAGATCAAGCCTTTTTGCTTTGGGCGTAGTCAATCGCTGCTTTAACAGTGGTGATCTTCTCAGCGTCTTCATCTGGAATTTCAATGCCAAATTCATCTTCTAAAGCCATCACCAGTTCTACGGTGTCCAGTGAGTCTGCACCCAGGTCAGCAACGAATGCTTTCTCGGGTGTGACTTGTGACTCTTCAACGCCAAGTTGCTCAGCAATGATTTTTTTGACACGTGCTTCGATATCGCTCATGGATTCCCTCTGAGGGTTGTAAAAAGGAAGATTTTATCAGGTCATATGCATGCCGCCATTGACATGCAATTCCTGACCCGTTACGTAAGCTGCCAAAGGACTGGCCAAATAGGACACTGCGTGGGCAATATCCTCTGGTAAACCCAGTTTACCCAATGGAATTTGAGCCATCAGGGCCTGGTGCTGTGCCTCTGGCAAAGCGGCCGTCATGTCTGTGGCAATGAAGCCTGGCGCCACACAATTGACGGTGATGTTGCGACTTCCCAACTCTCGGGCCAAAGCGCGGGTCATGCCGGCCACACCGGCCTTGGCAGCGGCGTAATTGGCTTGTCCTGGGTTGCCAGCAGCACCTACCACGCTGGTGATGCTGATAATTCGGCCATAGCGCTGCTTCATCATGGGCCGCATCACAGCGCGGCTCATTCGAAAAACGGCCTTCAAATTGGTATCCAAAACCGCATCCCAATCGTCGTCTTTCATGCGCATGGCCAAAGTGTCGCGGGTAATGCCCGCGTTGTTCACCAAAACATGCAAACCGCCTTGTGACTTGACGATCTCATCAATCAGTGCTTCGCCTGCAGCAGCGTCATTGACGTTCAAATTGGCACCACGGCAGCCCGAGTAGGCGGCCAGAGCGTCAGAAATACGAGCGGCACCTTCGTCCGTGGTGGCTGTGCCAATCACTTTCAAGCCTTGTTTGGCCAATTCAAGTGCAATGGCTGCGCCAATACCCCTAGAAGCACCCGTGACCAGTGCAACTTGGCCTTTGAATTCTGTCATTGTCATGCCAACGCTCCTTTGGCTTCTGCCAATGAGGCAGGGTCGAAAATAGGCAAGCCCGTCATGTCTATGTCAATGCGCTTGACCATGCCTGCCAAAACTTTGCCAGGGCCACATTCAAGAACCATGGTCACCCCTTGGGCCTTGATGGCTTTGACGCATTCAACCCAACGCACAGGGCCAAAGGCTTGGCGATAAAGGGCATCGCGAATGCGATCGGCATTTGTTTCAACGGCAACATCGATGTTGTTGACGACTTGAATTTGAGGCACCGCAAATGGGGTGGCTGCCAATTTTTCTTTCAGCTTTTCGGCTGCAGGCTTCATGAGGCTGGAATGAAAAGGCGCTGACACAGGCAAGTTCAAAGCACGCTTAGCGCCCATGGCTTTTAAAACTTCACAGGCTTTTTCAACGGCAGCTTTGCTACCCGCAATGACCGTTTGCGCAGGATCATTGAAATTCACAGCCTCAACGACTTCACCGCTGTCAGAGGGGAAGCTGGCTTTTGCTTGCGCACATCCTTCAATGACTTTCGCAGCATCCATTCCCAAAATAGCAGCCATGGCACCCACTCCCACAGCCACAGCATCTTGCATGGCAGCAGCACGGAATCGAACCAGAGGCGCGGCTTGGGCCAATGTCAAAACACCAGCGGCCACAAGGGCTGAATACTCACCCAATGAATGGCCTGCAACCACGGCAGGTTGAGCGCCGCCTTCTGCCAACCAGGCTCGATAGGCGGCTATGGCAGAAACCAACATGACTGGCTGCGTATTAGTCGTTAAGCCCAAGGCCTCTTTGGGGCCGTGATGAATGAGCGCTCCCAAGTCCTCGCCCATGGCATCAGAAGCTTCTTTTAAAGTTTCCACAACAGCTGGGTGATCACCCCAAGCGTCCAACATGCCCACCGATTGGGAGCCTTGACCTGGAAAAACGAAAGCAAATGAACTCATGATTTCAAAGCGCTGTGAATCAATATTTTAAGAGGACCGAGCCCCAAGTAAATCCACCCCCCACACCTTCGAGCATGATGGTTTGACCTTTGGTAATTTGCCCAGAACGCACGCCGTGATCAAGCGCCAAAGGAATGGAGGCAGCAGAAGTGTTGCCATGTTGGTCGACTGTGACAATGACTTTTTCCATTGGCATTTTGAGTTTTCGCGCAGTACTTTGCATGATTCGAATATTGGCCTGGTGGGGCACCAGCCAATCAATGTCAGTGGCGTTCAAACCAGCTTTGCTCAAAGATGCAAGGGCTGTTTCTTCAAGCACGCCAACAGCCAGTTTAAAAACGGCCTGTCCATCCATTTTCAAAACGGGATCACCCAAAATGGCGCCTCCAGAAACGTGTCCCGGAACGCACAAAAGTTCTGAATATTTGCCATCGGCGTGAATATCGGTTGCCAAAATACCTGGCGTGCTAGAAGCCTCCAACACAACGGCGCCAGCGCCATCACCAAACAACACGCAGGTGGTACGGTCTTTGAAATCAAGGATGCGGCTAAAGACTTCTGCACCGATCACCAAGGCTCGTTTGGCCGTCCCGGTTTTGATCATGGCGTCTGCCACCGTCAGGGCATAAATGAAGCCGCTGCAAACCGCTTGCACATCAAAAGCGGGGCATCCCACAATGCCTAATTTACTTTGAAGCAAGGCGGCTGTGGAGGGGAACACCATGTCGGGTGTGGATGTGGCCACAATGATCAGATCAATGTCAGAGGCTTGGCAAGCAGCCGCCTGCATGGCTCGCTTGGCTGCCTCGGCGCCTAAATCACTGCTACCAATGCCAGCATCCACAAAATGACGGGCGCGAATGCCTGTTCTTTCTACGATCCAATCGTCAGAGCTTTCGACGCCTTGGGCCGCCAACTCTGCAACAAGATCTGCATTGGTCAGTCGTCTTGGAGGCAAAAAGCTGCCTGTGCCAGAAATACGAGAATAAATGGTCATTCGATAGCGGCCGGATTGGCTGAGTTTTCTGCAAGCCCTTGTGCATTTAACAAAGGGGCTGCATGTGCAATTCGAGCAGCAACGCGACTAAGCAGTTGATGTCTGGCAGCATCATACGCTCGGTTTAAAGCGACTCCGAAAGCCAGTTCATCGGCCGAACCATGGCTTTTGAAAACCAAGCCGCGCAAACCCAACAGCGCGGCGCCGTTGTAACGGCGATGGTCAACTCTGTTTTTAAACGAATTTAGAACAGGATAAGCAACGATAGCAGCAATTTTAGTGAAGATATTGAGAGAAAACTCAGATTTCAGAAATCCACCCATCATGGTGGCCAAGCCCTCACTGGCCTTCAGTGCCACATTTCCAACGAAACCATCGCACACCACAATATCGACAGTTCCCTTGAAAATATCGTTTCCTTCGACATTGCCATAAAAATTCAAATCGCCGGAGTTACCAGCAGATCGCAACAGTTCGCCAGTTTTTTTGATGATTTCATTGCCTTTAATGGCTTCTTCGCCAATATTCAAGAGGCCAACACTGGGGCTTTCATTGTCTTGCAAGACAGAAACCAAGGCCGAGCCCATGACAGCGAATTGCAAAAGATGCTCGGGCGAGCAATCGACATTGGCACCCAAATCCAACATGGTGGTACCACCACCCTTGAAATTGGGCATTTGGCCTGCAATGGCAGGCCGGTCAATGCCATCCATGGTTTTAAGAACATATCTCGCAATGGCCATCAAGGCGCCAGTATTTCCGGCCGATACAGCAGCATCGGCCTGGCCTGTCTTCACCAACTCGATGGCGACACGCATGGATGAGTCTTTTTTCCTGCGCAGGGCCACCTCTACAGAGTCTTCCATTCCCACCACTTCAGCGGCCTCAACGATGACAGCGCGCTCGTGCTGAAATGAAGCCAGTGCGTCTGCTTGGCCGACCAATTGCAAGTGCGCGTTAGGGTGAGTGTCTAGAAAATGACGGCAAGCGGGCAGCGTGACGCTTGGCCCGTGGTCTCCCCCCATGCAATCTACCGCAAGGGTGAAAAATTCTTTGGATGACATGTTGTCAATAGACACAAATACAAAGGCCCGAGGCTACCTTGAATGTAGCATCGGGCCTGTATTTCAAGCGTCAGTTAAGCTTCTGATTTGTTCTTCAGAACTTGGCGGCCACGGTAAAAACCGTTAGGGCTGATGTGGTGACGCAAATGAGTTTCGCCAGTTGTTGGCTCGACTGCGATACCGGGTACGTTCAGCGCGTTGTGCGAACGGTGCATGCCACGCTTAGAAGGTGACTTTTTATTTTGTTGAACAGCCATGATGGCTCCTTGGATGCGTTGGAAGCAGCGTTGTTGAAGATCAGGACAAACGTCCTTTTCAGGCCAAGCGCAAAAAGCGCAACGCGGCTTAGGGTTAAACAGTGAAAGAACTAACGCGCCCTCACAGGCACGAAGCCGCTGATTATAGCCCAAACTTTTAGACCAAACCAGCGCTTTAATTTGGTTTATTCTTCAATTGTGCCAATGTCGCAAAAGGGTTCGGCCTTGCTTCCAGCGCCTCTTCAAAGGCTTCATCGACAGCCGACATCGGCACCAAAATGGGGCATTTTTCATGCTTGGGCACAATGGGTGCAGACATGATGAGCTCGTCTTCAATGAGTTCCAAAACGTTCAATTCAGGTGTCAAAACCAGCAAATCCTCCTCGGATTCGTCGTCCTCTGCTTCTGCCGTCGCTTCATCCGAGACAAATCGAAAGGATGCGTCGGCTTTCACAGCCAATTTGACCGGTCCCAAGCACCTTTGGCACTGCATGGGCAAATCAACCTCGGCTTTCAGGTGCATCCAAATTTGAGAATCGCCACCCGAAACAAGTACCAACTCACCTTGGAGCGCCCATGAAACCTGGGTTGGCTGCCCTGAATCTTGCAAAGACGAGTCATCTGGGCTTAAAGCTAATTCAGCCAATCTGGCAAACTGAGCCAGACTCAGCTGCCCTTGCGAACTGAGCCCCTCTCTTGCAAAAGCCTTGACATTGAGGCGATTCAAATCAAATTTTTTATCCATACCTTCAGTGTAAGAGAATTGAGGCATGTTCAAAGACCAACAACAATCCACATTGACCTCGTCTGGCCGCACTCTGATCTTGGGCTCGACCTCTCGTTACCGCAAGGAATTACTGTCTCGGCTGCAAATTCCATTTGAAACTGTGGCGCCTGATGTGGATGAAACACCACACAGCAACGAATCGCCCAAAGACTTGGCACTCCGATTAGCGCTTGCCAAGGCACGCGCCGTTGCCCTCAAAAATCCAGAGGCCATCGTGATTGGGTCTGACCAAGTAGCCGACCTGGAAGGAACCCCCTTAGGCAAACCTGGCAACCATCACAACGCCACTTTGCAACTGCAGCGAATGCGCGGCAAAACGGTTATTTTTCAAACAGCGCTGTCAGTTGTTTGTATTGCCACCGGCTATCAGCGCACCGATTTGGCTGAAGTGAAAGTGAAGTTTCGCAACTTAAGCGACGTCGAAATTGAGTCCTACTTAAGGGCTGAGGAACCTTACGACTGCGCAGGCAGCGCCAAAAGCGAAGGTCTGGGCATTGTGCTTTTGGATTCAATTGAAAACGACGACCCCACCGCCCTGATTGGCCTGCCGTTGATCAGAACATGTCAAATGCTTCGCGAGGCTGGTGTGAAATTGTGATGACACAAGCTACAACTAAATTTGGCAGACTTTTTTTAGTGCCAGCCCCGCTTGACTTTGGTTGCGACGAAGACATAGATCTGCAACAAGTGATGCCCATGGGAACCATTTCGGTAGCCGCCAACATCACGCATTGGGTTTGCGAGAACGCCAAAACCACACGCGCCTATCTCAAGCGAATCGATGCGTGCGTCCCTTTGAAAGCCAGCATCCAAACACAAACCATTGTCGAATTGCCAAGACAAGTTCATAAGAAAGGCGATCATCTGGGCAGCTTTGATGCCAAGCCCTTATTGACAACTGCACTGGCAGGCGAGGACATGGGTTTGGTCAGCGAAGCTGGCATGCCGGCCGTCGCCGATCCTGGTAGCTCAGTGGTTCGTGCAGCGCACGAACTTGGCATCCAAGTAATTCCCCTGATCGGGCCCGTTTCCTTGTTACTGGCATTGGCCAGCAGTGGCATGAACGGGCAAAATTTTGCATTTGTAGGGTACCTGCCGCAGGAGCCCCAAGATCGAGCCCGAAGAATTAAAGAGCTAGAACAATACGCTTTAAAGTCAGGTCAAACTCAACTCTTCATTGAGACCCCTTATCGCAACGCGGCACTTTGGTCGTCATTGGTTCAAACTTTGCAGCCAGGCAGTCGACTGGCATTTAGCAGTGGTTTGACATTAACGAGCGCAGTCAATCAAAGCTCGACAACCCAACAGTGGCGGAAGTTGCCCTCAGGACAAATGCCTGAGGGACTTAACAACCAGACGCCAGCTGTTTTTGCAATTGGCGTTTAAGCGGCGCATTCAACAATGCACCAAATTCAAGCCGTTCGAAAACTGATTAGCGAATGACAGTACTAGAGCGCATGGCTTTCCAAGCGCCATCTCCCATGGCAGCGCCAAAGCGCTTCACCAAACGCTCAGCCACATTGTCTTGGCGTGAATAGTCAACCAGATCTTCTGCTTTCACCACATCACGCGCTACTTGGTCGATGCTGGCCAATTCATCGGCCAAACCCAACTCAACCGCTTGCTGGCCCGTCCAAAATAAACCACTGAACATGCCTGGTGTTTCTTTCAAACGATCGCCACGACCTTTTTTGACAACCTCAATAAACTGCGAATGAATGTCGTTGAGCATGAACTGCGCATGTTTTCGCTGCGCCTCAGTCTGAGGGCTAAAGGGGTCTAAAAATCCCTTGTTTTCACCCGCCGTCATGAGACGTCTTTCGACACCGAGTTTGTCCATCAAGCCGGTGAAACCAAAGCCATCCATGAGCACCCCAATGCTGCCCACAATGCTGGCCTTGTCGACATAAATTTTGTCTGTTGCCGCAGCGATGTAATAGGCCGCCGATGCACATGACTCTTCAACCACGGCATAAATGGGCTTCTGATGAAGCGCCTTGAGTCGAACGATTTCATCGTTGATGATGCCGGCCTGAACGGGACTGCCGCCGGGAGAGTTGATGAGCAAAATCAAGGCTTGCGAGCCAGAATCTTCCAAGGCGGCGCGCATTGAAGCCACCACATTTTCTGCACTGGCATCTGCGCCATCGGCAATTTCACCTTTGATATTGACCAGGGCGGTATGCGGCTTTGAGATGCTGGTAGAAGTTTGGTTGTGTGAAAACACCTGCCAAAGCACCACCAACCAAAACAACAACCAACCCAGCCTCAAACCCACTTTCCATCTACGCGAGGCTTGCTGCTCTTTCAAATTGGACTGAACCAAGTCTGACAAGATCTTTCGTTCCCAATTAGCCGCAGCGCTTTGAACGGAAGACATTGCAGGGGCACCCATAGAAGCTTGATGGTGCAGGCTCTCGTTGGAGGTATTGGATGATTCAGGATTTTCAGAACTCATGAGAACTCAAAAGGTTTTAAATTGAAATCAGTATGCCAGTGAACCACACCGCCTTGCTCCGACAAGGTGATTGGGATCAAACCACCATTGCAAGGCCCGCCCGCGCATGCACCAGAATCAGGGCGGTACAAAGCACCATGTGTTGAACAAATTAGGAATTGTCCCGTTGTGTCAAAAAAACGGTTGGGTTGAAAATCCATCTCCATGGCCACATGGCTGCATCGGTTCAAGTAAGCATGCACCACCCCTTTGAAACGAATGGCAAAGGCCCTGCAAGTTTGGCCGCCATAGATCACATCAAACGGAACAGCTAAGCCCCCATCGCTCAGGTCATTTGAATGACACAAAGGTATGACTGTGTTTTCAAGCATTTTCAAGCAACCATTGGTGAAGTTCAGACACAGAATGCGCAATGAACTTCGGCTTCAAATCATGGAAAGCAGAAGGCTCGTGAGCGCCATAACTCACCCCGACACTGGCACATCCTGCGTTCAATGCCATTTGTAAGTCGTGCGTGGTATCGCCAATCATCAGAGTGCGCTCAGCCTCCACGCCAAACTCACGCATCAACTCATGCAGCATGATTGGACTTGGCTTGCCTGCTGTTTCATCTGCTGTGCGTGAGCCATCAAACATGCCCTTTAAGTCAACGTCATGCAAGGCTTCGTTCAAACCTTTGCGACTTTTGCCAGTGGCCACTGTTAACCAATGGTGCCGCAACTTCAACTCTGCCAACATGGGCAAGACGCCGTCAAAAAGGACAATGTCGTTTTGGTGTGCGGCGTAGTGGTGGCGATAGCGCTGACCAAGTTCTGGGTATTTTTCAACTGCCACATCAGGTGCGGCGTGCGCCAGGGCTTGCATCAATCCCAACCCGATGACATAAGACGCAGCTTCTTTGCTGGGTTCTTGCCCTCCGACATCAACCACAGCAAGCTGAATGCAACGCGTGATGATGGCGGTGGAATCAAACAGCGTGCCATCCCAATCGAAGGCGATCAGGTCAAACTGGCGGGGACGTAGACTTGGGTTTGGCATGGTTGACATACAGTTGCAGTTCAGAAGGTAGGTTTGATTTCAACTCGACTCGCTTGCCGGTAGCAGGGTGCGAAAACTGCAGGCGCCAAGCATGCAAGAACATGCGCTTCAGGCCCTGTTTTTGAAGTACTTTGTTCCACTCGAAATCACCGTATTTATCGTCCCCGGCAATGGGATGCCCTTGGGAGGCAAGGTGAACCCTGATTTGGTGCGTTCGTCCTGTCTTGATGGTGACCTCCAGCAAGGTGCAATCCACCAATCGCTCTGCTACCTTCACCAAGGTGATGGAGCGCATACCATCGGGATCCTCGTTGGACGTGACCTTCACACGACGCTCGCCATCTGGCAAAAGGAATTTGTGCAGCGCGCTGTCAATCACCTTTAACTTTTCAGGCCAGCTGCCTTGCACCAAAGCAAGATAAGTCTTACCAGTTTCCCGCTCTCTGAATTGGTCTTGAAGGTGCTTGAGGGCACTTCTTTTCTTGGCCACCAACAAGATGCCACTGGTTTCACGGTCCAATCGGTGTACCAATTCGAGCAGTTTTGCCAGTGGCCTGGCCTGACGCAGCTGCTCAATCACTCCAAAACTCACACCTGATCCCCCATGCACCGCTACGCCTGAGGGCTTGTCGATGGCCATTAAAGCGTCGTCTTCTAATAACAAGGGAAATTCTCGGCCTGGCGCTGGCCTGGCCGCCTTTTCAGCAACTTTGTCAGAAATTCTCACGGGGGGAAGACGCACGACATCGCCCGTTTCAATCCGCGTGTCTGCAGAGGCGCGGCCCTTATTCACTCGCACCTCACCGCTTCGGATGATTCGATAAATGTGCGTTTTGGGGACCCCCTTAAGGTGACGGATTAGGAAATTGTCCAAGCGTTGACCGGCCGACTCCTCGTCCACAGTGAGCCATTTGACCTCAACGGCCGGAGATGTGGCCGCAGAAATGTCTGAATGTGTGGCTTGAGGCCCTATAATGCGATTCACCGGCGTTGTGCTGTAAGTGGTTGATTTGAATGGAAATGAATTCCTGATGACAGGAGTTTAGTTCACTCTCCACCAACAAGCGCCGTAAGTTCGATGCCGCCATGAGCGAAATCTGCAGACTGAAGGCCAGCGCCAACAGTGGCAGATCAGTTTTGTGGCTGGACCGATGCTTTGAAACCCTGATACGGAATATTTTTATTCAGTAGCTTTTCAGCTACCGAACGGACTGAATCGAAATGAGTGTGTTGTTTGGATCTTTGCTGTCTTTCTTGCAGTGGCTTTTTGCGCCACTCGAGGCACCATTGCCTGCGCGCGCCCACAGCCTCGATTCTTCCACGCGCCCCTTTCCTCATTCCAGCGACAAATTTGCGCCCATGAATGTCGGAATCATTTGGCAATTCCCTTCGTTTCGAACGTCAGTCTCGGCACCGTTGGCTCCTTAAGAGCTGGTTGTTAAACAGGTGATCCGGCCCCAACGCCAAATTTGGCGGGGCTTGGTTTGCTGACACATTGAAAAGAAGGGACGCATCATGAAACGGATGCTGATCAACGCCACACAGGCTGAAGAACGCCGCTTGGCCATCGTCGACGGACAAAAACTCCTCGACTACGAAATTGAAATTGAAGGCCGCGAACAACGCAAAGGCAACATCTACAAGGCGGTCGTCACACGTGTCGAGCCATCTCTTGAAGCCTGCTTCGTTGACTACGGCGAAGAGCGACACGGCTTCTTGCCTTTCAAAGAAATCTCCCGCCAATTTTTCGCCGAAGGCGTACCTGTTAGCCAAGCCCGCATCAACGATGTGATTCGCGAAGGCCAAGAGCTTTTGGTGCAAGTGGAAAAAGAAGAACGTGGCAACAAGGGCGCAGCCCTCACCACTTTCATCAGCTTGGCAGGCCGCTATGTGGTTTTGATGCCCAACAACCCCCGGGGTGGTGGTGTTAGCCGTCGCATTGAAGGCGACGACCGCGCAGAACTCAAAGAAGCCATGGACCAATTGGAATACCCCAAAGGAATGTCCATCATTGCCCGCACCGCTGGCATTGGTCGCAGCGCACCTGAACTGCAATGGGACTTGAACTATTTGCTCAAGTTGTGGACCGCCATTGACGGCGCCACGCAAGGTGCCAAAGGCGCTTTCCTGATTTACCAAGAATCCAGCTTGGTCATTCGCGCCATTCGCGATTACTTCAACAGCGACATCGGCGACATCCTGATCGACACCGACGACATCTACGACCAAGCTCAGCAGTTCATGAGCCATGTCATGCCAGAGTTTGCACCGCGTGTGAAGCGTTACCGCGACGATGCACCGCTGTTCAGCCGTTTCCAAATTGAGCACCAAATTGAATCGGCCTATGCACGCACGGTGCAGTTGCCCTCTGGCGGTGCCATCGTCATTGACCACACCGAAGCCTTGGTGTCGGTTGACGTTAACTCTGCTCGTGCCATCAAAGGCGGCGACATTGAGGAAACCGCTACGCGCACCAACCTAGAGGCCGCCGACGAAGTGGCCCGCCAAATGCGTTTGCGCGATTTGGGTGGCCTGATCGTCATTGACTTCATTGACATGGAAGAGTCACGCAACCGCCGTGATGTCGAAAATCGTCTGCGCGATGCCTTGCGTCAAGACCGTGCACGTGTTCAGTTTGGTTCTATCAGCAAGTTCGGCCTTTTAGAAATGAGCCGCCAACGCTTGAAACCAGCGCTTGCTGAAGGCTCTTCTATTCCGTGTCCTCGTTGCGGCGGCTCCGGCCACGTGCGCGACACCGAGAGCTCTGCTTTGCAAATTTTGCGCATCATCCAAGAAGAGTCCATGAAGGACAACACGGCCGCTGTGCACGCGCAAGTGCCTGTAGAAGTGGCCTCTTTCTTGTTGAACGAAAAGCGCCCAGAAATTGCCAAGATTGAATTGAAACAGCGCATCAATGTACTGCTGGTTCCCAACAAGTCTTTGGAAACACCGCACTACAAGCTAGAGCGTTTGAAGCACGACGACCCTCGCTTGGACAACATAGAAGCCAGCTACACCATGGCTGAATTGATGGAAGATCCCACCACTGTGACGCGTCGCTCGCAAGAGCCCACAAACCGTCAAACACCGGTTATCAAGGGGGTGCTGCCTGATGCTCCTGCGCCAGCTTCTTTGCCCAAGCCTGAATCGACAAAGCCAACTCCAACTGAATCCCGTCAACCGGCTGCGAAAGCTGAAAGCACAGGTGGTTTCTTTGGTTGGTTCAAGCGCTTGATTGGCGGCACAACAGAAGCCAAGGAAGAGCCAGCCACCAATGTGGGCAAACGTGGCGAACGCACACCGAAAGATGGCGAGCGCAATGAACGCAGCGACCGCAACGGCGATCGCCGGGGTGGACGCGGTGGCCGTGGCGGTCGTCGTGGAGAACGAAATGATCGCGGTGAACGCACTGAAGGCGTAACCGAGCGCAACGAGAGCACTGAAACACGCGCTCCGCGCGAAAATGGCGGTAACCGCCGAGGTGCAGAACGCAGCGATCGCAATGGTCAACGTGGGGAACGAACTGAGCGCGGCGAACGCCGTGAAAGCGCCAACCCCAATGGCAACAATGCTGTCGACACTCAAAATGTCAATGCCGTAGCCTCTGATTCAACTCAATCAGACCAGCGCAACGAAGCCCGCACAGAAAGAGCCCCTCGTGGAGAAGGCAGACGCGAGCGCGGTGAAGGTCGCAGAGAACGTGGTGAGCGCGGCGAACGTCGCAGCAATGAGAATACTCGCCAAAACAGCGGCTCTGAAAACACAGAGAATCTCGGGCCAGCCCAAGCTGAGTTGAACTACAACAATGACAACCAGCCCAATGGTGCTTCAGAGTCAAGTTCTCAAGGTGAGGAGCGTCAAGATTCTGCAAATGGAACGCCAGAACGCAGAGAACGTCGCTCACGCGATCGTTACGGACGCGATCGCAGAGAACGCAACACCAACGGCGACGGCAACAACTCTGAGAATTCGCAAACTGATCAAGCTTCGCAAGATGTTCAAGCTCAAGATGAAGCACCCATAGCGCGCTCCTACTTTGACCGTGCCGCAAGCAGCGCTTCACCCGTGGACTCAACGGCCAAGGCAGAGCCAGTTGCAACTGCAGTGCCAGCCGCAGTATCAGCACCTACACCCACTGCGGTGCCATCTGCAGGCTTGCCCAAAGTTCAAGCCTACGAATTGCCCATGGCAAGTCTGGTACAAGTCGCACAGCGCTCTGGTCTGCAGTGGGTCAACTCTGACCCAGCAAAAATTGCACAAGTCCAAGCCGCCATCGCGGCCGAACCCAAAGCTGTGCACATCCCTCGTGTTCGACCGCCTGCAGTACTTGTTGACGAAGGCCCTTTGGTCTTGGTGGAAACTCGCAAAGATTTAAGCGACATGAAACTGCCTTTCTAATGGCAGCAAGTGACCAAAAGATGCACAGAACCTGAGGTTCTTGCTTCTGCCAAAAAAGGGACCTGAGGGTCCTTTTTTTTATTCCATTGCCGCTTTCTTCAAGGCCGCTAAAGCCGCCGGCACATCTTCACGTTGTTCGGCAAGCTCTGCCAATGAGCGCCACGCCTGTCTGCGCATGACAGGATCTTCTAGCGCGGGAGCAGCTTGGGAAAGAAGCAACTGAGCCTTGCCCCACAACTGCCTTTTTTGACACAAACGTCCGGCTAAAAATTGCAAAAGAGGTTCACGTGGATTGCTTTTTTGAGCCGACTCAATAAGCGCTAACCAATCACGCTCCTCGCTTGTATCTTGTCCTGTGAAGCTTTTATCTAAAACTTGTGTCAACTTCAATTGTTGCGCCTTGGACAAAGCTTGGGGGCTTGCTTGCCACCTGACCCAAATGGGCTTTAACCAAGTCCTCATGACAACCGGCTCTCCCTTGAGGCTTAGCCAATGCTGTGCGGCTTGAATGGCCAGATCGGGTGATTGACGCTGCGCCTCACCTAACCGGGCCCAAAGACGCAGCATTTGTCCTGATTCGTGCGTTTTTGCAATCAATTCAAAAACCAAGCTGCGAATCATGCTTTCGGCAGCTTCTGTTGCAAAGGCGCGGTGTTTGATGAGCAGCAGCGCGGTGTCTAAAGCTTGTGACGACTCACCCGCCAAGCGCGCAGCCTTCAGTCGCAATCGCATGGCCAATGTTCGACGAGAGACACCAAGTGGCAAGCGATCTAACCAAAGCAAACTCTCTGCAGCATCTCTGTCATCTAGAGCCCAACGAGCGGCACGCAGCATGCTGCCTTCAATCAGGGTTTGCCGCAGAGGGGCAAAGCCGCCAGCAGGCTCCTGCAAGGCCTGATCCAAATGAGACTGACGTGTGACTTTGTCATGCAATGCATGGGCAGATTCGGCCGCCAAAATATGCGCGACACATCGCAAGGCGCCTGCATGCTCCAAAATTTCGCCACTGTCTGACAAAGACTTTTCTCTGACAAGCACCAGCTCGGCAGATTTGCGCGCACGCAAAAATCTACCTTCCATAAACTGGGCCATGGCATCAAGCAAGGCACCGTGTGCTGCACGCTCCTTCTGTTGCAAGCGCCAGCGCTTGGCTTGCCGAGGCAACTCAAACAAGGCTGTGAGTGCCCGTTGCGCCCAATGCAAGGTCAATAAAATCATGACCAGCCCAAACAAAACCAAATTCAGGGAGAGATCGACGCGGTAGGGAGCCCAGAAAATAGCAACCGTACCAGCGTTGTTTGAAGCCAGCAAGGCCGTGGCCACAGCCACCGCAAACAAACTCACAAGCCAAAGTGCTGCACGCATGCCGTTTTACTTTCCAGAGGAGGCCGTGGCCAATGCCGCCATCGTGGCATCGAGTCTTGGAATGGCATTGCCTTTGCTTAATGCTTGCGCTTTCTCCAACAATTGCAGTGCATGTTGTGTTTTGCGAGCGCCTGGGTCGAAATATTTTTTCAAGACAATGGCGACTGCTTGCATGTCTGCGCGGGCTGCATCGTTTTGTCTGGCCAACAGACCCAGTCTTGCATTGAGCAATTTGAGTTTCAAATTCTCACGTAGAAAAAATCCTTGCTCGGGGGCCAAGAGTGCTGCCTCAGGACTGTCGATGCGACTGACCCTTAATAAGCCACGCGCTTCAAGCATGAAACGATCTAGCACTGTTTGCCACCAAGCAGAATTCTGAGGGGCGGCCGGATTGGCATCAGCCGATTTGGAGGGGGTCAATGAAGGTCGGTTCATTTCATTGGCCAAGGGCAACTCATCGGCCAAGGCCACAATTTCGTCTAACACCAACAACATGCCCGGCAAATCGGTAATTTGAACTGATTTGACAAGCTCAAGGTCGCGGTCAATGGCGCGTTGAATGCCAATCAAGCGCGGATTGGAGGCTCTTTGAAGGCGCGATTGGGCGGTTTTGAGAACGCCCAACAAAGGCTCCAAGCTACTGGTTAATTGAGCTTGCTGCTGAGCCAGCCGCAGAGAAGATTCAATGTCCAAAATCAAGTTTTCATCACGTGAACGCGACAAAGTTTGAATCAGCTCCTCCAATTGAGCTCGCTGCAAGCTGGCCTCGCCCAACCGAGATTCAACCAAGGCCATTCGGGCAGCACTGTCTTTCACGCTGTCTTGCGCTTGCTTGGCCCATGCTTTGGCTTCCAGAGATTGTTGACCTGCATCGGCACTTTGCCTTGCCAGTTGACCTTGAATGCGCGAAAGCTTTTCCCAGAGCAGTCCACTGAAAAGAACCGCCACGACAGCCAACAGCACAGGCAACCAAAATATCAAGGGCCGTTTTTGCGCCCTTGCATCCTGCATCGATGTGGTGGCAGGCTGGCCAGAGGGTTCCTTGGAATTTTCAGTGCTCATGCCAAGGATTTTATAGATGCCTGCAATGATCTGAGCCCTGGTGGGGCAATAGCAACAGCGCCCCAACCTATTTTTTGAGCTAAGTCAGCCATTCTGGGATGGGTGACCGTGGCTTTGGCCATTGACCAATTGGCTTGAGGACATTGAGTGGCAAGGGCTTGAAGGGCTGCTGAACTGCTGAAGACCCAGATGGCACCGTCAGCGATGAATTTTTGAACCTGGGCCTTTTGAGACTCTGTCAATTGGGTGGGGGTGCGTTGATAGGCAGCAATAGCAGAAACCTTGACGTGCGCTTTTTCAAGCTCTAAGGCCAGCCAGTCTCGGCCTGCTGTCGCACCCGACTCATCAGCACCGCGAACAAACAGCACATTCATGCCTTGATCCACTTGGGAAGTCACGACATCCCACAAGGCCTCTGAATCGAGTTGTTTTGACTGCGATGCAGGTTGATCAATCTGGCCAGCAGGAATACCGCACTGAGCCAAAGCAGCGGCTGTGCCCGGTCCCGTGCACCAAGCACGCGCCACCTGAAAGTGATCAACCCAATCGGGGTGATGGCGAAGTGCATGCGCCAAAAATCGAACGGCATTGGCACTGACAAACATGACGGCCTGGCTCCGTTTTAAAAGCGCCAAAGCTTCTAAGGCAGTTTGAGTCGTTAAAAACTCAGTCAATTGGAGCAGTGGAAATCGAGTGGTTTTGAAACCAGCTTCATTCAATGAATCAATCCAAGCGCTTGCATCTTGCTCAGGCCGCGTCACCACAACTTGCGTCATGGCCTGGTAGCGGGCTGAATCAGTGGGCACCGCCGCGCCTCAGCTCTGCCGCAACTTGAGTCCCTAAGCTTTCAGCTTGTTCAAGACTGCCCACATCAGCAACAGTTTGAGCCGTGACCAAGGTGCTTGCGCCTTCTGGGTCACCCCAAGCTGCACGCAGGCTGAGTGTAGCGCCAGACAATGTGGCATGCGCCGCCAAAGGCATAGAGCAACTGCCGCCCATAGCACGGCTGACGGCACGTTCTGCCGCTACGGCCAACCAAGAAGTTGAGTGGACCAAGGGCTTCAAAGCATCGATCAAGTCGGCTCGGCCAGTACAAATTTCAATGCCCAAGGCACCCTGCCCTGCCGCCGGCAACATTTGGTCAGTGTTAAAGACATGGCGAATTCGACTGGACAATTCCAAACGCTTCAAACCCGCTGCAGCCAAAATAATGCCTGCATAGTGGCCCTCGTCCAATTTGCGCAAGCGCGTGTCTAAATTGCCACGCAAAGGCTCAATTTTCAAATCAGGGCGCAGAGCTCGGAGCAAAACGGTTCTGCGAAGACTGGACGTGCCCACCACGGCACCCTGCGGTAAGTCCATCAAAGTGGCGTATTGGCCAGACACCCAGGCATCACGGGGGTCTTCTCGTTCCATGACACAGGCTAACTCGAAGCCCTCTGGCATGTCCATGGGAACGTCCTTGAGGGAGTGCACGGCTATGTCGGCCCGACCCTCTGAAAGCGCCACTTCCAACTCCTTCACAAAGAGGCCTTTTCCGCCCACTTTGCTTAAGCTTCGATCCAAAATTTGGTCTCCCAGTGTGGTCATTCCAAGGAGCCTGACGGTGTGACCGCGAGACTGAAGAATGGCCTGGACATGCTCGGCTTGCCATAAGGCTAAACGGCTTTCACGCGTGGCAATGACGATGGGGCGCTGTAAATTGGAGGACATAAGGGGTATCAAGCAGTGACTTGTTCGTAATTTTTCAATTAAATCAAATGCTAGCACGACAAAAGACCTGTTAAGTTGCCCACAGGCATCACAAGCCCCGCAAACCGATAAAATCTGGATATGTCTAAAAACCAACTCGATCAAAAGTCCCAGGCCTGGTCGGCCTTGTTTTCCGAGCCCATGAGCGACCTGGTCAAGCGCTATACCTCCAGCGTATTTTTCGACAAGCGACTTTGGCAATCGGACATCCAGGGCAGTCTGGCTCACGCCGAAATGCTGTCGGCCCAAAAAATCATCAGCACCCAAGATCTGGCCGACATTCAGCGCGGCATGGCGCAGATTACCGACGAAATTACCAAGGGTCAGTTTGATTGGAAACTGGACCTGGAAGACGTCCACCTCAACATCGAAGCTCGCCTCACGCAAATTGTGGGGGATGCAGGCAAGCGTCTGCACACAGGCCGAAGCCGCAATGACCAAGTGGCCACCGATGTGCGCTTGTGGTTGGTCAGCGAAATAGACCTCATCAGCGCGCTTTTAAACGATTTGCAAAAATCATTGATTGAAGTGGCTGAGCGCAATGTGGAAGTCATCTTGCCAGGCTTTACGCATTTGCAAGTGGCGCAACCCGTGAGCTTTGCCCATCATCTGTTGGCTTATGTCGAAATGTTTGCGCGTGATGCTGAACGCATGACCGATGTGCGTCGCCGCACCAACCGCCTGCCCTTGGGTTCTGCCGCATTGGCTGGCACCACTTATCCGCTTGACCGCGAGCGCGTGGCCATCAGTTTGGGCATGGTCGATGAGCAGGGCCAAGCTTGTGTGTGCCAAAACAGCCTGGATGGCGTCAGCGACCGCGACTTTGCCATTGAATTCACAGCAGCCGCTTCTTTGTGCATGGTGCACATCAGCCGCTTGAGCGAAGAACTGATTTTATGGATGAGCCAAAACTTTGGCTTCGTGAAAATTGCCGATCGTTTCACCACGGGCAGTTCCATCATGCCGCAGAAGAAAAACCCCGACGTACCCGAATTGGCGCGTGGCAAAACAGGCCGTGTGGTGGGACATCTCATGGGACTCATCACGCTCATGAAGGGCCAGCCGCTGGCCTACAACAAAGACAATCAAGAGGACAAAGAACCTTTGTTCGACACCGTGGACACTCTCAAAGACACCTTGCGAATCTTCAGCGAGATGATCGGTGGTCAATTGAATTCAGAAACGGGTCAAAAAGAGGGCGGCATCAGCGTCAACGCTGCAGCCATGGAAGCTGCCACTAAAAAAGGCTATGCCACGGCCACCGATTTGGCCGATTATTTGGTCAAGAAGGGACTGCCCTTCCGAGACGCACATGAGGTGGTTGCTCATGCTGTCAAAACAGCGCAAACGCAAAACTTAGACTTGAGCGAACTGCCGCTGACCACTTTGCAACAGTTCAACGCTGGCATTCAAGCTGACGTCTTCGAATGTCTCAGCTTGGTGGGGTCCTTGAATGCCCGCAAAACTTTAGGTGGCACTGCGCCAGATCAAGTCAGACAACAAATTGCGCGTCATCATGCGCGTTTGGGTTTTTAAACAGAGGTCAAGATGGAAACCAATCAAACCGAGCAATCTGCGATATCGCCCTATGCCACTGGTCTTAACTGGTCTGCTGACTTGCACACAGGCGATGACCGCATGGACCACACACACGAAGAGTTTGTGACAATGCTCAATGCCTTGTTGCTTACGCCACAAACAGAGCAATTGAATTTGTACCGTGAATTTTTAAATCATACCGTTGAGCATTTCGCCCAAGAAGATCGCTGGATGCTGGCAACAGGCTTTAGCGAAGACAATTGCCACGCAGGCCAACACGCCACCATTTTAGAAACTATGCGTGCGGTAGAAACGCACTATTTACAGGGCGACCCAGAAATCATTTCGCGCTTGGCTGAGGCTTTGGCTGAATGGTTTCCGCAACACGCCGCATCAATGGACGCTGGATTGGCCCTGCATTTGAAATCTGTGAACTTTGACAGCGAGACAGAAACATTGGCCGACCCCTCCGTCGTCAAGAATGTCACCATGTCGGGCTGCGGTAGCGTCAGCTGTAGCTAATCAGCATCAATACCGAGCCTATTGACTAGAACCACAAGAATTGGAAATCAAAAATGTCTGTGATCACCACCATTGAAGAGTTGCGTGTATTGGCACAAAAACGTGTACCACGCATGTTTTACGACTACGCAGACAGCGGCTCTTGGACAGAAAGCACCTACCGCGCCAACGAAAGCGATTTCCAAAAAATCAAATTCCGTCAACGTGTGGCAGTTAACATGGAAGGCCGCAGCACTGCAAGCACCATGATTGGGCAGCAGGTGGCCATGCCAGTGGCCATTGCACCCACAGGCCTCACTGGCATGCAACACGCCGATGGTGAAATATTGGCAGCTCGGGCTGCTAAAAAATTTGGCATTCCTTTCACGCTTTCAACCATGAGCATTTGCTCTATTGAAGATGTGTCCAAAGGCACGGACGGCCACCCCTTCTGGTTTCAGCTGTATGTCATGCGAGATCGAGACTTCATTGAGCGCCTGATAGAGCGTGCGCGTGCTGCCAATTGTTCAGCTTTGGTCATTACCTTGGATTTGCAGATTTTGGGTCAACGTCACAAAGATTTAAAGAACGGTTTGTCTGCACCGCCCAAATTAACCATCGCCAACTTGATCAATATAGCTAGCAAGCCGCGCTGGGCTTTGGGCATGTTAGGCACATCGCGCCGCGAGTTTGGCAACATTGTGGGACACGTCAAAGGCGTTGAGAACATGGGTTCTCTTTCAGCTTGGACAGCTCAACAGTTTGATCCGCGCCTCAACTGGGGTGATGTGGAATGGATCAAAAAACGCTGGGGCGGAAAAATCATTTTGAAAGGCATTCAAGATGTTGAAGATGCTCGCCTGGCTGTTGAAAGTGGTGCCGATGCCATGATTGTGAGCAACCACGGTGGCCGTCAACTTGACGGCGCCCAAAGCAGCATTGAAGCCTTGCCCGCCATTGTGGATGCCGTGGGCAAACAGATTGAAGTGCACATGGACGGTGGCATTCGCAGTGGTCAGGATGTGTTGAAGGCTCGCGCATTGGGCGCACAAGGCACATACATTGGCCGCGCTTTTTTGTATGGCCTTGGGGCCATGGGCCAGCCTGGTGTAGAAAAAGCACTGCAAATTATTCACAACGAATTGAACTTGACCATGGCCTTTTGCGGCCGCACACAAATGGACACGGTTGACAAGAGCATCTTGTTGCCAGGTACTTTTCCTCAATAAAGTGTCTCACTTTGCTTTGAGTTTGTGACTGACATCAAAGCATCGCCATCGCCGCTCACACGGCGCATTGCCCACCTTGACATGGACGCTTTTTATGCGTCCGTCGAGTTGCTGCGTTACCCACAACTCAAAGGCCTACCCGTGGTTATTGGAGGTGGCAGACGCAAAGAAGATGACCTGTTGGGGCGACTGCGCTTAGCCCATCCAGACTTCGAATGGTCAGCTGACAATCTGTCTGAAATACCCTTGGATTTTTTCCCACGCATTGAGGGCTATACCGGCCGCGGCGTAATCACCACGGCCACCTATGCGGCCAGGCAATTTGGCATTGGCTCGGCCATGGGACTGATGAAAGCCGCCAAACTCTGCCCTCAAGCTATTTTGTTGCCAGTGGATTTCGATCAATACAGGCATTACTCGAAAGTCTTCAAAGGCATCATCACGGAAATTGCCCCGCTCATGGAAGACCGCGGCGTAGATGAGGTCTACATTGATTTCACAGAGGTACCTGGCGGTCAGCGTGAAGGAGGCAGAGTGCTGGCTCGGCTAATCCAAAAATGCATTTTTGAAGCCACTGGCCTGACCTGCTCTGTGGGCGTTGCACCCAACAAACTGATTGCCAAAATGGCCAGCGAGTTCAACAAGCCCAATGGCATTTCCATCGTTCATGAAGAAGACTTGCAATCGGCCATTTGGCCCTTGAGTTGCCGCAAGATCAATGGCGTCGGCCCCAAAGCAGATGAGAAACTCAAACAGCATGGTATTCTGAGCATTGGCCAACTGGCAGCCTGCGAACTTCAGTGGCTTCAATCGCACTTTGGCAAAGTGTATGGCGCATGGTTGCACGAGGCAGCCTGGGGCCGAGACGACCGACCCATCAGCACCGAAAGCGAGCCCGTCAGCATCAGCCGAGAAACCACCTTTGAAACCGACTTGCATGCTGTGCGAGACAAAGAAGAATTAGGCAAGGTGTTTACCAGGCTTTGCCAACAATTGGCCGCCGATTTAAAACGCAAGGGTTACGACGGCAAAACCATCGGCATCAAGCTGCGATATGACAATTTCAAAAGCGTGACACGCGATCAAACCCTTAGCTTTTACACACAAGATGCCAAAGAGATTCGGAAGTTTGCGGGCCTGTGTTTAAAGCGGGTAGATTTGTCGCGCAAACTCAGATTGCTGGGCGTACGCGTTGGGTCTTTGGTCAAACACGGGACAGCATCCGAACCCAACGCAAGCTACAGTTTGCAACAATCTCCAAACACCGAACTCAACGAGGCCAGCCCCGATGGACAAACTCAACTGCTTTTCTTTGACGACGAATGACCATGTTGCACATTTGGTGCTGAACAAGCCCGAGTCGCTCAACACCATGCACCCTACATTTTGGCGCGAACTGGATACGATGCTACGCCAATTGAACGATGCCGGCCAGGCAAGGGCTTTGGTCATTTCTAGCACTGGCAAGCATTTTTCTGCAGGCATGGCCCTCGAAACTTTCTCCAGCGACATCTCCATGGACGCAGACAGCGCAGAGGGCCGCGCGGCCATCTACGACTCTCTCACCGATATGCAGTCCACCTTCACACTGCTGGAGAGCATGCGCATCCCAGTGATTGCAGCCATTCAGGGCGGCTGTATTGGCGGTGCGGTCGACATGGTCACGGCTTGTTGCATTCGCTATGCCTCGCAAGACGCGTTTTTCTGTATTCAAGAAATCAACATTGGCATGGTGGCCGATGTGGGCACACTGCAGCGTTTGCCCAAATTGTTACCGATGGGTTTGGTCAAAGAATTGGCCTACACCGGGCGACGATTGAGTGCTGAGAACGCCATGAAACACGGCTTGGTCACGCAGGTGTTTGAAACACAAGAGGCCATGGTGGCAGGTGCCTTGGCTTGCGCCAAAGAAATGGCCAACAAGCCGCCCGTGGCCATTTGGGGCACCAAACAAGCCCTGAACTATGCTCGCGATCACAGCGTAGAAGATAGTCTGCGCCAAATGGGCTGGTTGCAAGGCGCCATTTGGAGCAACCCGCATATCCATGAAGCCATTGCAGCGGCCAAAGAAAAAAGACCCGCGCAGTTTCCGCCACTTGCCCCGCTCAAAGGCTTTAAAACGCTGGGCTAAAGCAAGCTTCTTTCGCCCTCAATTTATTGACGTGCTGTGCGAATATTTTTGGGCGGTGATTGGGGGTGACTGGTGCGCCAAGGGTTGATGTCCAAGCCGCCCCGCCTTGTGTAACGGGCGTACACCGACAGCTTCAAAGGTTTGCACCGCGTCCAAATGTCCATGAAGATGCGCTCTACGCATTGCTCATGGAACTCATTGTGATTTCGAAAGCTCACAATGTATTGCAGCAAGCCAGCCTGATCAATTTGATCGCCTGAGTATGAAATTTGAACACTTCCCCAATCTGGCTGCCCTGTGACCAAACAATTACTTTTGAGCAGGTGACTTACGAATGTTTCGGTCACTGGGGCTTCATCTTGTTGCGCCTTGAGTAATTCTGGCGCAGGCTGATAGTGTGTGCAATCGATGTCCATGCGGTCTAAATTGAGGCCATCCAATTCATGCACAGGCTCTTTGTCAAACTCTTCGGGCAGAATGATTTTGACGCCACAGCGTGCCAGAATTTTTCCGCCATGCCACAAAGCTGTATCCAGGTCGTCTCGCATGCAATCACGCACCGCTTGCACATCGACAAAGCGCGAGGCATTGAAACTGTTCAAGTACAGCTTCAATGATTTACTTTCAATGATGTGTGTGCTTTCTGCGGGAACCGTGATGTGCGCGATGGCCACTTGAGGCTTGCCCTTTAGGTTCAACCACGAGAGTTCAAACGCCGTCCACAAATCTGCGCCAAAGAAGATAGGCGCGCCGCTGATTCCTAACTCTTCGCGCTTCACAGCACGGGGAATAGGAAACAACAAGGAGGCATCGTATTGATCGACATAGGCGCTGTTTTTACCCAGCTGCGATTGCTCTGGCTGGTTCATACCGCACCCTCTTCGCGTCGACGGAAAACCCACCGATTAACATCCGACTCAGAGTCCTCATAGGCATAGCCTTCCAGATTGAAATCCTTCAACTTTTCTGGATTTTGAATGTGTTTCTGTATGGCATAACGCGCCAGCAAACCACGCGCGCGCTTGGCAAAGAAACTGATCACTTTGTACTTGCCGCCTTTGTATTCCTCAAACACGCATTCAATGACTCGCGCCTTCAAGACCTTTTGATCAACCGCCTTGAAATACTCTTGCGATGCCAAATTGACGACAACCGGTGTTTTGTCTTTGGCCAACTGCGCATTGAGATGCTTCGCAATGCTCACGCCCCAAAATTGGTACAAATTTTTGCCACGCAAATTGGTCAGGGCTGTTCCCATTTCCAATCGATAGGGCTGCATCCAATCTAAGGGACGCAAAACGCCATACAAACCACTCAAAATACACACGTGGTCTTGCGCCCACTCAAGGTCCTTGGGCTTCAAAGATTTGGCTTCCAAGCCGTCATAGACATCACCGTTGAAGGCCAATACCGCTTGTTTTGAGTTTTTAGCCGTAAATTTAGGGCGCCAAGCTTCATATCTGGCCACGTTAAGAGCTGCCAAGTTGTCGCTCAAATCCATGAGTTCAGAAATTTGAGCTGGCGTTTTATGTTTCAATACCTCTATCAATTCGGCAGATTGCGAGACGAATTGGGGCAAGGTATGGGGCACACCCTCAGACGGAGAGTCGTAATCCAACGATTTAGCAGGAGACAATAGAAGCAACATGCGCAAAATCCTTTAATGCGTCAATTATCTTGCAGGTGACAGTACTTTGCAGGCTAAGGCATTAGCCTCAAACTGTGTCTATTTTCATCGCAAAGTATTCAAGATAGCCAACTCAAAGCAATTCATCATGAGTCTTCTTTTTTCCGAGTACCAACTTCCTGCCCCCAACGGCCCCCTCACGTTGGCCAATCGCATCGTGGTTGCCCCGATGTGCCAATACTCGGCCGATCACGGCCGAGCCACCGATTGGCATTTGGCCCACTGGACCACTTTGCTCAACAGCGGCGCAGGCTTGGTCATTCTAGAAGCCACCGCCGTGACCGACGACGGCCGCATCAGCCCGGGCTGTTTGGGTTTGTGGAATGACGCTACGGCCGAAGCTTTGCAAGACAAATTAGGTCGGGCTCGAAAACTGGCACCTCACGTGCCCGTCGCCATTCAAATTAGCCATGCAGGTCGCAAAGCTTCAAGCGCTGCCCCTTGGCATGGGGGGCAACTGCTCGATTCGGCACATGGCGGTTGGCAAGCGTTGGCGCCCAGTGCTTTGCCACATCTGAGCACCGAAATGCCCCCCACAGAATTAGATGCTGCGGGGCTTGAACGCATCAAAAATGCCTTTGTAAAAACAGCCGAGCGTGCGCAAGACATGGGCATTGAAATGGTGGAACTTCATGCAGCGCATGGTTATTTGCTGCACCAGTTTTTGTCGCCTATTTCAAACAAGCGCAGTGATGCCTATGGGGGCTCTTTTGAAAACCGCACACGATTTATTCGCGAAATTTTTGACGCTGTGCGGGCTAAGTTCAATGGTGTTTTAGGCATTCGACTATCGGCCACCGATTGGGTCGAAGACGGCTGGAACCCTGATGAGACGGCCGATTTGTCTGTGCGCCTTCGTAGCGCAGGTGCTAACTTTGTCCATATCTCCTCAGGCGGAGTTTCGGCTCAACAAAAAATTGCAATCGGCCCTGAATACCAAGTGCCCTTTGCCAAAACAGTCAAAGACAAATCTGGTCTGCCCACCATTGCAGTGGGCCTGATTACGCAAGCTCAGCAAGCCGAGGCCATTTTGCAGCGCGGTGATGCCAACCTCATTGCCTTTGCCCGAGCCTTCTTGTTCAACCCCCGATGGGCATGGCATGCGGCCGCCGAATTGGGAGGTGTGGTGCAAGCCAGCGAACAATACTGGCGCTGCTTGCCTCGTGAAGCGCAATCGGTTTTTGGCAATGTGAAAATAGGAATGCGTTGAAACCATGAACACCCCCTCCTTTCAAGACGTTCAATTCACCAATGGCTATGAGTTCACTCAAGGCACTGGTTACACGCTGCCCGAATATGCTTTTGTGACACCGCCAGAGTTGGTCCAAAACAAAACTTTGCGACATGCGGTGGTCATTGTGGGAGGTGGCATCTCAGGTCTGACATTGGCCTGCGGCTTGGCCAACCTGGGCATCAAGGCAGTTCTCTTGGACGAAGACAACACCGTGGGAGTTAAGGGCGCCTCCTCGCGCGGCATTTGTTACACCCAAAAATCTCTGGAGATTTTTCAAAAACTGGGCATATTCGATCGCATTGCTAAAAAAGGCATTCAGTGGAGTGTGGGGCGAACATTTGCAGGCAATGATGAGGTCTACAACTTTGACCTCAAACAACAAAGCAATTTCAGTCTTTCACAGCAACCCGCTTTTATCAATATCCAACAGTTCTACATTGAAGGCTACTTGGTAGAGCGGACTCAAGAACTGGGGTCTGTCGATTTGCGCTGGCAATCGCGCGTCACAGCCTTCAAGCAAAACAAAGACTTTGCAACACTCAGCGTTGAAACTCCCGAAGGCACTTACCAACTTCAAGCCGACCATGTGATTGATGCAACAGGATCGCACACCCCGTTTCACGCTTGGACTGGCGTCGGCATGGAGAACAAAAAAGGCGATGACCGTTGGTGCATTGCCGATGTGCGCTTTGACACACACCCGCCTACTGAGCGCCATACGTGGATTGAAGCGCCCTTCAATGAAAATCGTGCGGTTTGGCAACATCTGATGGCAGATGATGTGTGGCGCATTGATTACCAGATGGCACCCAATGCCGATGCGGCCTACATCAGCCGCGAAGACGTGGTGCGCGAGCGCTTAGAGCGTCAATTTGGCAAGAAGGTGAAGGTTGACATTGTGTGGGTGGGCCCTTACGCCTACAAAAGTCAATGCCTCACCACCTTGCGCATGGGCCGGGTGTTTTTCATGGGCGACACGGCCAAAATTGTGAACCCCTTTGGCGCACGGGGTGGCAACACCGGCGTGGCCGATGCAGACAATTTGGCTTGGAAATTGGCGGCCGTGTTGCGCGGTCACGCTGACGAAGCCCTGCTTGAGAGTTACAACGACGAGCGGCTAGAGGCTGCTCAAGAGAACGTCAAAGTGACGCGCCGCACAGCTCGATTTTTGCGGCCTGCGGATGGCGTAGAGCGCGCCTTCAGAAAAGCCACCATCAGCTTGGCCAAGCAATTTCCTTTCGCACGCTCACTGATCAACACCGGGCGCATGGCTGTGGCCAACACCTATCGCGGCTCGCGCGTCTGCGGCGAGACTGGTGGAACGTCTGTGCAAAACGTCAAAATTGAATGGCGTGCCGGCAAAACCGGCGCATTGAATGACCTGTTGCAATGGGCCGACGGCCGTTTGCTCATTTTGGTGTTTGGCGAGCAATCCAAAGCATCCCTCAAAAGACTTCAAGAGCTCAGCGTCTCTGGGCTGCCCGTTCGATGTGTGCAAGTCCTTGCCAAAGGCGAAAGCGCACAAGCCCGCGAACACATCTGGGACAAGCAAGGCCATTTGAAAAGTGCATGCGCCAAGGTGCCGGCTGGCGGTTGGGCCGTGATTCGGCCTGATGGCTATTTGGCCGACACCGGCAAAAGTGTGAACGGCGAGTTGATTTCCGCTGTAGCAACTTCTTTGTGCCTTTGATTCAATTCGGATTGACCATGATGAAAACAGAACTGAACTTGCAAGACGCGGATGGCTTCTATGAGCAACTGCTGAATGCACACGAGGGGTTGAGCTCAGAACAATCAGAGCAGCTCAACATGCGCTTGATTTTGCTGCTGGCCAATCAAGTTGGCGATGCTTCAATCCTCAAAGATTGCATTGAATCGGCCAAGAACTGAACCAGATCCTGTATTGGCTCTCCAAAACTTGGCGCTAGCCCAGTAAAATCATGGCTTTAGTCCTTTCATGACATTGCCTCTTGGCAATCTCTAAATACCCACCCCATGAGCAACGAGACCACCCCCGCTATCCAGCAACCCGGCCTTGAGAGCCTGTCTAAGTCTTTTGAGCCTGCCGCCCTTGAGGCCCATTGGGGCCCAGAGTGGGAAAAACGCGGCTATGGCGTCGCTGGACATCGTGGCAGCCAGGCGCCACATGCAGATGCGCCCAACTTTGCTATCCAGTTGCCACCCCCCAATGTGACAGGTACCCTGCACATGGGTCATGCCTTCAACCAAACCATCATGGACAGCCTCACCCGCTACCACCGCATGATGGGCTTCAATACCGCTTGGATTCCCGGCACCGACCACGCAGGCATTGCCACTCAAATTGTGGTGGAGCGTCAGTTGCAAGGCCAAGGCATCAGCCGCCACGACATGGGCCCCACCCCCTCTGAGGCACGCAAAAACTTTGTGTCCAAAGTCTGGGAGTGGAAAGAGCAATCAGGCAACACCATCACGCAGCAAATGCGCCGCATGGGCGACAGTGTTGACTGGACGCGCGAGTACTTCACCATGGACGACAAGTTGTCCAAAGTAGTGTCCGAAACCTTTGTGAAACTGTACGAGCAAGGCCTCATTTACCGAGGCAAGCGCTTGGTCAGTTGGGACCCTGTGCTGCAAAGCGCTGTATCCGATTTGGAAGTGGAAAACACCGAAGCCGATGGCAAGATGCACTACATCTTGTACCCGTTTGCCGACGGCCCTCAACTGATTGACGGCGTGATACAAAAAGGCATGACCATTGCCACCACTCGTCCCGAAACCATGATGGCCGACGGCGCTTTAGCGGTTCACCCAGAAGACGATCGCTACAAACATTTGGTGGGCAAAAAAGTTGACTTACCTTTGTGCGATCGTCAGATCCCCATCATTGCCGACGACTTTGTCGATCGTGAATTTGGCTCTGGTTGCGTGAAGATCACGGGCGCTCACGATGCCAACGACTACGCTTGTTCCATGCGTCACAACTTGCCATTGATCACCATCTTCACATTAACGGCCGCTGTGAACGAAAACGGCCCCAAGGCCTACCAAGGCATGGACCGCTTTGTGGCGCGCAAGGCCGTGATCAAAGATTTGGAAGCTCAAGGCTTGCTGATTGAAATCAAGCCGCACAAACTGATGCTGCCCATTTGCGCTCGTACCGGCCAAGTGGTGGAGCCGATGCTCACAGACCAGTGGTTTGTGGCGGTCAACAAAGTCAGCCCGCAAGACCCCACTGGCAAGAGCATTGCGCAAAAAGCGATTGATGCTGTGCACTCCGGTCAAGTGAGTTTTGTGCCCGAAAATTGGGTCAACACTTATGACCAGTGGATGAACAACATTCAAGACTGGTGTATTTCTCGCCAGCTTTGGTGGGGCCATCAAATTCCCGCTTGGTACGATGAAGAAGGCAACGTTTACGTGGCCAAATCGGAAGCCGAAGCTCAAGCTCAAGCCGACGCCAAGGGCCCTGGTAAAAAACTCAAACGTGACGAAGATGTTTTAGACACTTGGTATTCCTCTGCGCTTGTGCCCTTCTCCACCATGGGTTGGCCAGAAGCAGTGGCCACATCAGACACACATCAAACACAAGACTACGACTTGTATCTGCCCTCTTCTGTGTTGGTTACAGGTTACGACATCATCTTTTTCTGGGTTGCCAGAATGATCATGATGACCACGCACTTCACGGGGCGCGTGCCGTTTAAACATGTTTACATCCACGGCCTGGTGCGCGATGCCCAAGGCAAGAAGATGAGCAAATCTGAAGGCAATGTGCTAGACCCAGTCGACTTGATCGACGGCATTTCCTTAGAGCCCTTGTTGGAAAAACGCTCGCAAGGTTTGCGCAAGCCCGAGACTGCTCCGCAAGTACGCAAGAACACGCAAAAAGAATTTCCCGAGGGCATTCCCGCCTACGGTGCTGACGCGCTGCGCTTCACGTTTGCTGCTTTGGCCTCCTTAGGCCGCAGCATCAACTTTGACAGCAAGCGCTGCGAAGGCTATCGCAACTTCTGCAACAAACTGTGGAATGCCACACGCTTTGTCTTGATGAACTGCGAAGGTCAAGATTGCGGCCTGAAAGAGCACACCAAAGCTGAGTGCGCTGTGGGCGGACCAGCCCATGGCTACATGACCTTCAGCCAAGCCGATCGTTGGATTTCTTCCAAAATTCAGCGCGTGGAGGCCGACGTGGCCAAGGGCTTTGCCGAATACCGCCTAGACAACGTTGCCAACGTCATTTATGACTTTGTCTGGAACGAGTTCTGCGATTGGTATTTGGAAATTGCCAAGGTTCAAATCAACACGGGCGATGCATCACAGCAGCGCGCTACACGTCGCACACTCATTCGCACCTTAGAAACCATTCTGCGATTGGTTCACCCCATCACGCCCTTTATTTCAGAAGAATTGTGGCAAAAAGTGGCGCCTGTAGCGGGCCGTGCGGGCCCTTCTGTCAGCATCGCAGCCTACCCTGTTTCACAACCCGAGCGCATTGACGAACCCGCCGAAGCCCATGTGGGCAAGCTGAAAACACTGGTCGATGCGTGCCGCAATTTACGCGGCGAAATGAATGTCTCACCCGCTACCAAGTTGCCTTTGTATGTGTTGGGCGATTCAGAGTTCATGAAAGCAGCAGGCCCAGTGCTGCAAGCTTTGGCAAAGTTGAACGAAGTCAGGGTGTTTGACAGCGAAGCTGATTGGACAAAAGCAGCCGCAGCCGCGCCCGTTGCTGTGGTGGGTGAAGCACGACTTTGCCTGTTCATGGAAGTCGATGTGGCGGCAGAAAAGATTCGCCTTGGCAAAGAGGTAGCCCGCTTAGAAGGCGAGATTGGGAAGGCCAATGGCAAGCTCAGCAACGAAGCCTTTGTGGCCAAAGCACCGCCTGCAGTGATCGAGCAAGAGCGCAAACGCGTCGCAGATTTTGAAGCTAACTTGAGCAAAATGAAGGTTCAACTTTTCCAGTTAGAAGCGGCATCTTCAAAATCTTGACACGCAGGTGTCACTCGATTGTGGTAATTTGGTCATAGATTAATTTGAACTTAAAAAGAAACTTCAAATGAGCGCACAACCCAGTATCAGAAAAGCAGTGTTCCCTGTTGCCGGATTGGGAACTCGGTTCCTGCCAGCCACCAAAGCCGCACCCAAGGAGATGCTGCCTATCGTTGACAAGCCTCTTATTCAATATGCCGTTGAAGAGGCTTACTCGGCTGGCGTTCGTCACATGATCTTTGTCACAGGCCGCAGCAAACGCGCCATTGAAGACCACTTTGACACAGCCTATGAACTGGAAACCGAGCTAGAAAGTGCCCACAAAGAAGAGCTCTTGAAGTTGGTCCGTTCTGTACAGCCCGACGACATGGTTTGTGCATACGTTCGCCAACCCCGTTCTTTGGGTTTAGGCCATGCCGTGTTGTGCGCAGAAGCCATGGTGGGCCAAGAGCCCTTTGCCGTGTTGCTGGCAGACGACCTCATGGTGGGACTCAAAGATGGCCCCTCCATCTTGGCGCAAATGGTCAAGGCCTATGAGCAGCAAGGTCGTTCTATTTTGGCTGTGCAAGAAGTGCCGCTTGACCACGTCAAGCGCTATGGCATCGTCGCTGGTGAATCAGCTGGCAAACAATTGATTCGCGTTGAGCAAATTGTCGAAAAACCATCTCCAGAAAAAGCCCCTTCGCGCATGGGCGTTGCTGGCCGGTACATTCTCACGCCAGGCATTTTCGAAGAAATTAGAAACCAACCCACAGGTGTGGGCGGCGAGATTCAACTCACCGATGCCATTGCCAGATTGAAGTCTCGCGAAGCCGTTTATGCTTTTCAATACGAGGGCAAGCGATACGATTGCGGCAGCAAAGAAGGCTTCTTAGAGGCCACTGTTGAGTTGGCCTTAGAGCACCCGCAAGTGGGTGAATCTTTCAGGGCTTATCTGAAAACATTGAAGCTCTAAAAAGCTTTGAGTCCATCTTCATAAAGCTTCAGTTTTTTGAAGCTTTTTTTTCATCAACGTCGCTTCATCCAAATAAGGAAGCGATCGCCATCGGTTTCTTGCAACAACAACTCATTGCCCGTTTGCTTGGCAAAGGCTTCAAAATCGCGTTGTGCACCAGGGTCTGTGGACATGACTTTAAGCACCTGCCCCGATTGCATTGCTGTGAGTGATTTCTTGGCTTTCAAAATAGGCAAAGGGCAATTGAGGCCACATGTGTCAAGCTCAATGTCAAATGCGAGGCTCATGGCGTCTCCAAAATTTCTTCAAAAAACTGTTCTACTCTGAAGCGCGACCTTGTGCGTCGCGTTCTTCCCAGGTCATGAACTTAGGCTCAATGCCTTGTGTGCGCAACCAATCGCCGAGTGCATAACCCGTACCCGCCGGCCAGCAAACCAACTCATCAAAATTAAACATCTTGTACTCTGCCAATTCAGGCGATAACTTGACCGTACCCGAAGCAATAGCGTGGTATGCAATGATCACTTGGTTCATGCGCTGGAAGTCATAGGCCCCGATCAGTTTCAAGGCACTGACCTGCAAATTGGTTTCCTCCGCAATTTCTCGGGAAATGCCTTCTTCTGGCGATTCACCTGCTTCCATGAAACCCGTGATCAATGCAAATTTTCTGCCAGTCCATGCCGCGTTGCGAGCCAATAAAATTTGATTGCCGACCTGCACAATGCCAGCCAACACAGGAGTGGGATTGTTCCAATGAGTGAAGTCGCATTGCGTGCAGCGCAAGCGAAGTTTCTCACCCCCATCTTCCATCTGCGGCACCCAAGAAAGAGGCGATCCACAGGATGGGCAAAAACGGTATTCGGTCATGCTGGAAATACTCCTGTGGAAAGATAGCGGTCACCGCGGTCACAGACGATGAACACGATGGTGGCATTGGCTTCACGTGCTGCAATTTGCTGCGCCACCCAGCATGCGCCAGCGGCTGAAACGCCTGCAAACAAGCCCTCTTCTCTGGCCATTTGACGGCAGGTGTCTTCAGCATCGTCCTGACTGACATAGATCAGTTCGTCGACATTGGAGGGGTTGTAAATTTTGGGCAAATACTCTTCAGGCCATTTGCGAATCCCTGGAATGCGAGAGCCTTCACTGGGTTGTGCGCCAACAATTTGAACGGATGGGTTCTTTTCTTTTAAGAATTGCGACACACCTGTGATGGTGCCTGTTGTACCCATGGCACTCACAAAATGGGTGACACGGCCCTCTGTTTGGGCCCAGATTTCGGGTCCTGTGGTCTCGTAATGGACGCGGGGGTTGTCGGGGTTTGAAAATTGATCAAGGATACGGCCCTTGCCCTGCGCTGCCATGTTGTCGGAAAGGTCGCGTGCATATTCCATTCCGCCACTTTTGGGCGTCAAAATAAGTTCTGCGCCGTAAGCCTTCATGGTTTGCGCTCGCTCAATGGACAAGTCTTCCGGCATGATCAAAATCATTCGGTAGCCCTTGATGGCAGCAACCATGGCCAGCGCGATTCCCGTGTTGCCTGAGGTGGCTTCAATGAGGGTGTCGCCTGGCTTGATTTCGCCACGCTCTTCAGCACGCTGAATCATGGAAAGCGCTGGTCGATCCTTGACAGAACCAGCAGGGTTATTGCCTTCAAGTTTGCCCAAAATAACATTGCCCTTGGGCTTCGTAAATTCGGCTGCAATTCTTTGCAATCTGACCAAGGGCGTTTTGCCAATGGCATCTTCAAGCGTTGGATAGTTCATTTTTCGATTTACAAAGACAAATCTGGAATCGGATTTAAATCATCATTGAGTGAGAGTCTCAAGAGATTATGCTTCGAATCGTTTTCTAAGTGACTTTTCACTCCAAACTCAAACCAATTTTTTTGGTGACGGCGCCCCACTTTGCATAATCCTTGGCAATGCGCGCAGCGGCCTCTTCAGGCGTACTGCCAATGACCAATTGATCGGTGGCCTTTAAACGCTCTGCAGTCTCTGGCAGTTTCAAGCCATCCAACAAGGCTTGCCGGAATTTTTGAACCAACTCATCGGGCACTTGCTTGGGAGCCCACATGACCAAGCTGAAGTCGGCGTCATAGCCCTTCACTCCAGCCTCAGAAATGGTGGGCGTGTCTGGCAGGGTGGGCGACCTGGTTTGCCCAGATACCGCCAAAGCAATCAACTTGCCTGAACGAACATGTGGCAAGACAGTTGGGCCCGCCAACAAGCCACATGGCACTTGGTTGGCTAGCACGTCTTGGGCTGCAGGCGCTGGCCCCTTGTAGGGAATATGCACCATCTGCATGCCCGTCATGTTCAGCAACAACTCCATCGACAAATGGCCTGGCACACCCGCACCACCGGAGGCATAACTCAAGGACTGTGTTTTGGATTTGGCAATGAGCTCGCTCAAGTTTTTCACGCCCAATGCTGGATTGCAAACCAAGGTTTGGCTGAAGGAGGTCAAGACGCTGACTGGCTTTAAATCATCCAACTTAAAACCCATGCTTTTGTAAACATGCGGATTCACCGTCATGACAGTGTCTGTTGTGATGAGCCATGTGTACCCATCGGCAGGGGCCCTTGATGCAGCAGCGCTGCCAATGTTGCCGCCGGCTCCCGGTATATTTTCGATGATAACGGCTTGCTTCAAAGTAGCTTGGACCTTGTCTGACACGGTGCGAATCACAATGTCACTGGGCCCGCCCGGCGGATAGGGTGCAATGACTTTAATTGCGCGTTGTGGCCACGTTTGAGCAAACGCAGCGAATGAAAAACACAGGCCTACAAAGCATGAAATGAAAGTTCGCTGGAAGGTTGTCATTTTGATTCCTGATCATTGAAAGATTCCAACATTTTCCAATGTTTGCCCATGTGGTGGGCACTTTAAAAATCACTTTACCCCCTCCAAAACCCGAAAGAAATATGTCATAATCTACGACTTCGCAATCCGCCCGGGTGGTGAAATTGGTAGACGCAGGGGACTCAAAATCCCCCGCCGCAAGGCGTGCCGGTTCGATTCCGGCCTCGGGCACCATCGATTTACATCTAATCGATTAAACTCGTTTGCGAAATGCACATCCTCTTGATACTCGCATTAGCTGTGTTGTTTCCAGCAACACACATCCTGAGTGGATGGCTGTTTGACTTTGCCACCCTAAACGACCATATCTCGCTGATTTATCTGCCGGCTTTTCTACGCCTCTTCAATTTGCTCATCTTGGGGCCGCTGTTTGGCACGCTTTCTACCGTCTTGGGCTGCCTATTGCTACTGCAACAATTTAATGAGCCCATAGAGCTTGAATTGCTCAACGTTGCGTGCTCAAGCGCTGGGCCTTTGATCGCACTCATTGGGTTCAAGATCTACTGGAACAGGCAAGTGAATCTCACGTCGCTGCAAGACTTGGCCGCACTCACCCTGATTTACTGTGTCAGCAATTCAGTCATCCATCACGTCGCTTGGGTGCTCATGGGTCAATCTGAAACATTTGCGTTGACTGATGTCTTTTGGATGTTTTTAGGCGATCTGAATGGCGCACTTCTCGGCGCCTATTTGATGAAAGCCATCCTCGATTACCTTCAGAAAAAAGGGGTCAAGTTTTCAGGGTTTTAGCAGCCCAAAAACCAACAGCTCACTTCTACTGGCCTTCAGCAATTTGAGCTGCTGAGCTTTTCAAACCTTGCGCAATGGTGGGGTAAAGCAAGCGAACTCGCAGCTCTTTTTTCAACCGGTCATTGTTCAACCGTCTAGACTCACTCATGAAGCTCAACAGCATGAGGGGCAAGGTATCTTGTGCTTGACTTCTGGGTACTCGCGGAGGGCGCTTAAGACCCATCAGGTCGGCTGACAAATCGAAATAATCACCCATCTTCATTTGGCTGTCATCGCACACGTGAAAAACACGCTGCGGCTTGCCTCGCCACAACGCAGCCACGCAGGCCCTTGCCAAATCATCAGAATGAATGTGATTGGTATACACATCGTCTTTTTTCAAGAGAACTGGCGTCCCCTTCAAAAGCCTTTCACGCGGGGTGCCATTGGGGCGATCGGGCGCGTAGATACCCGGTATACGCAAAATGCTGCTGCGCACACCCAATTTACCAAAATATCGAATGGTGTTTTCTGCATCAACCCGCCGAATGGCTCTTGGGGTGTGTGGCTTAACAGGTCTAGATTCAGGCACCCACTGGCCCTGACAATCGCCATAAACGCCACTGGTAGACCCATACACAAGCGCTCTGGGCAAAGCTCTTTTGTGCAGTGCACGCACCAAATTCAAAGTGCGCGAATCGGTCGACCATGTCCCCACTCTGTCAGAGGGGGGTGGGGCCAAATGCAGTACCCGCGTAGCCCAACCGGACAATCGCTGCAATGACTGAGAATCGTCCAAGTTGCCCACAACGGGTGTGATGCCTTGTGCCCTCAAACCCAGTGCCTTTTCAGGGCTGGAGGTCAATGCCAAGACCCGAGTTCTGCCAACCAACTGTTTGGCTGCGCGTTGACCTACATCACCACATCCGATGATCAAAACACGCTCTTTTCGAAAGCGGGCAGGTAAAGCACCTAAAGGGGTTTGGTTTGAAGGCAAAATCAGGGGGTTGTGGAATTTAAGACCCCCCTAGGATAACGAAAACATGAGCTTCCAAATTACCGTCGAGCCAAGTGGCCGTACTTTTAGTGCAGACAGCAGCGAAACTTTGTTGGCGGCCGGCATTCGCCAAGGCATAGGCCTGCCCTATGGCTGCAAAGATGGCGCGTGCGGTTCCTGCAAATGCAAGAAGATTTCTGGCACGGTGGTGCATGGTGAGCACCAAGCCAAAGCTTTGAGCGCCGAAGAAGAAGCCCAAGGCCTGATCTTGACCTGCTGCTCTACCGCGCAAAGCGATTTGGTATTGGAATCGCGACAAGTGACGGAAGCAGGCAGTTTCCCCATCAAGAAAATGCCTGTGCGCGTGGTCAGCTTAGAAAAAAAATCACACGACGTGATGTCCATCATCATGCAACTGCCTGCCACCGACGTCATGCAGTTTCATGCGGGCCAGTATGTCGAGTTTTTATTGCGGGATGGCTCGCGCCGCAGTTACAGCATGGGCAATGCACCTCACACGCTCGACCCCGCCGCACCCAAAGTAGAGTTGCACATTCGCCACATGCCTGGCGGCAAATTCACCGACGTGGTGTTCAGCACCATGAAAGAAAAAGACATCCTGCGAATTGAGGGCCCCTACGGCAGTTTCTACTTGCGCGAAGACTCTCAAGCACCCATGATTTTATTGGCTTCGGGCACCGGCTTTGCACCCATCAAAGCCTTGATTGAGCACATGCAACACAAAGGCATCACAAGGCCTGCCACGCTTTACTGGGGCGGTCGCCGACCCTCCGATTTGTACATGAGCGACTGGGTTGAAGAGCATGTCAAAGCCATGTCCAACTTAACTTACGTGCCAGTGGTGTCCGATGCATTGCCAGAAGATGCATGGATTGGCCGCACAGGCTTTGTGCACCAAGCTGTCTTGCAAGATCACCCAGATCTAAGTAGTTTCCAAGTCTATGCCTGCGGCGCCCCCATCGTGGTGGACTCTGCACGCGCAGACTATCTAGGCAAAGCAGGATTACCTGAAGAAGCCTTCTTCGCCGATTCATTCACCACTGAAGCCGACAAGGCAAAGGAGTCCAACTGATGCGCAAATCTCTAATTTCAACAAAACGCCTGTGTCTCCTTACTGGCATCGCATTGCTGGCTTTGATCGGCGCTAACGCCCTCCACGCGCAGCCCTTGGACAAACCCATTCGCCTGGTCGTACCCTATGCACCTGGCGGTCCCATTGATGTCACCGCCCGTGCCTTGGCAGAACGCGTGAAAGATTCATTGGGCGTTGTCATCATCGACAACAAGCCCGGCGCGGGTGGCAACTTGGGCGTTGACATCGTGGCCAAAGCGCCCGCCGATGGCTACACCATTGGCATTTCCGCTGTGGCCACACATGCCATCAACCCTTGGCTTTTCACCAAGATGCCCTTCAATGCAGCCACAGACTTTGCCGCCATCACCCAAATGGTTCGCGTGCCCAATGTCTTGGTCATGAATGCCGAAACCGCACAGCGTTTGAAAATTAACTCAGTAGCCGACTTAATTGCCTACGGCAAAGCCAACCCAGGCAAGCTCAACATCGGCTCTGGTGGCAACGGCAGCGCAGGCCATTTGGCGGCAGAAATGTTCAAGCGTGATGCTGGCATTTATGCCGTTCACATTCCCTTCAACGGCGGCAATCCTGCCCAGCTGGCCTTGTTGTCTGGCCAAGTCGATTTCAACTTCGACAACTTGGCGACAGCCGCACCCAACATCAAGGCTGGCAAGCTCAAGGCATTGGCTGTCACCACGGCACAACGCACCAGTGCATTGCCTGAAATTCCAGCCATGTCAGAAACTCTCAAAGGATTTGAAGTAGACACGTGGTGGGGTCTGGTAGCGCCAGCCAACACGCCGTCCGCCATGGTGGCGCGTTTGCACCAGGCTTTCTCAGCAGCCCTTGCAGCGCCCGAGACCAAAACTCGTTTTGGCATGATGATGATCGAGCCCGTGAGTAGCACACCCGATCAATTTGCCGCCTTCATGAAGCGTGAATTGACAAAATACGAGCCGGTTGTCAAAGCCAGCGGCGCAAAAGTCGACTGAGCCTGTTTATTCACCCAAATAGGCAGCGCGCACTTTGGGGTCGTTTAACAAGTCTTGGCCAAGGCCGGTCATGGAGATCAAGCCCGACTCCATGACATAGCCCCGGTTGGCAATGGCCAATGCACGGCTTGCGTTTTGTTCAACCAACAAAACGGTCACGCCTTGGGCAAACACATCGCGCACCACTTCGAAAACTTTGTCCACCATGAGGGGCGACAGACCCATCGAGGGCTCATCAAGCAGCAACACTTTAGGGCGGCTCATGAGGGCGCGGCCCATGGCCAGCATTTGCTGCTCGCCACCGGACATGGTGCCGGCCAGTTGGTCTTTGCGTTCACGCAATCTTGGAAAGGTGTGAAACACTTTTTCCATATCGTCTTGAATGGCGGCAGTGTCGTTGCGAATGTAGGCACCCATGAGCAAGTTCTCAATGATGGTCATGCGGGTGAACACACCGCGACCTTCCGGCACCATGGCCAAGCCCTGCTTGACCAAATCCCAAGGGCCTTGGCCCACAATGCTTTTGCCCAAATACTCAATGTCACCCGCATGGATAGGCAAGGTACCCGTGATGGCTTTCATGGTACTTGTTTTGCCCGCACCGTTAGACCCAATGAGAGACACCAACTCACCCTCATGCACTTCAAAATCAATGCCTTTGACAGCCTGAATGCCGCCGTAGGCTACTTGCAGGCCTTTGACTTTTAACAATGTGACTGTCATTTCAATGCCCTCCGGTGCCCAAGTAGGCTTCAATTACTTTTTCATTTTTTTGGACTTCGGCTGGCGTGCCCTCGGCAATTTGTTTGCCGTAATCGAGCACTGTGACGCGATCGCACAAACCCATGACAAGCTTCACATCGTGCTCAATGAGCAAAATGGTGCGGTTGTCTTTGCGGATCTGGTCGATCAAGGCACGCAACTGAACTTTTTCTGTGGCGTTCATACCAGCAGCGGGTTCATCTAGCGCAATGAGTTGGGGATCGGTAGCAAGCGCACGGGCAATTTCTAAACGGCGCTGATCGCCATAAGACAAAGTACGTGCACGGTAATCGGCATACTGACCAATACCCACATAGTCCAACAATTCTTGCGCACGTTGCGCAATTTCGGCTTCCTCTTGTTTGAATTTGGGTGTTCTAAAAATAGCCCCCAACAAACCCGAAGAGGTGCGAACGTGCCGTCCCACCATGACGTTTTCTAAGGCCGTCATTTCTGCGAACAAACGAATGTTTTGAAAAGTACGCGCAATACCTGCCTGCGCTACTTCATGGACCGCTGTGGGCTGATACGGCTTGCCCGCCAATTCAAAACTACCACTGTCTGGCGTGTAAAGGCCCGTGATCACATTGAAGAAGGTGGTCTTACCTGCACCATTGGGGCCAATGAGGCCGTAGACCTGGCCTCGTTCAATGGTCATGCCGACATCGGACAAAGCCTGCAATCCACCAAAGCGTTTGGAGATACCTGCAACTTTTAAAACGGCATGATTTTCAAAATGGCGGGTGCTCATCTTAGGATCCCTCCTTCGACTGGAGCGATTTGCCGTGCTCTCGCGAAGGCCACAAGCCCCTAGGGCGCATGAGCATGATGACAATCATGGCAAGGGCGATGAGCAATTGACGCAGAATGGCGGCATCAATGCGGCCGTCTGTCATAGACTGCAAGGGCCCCGCTATATAGCGCAAAATTTCTGGCAAGGCAGACAACAAGACGGCACCCAATACAACGCCGGGCAAGTGCCCCAAGCCGCCCAACACGACCATGGCCACAATCATGACGGACTCCATGAGGCTAAACGACTCGGGTGAAATAA
Source organism: Limnohabitans sp. (assembly GCA_044233865.1). Taxonomy (GTDB): domain Bacteria; phylum Pseudomonadota; class Gammaproteobacteria; order Burkholderiales; family Burkholderiaceae_C; genus Limnohabitans_A. The sequence continues at coordinate 41,144 of JBIIJK010000013.1, forward strand.
ACCCCTGAAAGCCTGCAAACATGGCGCCAGAGATGCCACCAAATGTAGCGCCCATGCCAAATGCCATGAGCTTTAAATTGCG
>JBIIJK010000036.1:0-23635 GCA_044233865.1 Limnohabitans sp.
CAATGTGAGCACAATGATGAGCACGATGAAGGCAAAAATATCGGCATAGTGGCTACCCAGAACACCCCCCGTGAGGATGCCGATGTAGCCCGAACCAATGGATTCAATCAGGCCCAGCAAAATACCCCCCACAACGGCACCGCCTAAGTTGCCAATGCCGCCAAACACTGCAGCAGTAAACGCTTTCAAGCCGGGCAAGAAACCCATGCTGTGGTGCACAGTGCCATAGTTGGACGCAAACATAACCCCCGCAATGGCCGCCAACACGGCACCAATGATGAAGGTGGCAGAAATGACCATGTCGGGCTTGACACCCATTAAGGCAGCGACACGTGGGTTTTCAGAAGTTGCGCGCATGGCCCTTCCTAACTTGGTGGCATTCACCAACCACATGAGCACTGCCAAGGAGATGGCGGTGACACCCAAAATCATGATTTGCGTGGTGGAAATGACAGCGCCACCGACATTGATGGGAGTGGTCGACAACAAGGTTGGAAATGGTTTGTAGTTAGGCTTCCAAATGATCATGGCCAAGGTTTGAAGCAAGATGCTCACACCGATGGCTGTAATGAGTGGCGCCAACTTAGGGCTATTTCGCAATGGGCGATAGGCAATTTTTTCAATTGCAAAATTGAGTGAGGCAGCCACCACGCTGGCAATGACCAAAGAGACGATCAGCATCAACCAGCCGGGCATGCCAGGCGTGGCATCTTGCATGAGCGCAATCACAGACCAACTTGTCAGGGCGGCCACCATCAGCACCTCGCCATGGGCAAAGTTGATCAAGTTGATGATGCCGTAAACCATGGTGTAGCCCAAGGCGATCAGGGCATACATGCTGCCTTGAACCAAACCATTGATCACCTGCTGAAGAAAGACATCCATACCAAACTCCTATTATTTTGTTGCCTTGGCTTGATTCAGTTCATTCAAGCTTGCCATTTTTTCTGCAATCTTTAACTCTAACCCACGATTCACGGGGCGATAAAACCCTGGCGCTGGCATGCCCACTGGCAAGTAATTTTCTCCAGCCGCAAAGCCGCCCTCTTCGTCATGGGCATAGCGATAGCCCTGACCATAGTCCAAGCTCTTCATGAGTTGAGTCGGTGCATTGCGCAGGTGCATGGGAACTGGGCGTGTACCGTCTTTTTTGACCCATGCCTTGGCCTCCTTGAAGGCCTTGTAAACGGCATTCGATTTGGCTGCTACTGCCAAATAAATCACGCATTCTGCCAAGGCCAGCTCACCTTCAGGACTGCCCAAACGCTCGTAAACTTCCGCTGCGTCCAGTGCCAAGCGAAGCGCACGCGGATCGGCCAAGCCAATGTCCTCTGCGGCCATGCGAATGAGGCGTCTGGCCATGTAGCTTGGGTCTGCACCGCCATCCAACATGCGCGTGAACCAGTACAGCGCAGCGTCTGGGTCTGAGCCTCTGACAGATTTGTGCAGCGCACTGATAGTGTCGTAAAACTGCTCACCGCCTTTATCGTATCGGCGCATGCGTTCGCCTAAAACTTTCATCAGCCATGCATCTGAAATGAGTTCAAGCTTTTCTGTGTGAGCTGCAACGGCCAAAGTTTCGAGGGTGTTGAGCAAACGGCGCGCATCGCCATCGGCATAAGCAATGAGTCGTTGCTCTGCATCTGTTGCCAATGGAGGAACCGTACCAATGGCGTGCGCGCGCTTCACAATGTGTTTTAAATCTTCTTCATTAAGGGCCTGTAGAACATAGACAGCCGCTCTAGAAAGCAATGCGGAGTTGACCTCAAAGGAGGGGTTCTCGGTAGTAGCGCCAATGAAAATGAACAAGCCACTCTCAACATGCGGCAAAAACGCGTCTTGCTGGCTTTTGTTGAAACGATGAACTTCGTCTACAAACACAATGGTTCTTTGCGGCTGCAGCCCACTCAATGCGGCCTCGGCTTTGTCGACCGCTTCGCGAATGTCTTTGACGCCACCAAGCACCGCACTGATGCTGATAAATTGCGCATCAAATGCATCCGCCATGAGCCGAGCAATGGTGGTTTTGCCGACTCCAGGCGGCCCCCACAAAATGCAACTGTGTGGCTGTCCAGATTCAAATGCCAAGCGAAGGGCCAAGCCCTCACCAATCAGATGTTGCTGACCAATGACCTCACCCAAATGCCTGGGACGCAAGCGCTCTGCCAATGGCTGCTGCAAGTGAACGCTGGCGTTCATGGCCGAATGACCTGCACGCCCGCAGGTGCTTTGAACTGAAAAGTCTCTGACGGCAACTTCACATTGGCTTCAAAATTCTGAAAATTCAAACGCGATGTTTGACCTAAGCCATCCACAATTTCCAAGACCGTCAACACTGGCACATTGGCGGCTGTGCTGGCCCCGGCCACACCCAACTTCAAGCCCACTCGGATGACTTGAACGGCGCCATCCGACTGTTTGGGTGTGGCTCTCACCCATTGCAAACCTTCTGAATCAGGCTCTGCTTTTAAATTGAATTCAGCTTGCAGCGCTTTCAAATCGCCAGACGAGGAAATGAAAGCTGCAGGCGTTTGGCCCAGCAATTGGTTTTGTTTGCGCATGGTGACTTGGTTTAAGTCGGCGTCAAAAAGCCACAACCATTGACCATCGGACACCATGGCTTGCACAAATGGTTTTTGGTAGGTGAATCGAAATTGCTGAGGCCTTTGAAATTCAAAAGTGCCCGAGGACGTTTTTCTGCGAGGCGCTTGATCGACTTTAGATGGCCCCGTCACAAGCTGAGAAAACTGAGCACGTCCACTGTTGGTGAATTTCAAAAATTGACTCAAAGATTCAATGGCATCGGGCGAACTTTGGGCCCAAGAATTTGACACAACACCAAGCCCAACCATGAACAACCCGAGCAGATAGAGTTTGGCTTTCATCTTCATAAGGCAGTCAGAAAGTGGCCGTTTATTCAGCGCGCGCTGGAACTAAAATTTCGCGCTGCCCGTTGCTGCTCATAGAACTGACCAAGCCCGCCTTCTCCATCTCTTCCACCAAACGCGCGGCGCGGTTGTAGCCAATCTTCAAGTGACGCTGCACCAAAGAAATACTGGCCTTGCGATTTTTCAAAACCACTTCAACGGCTTGATCGTACATGGGGTCTTTTTCAGCATCCGCACTGTCGCCGTAGCCTGTGTCTTCGCTATCGGTGGTACCACCTTCTAGAACGCCTTCAATGTAATCAGGCTCGCCTTGTGTTTTCAAATAGCTCACCACGCGGTGAACTTCTTCGTCACTCACAAAAGCGCCATGAACACGGATGGGAAAGCCAGTGCCAGAGGGCATGTAGAGCATGTCACCCATGCCTAGCAAAGCCTCTGCACCCATTTGATCTAGGATGGTTCGGCTGTCAATTTTGCTAGAGACTTGGAAGGCAATGCGTGTGGGAATATTGGCTTTGATCAAGCCCGTGATCACGTCGACACTAGGACGCTGTGTGGCCAAGATCAAGTGAATGCCAGCAGCACGCGCCTTTTGCGCCAAGCGAGCAATGAGCTCTTCAATTTTTTTACCTACCACCATCATGAGGTCGGCCAACTCATCAATCACCACCACGATGTGCGGCAAGCGCTTCAGTGGTTCGGGATCATCAGGCGTGAGGCTGAAGGGATTCAAAATAAATTCCTCGCGCTCGGTTGCATCGTCAATTTTGGTGTTGTAACCTGCCAAGTTGCGAACGCCCATTTTGCTCATGAGCTTGTAGCGGCGCTCCATCTCGCCCACACACCAATTGAGGCCATGCGCGGCTTGCCGCATGTCGGTCACAACGGGTGCCAGCAAATGCGGAATGCCTTCGTAAACAGACATTTCCAACATTTTGGGGTCGATCATGAGCAGTCGAACATCACGCGCTTCGGCTTTGTAAAGCAAAGACAAAATCATGGCGTTGATGCCCACCGACTTACCAGAACCTGTGGTACCCGCCACCAAGACGTGAGGCATTTTGGCCAGATCCACCACCACCGGATTGCCCACAATGTCTTTGCCCAAGCCCATGGTGAGCATCGACTTGGCTTCGTTGTAAACCTGCGATCCTAAAATTTCGCTCAGCTTGATGGATTGGCGTTTGGCATTGGGCAATTCCAAAGCCATGTAGTTTTTACCAGGAATGGTTTCCACCACACGAATGGAAATGAGGCTGAGTGATCTTGCCAAGTCTTTGGCCAAGTTGACCACTTGCGATCCTTTGACACCTGTTGCGGGTTCGATTTCATAACGCGTAATGACGGGGCCAGGTGCTGCAGCCACCACACGCACTTCAACGCCAAAATCTTTCAGGCGTTTTTCAATCATGCGACTGGTCATCTCAAGCGTTTCTGGCGCGACGCCCTCTTGGCGCAAGGTCAGACTGTCGAGCAAATCAACCTGCGGCAATTTGCTGTCAGGCAATTCATTGAACAAAGGCTTCTGGCGCTCTTTCACCACACGATCGCTGCGCGGCACTGCTGTTACGGGCGCTTCAATGACCATGGGCGTAACAGGCTCAGCAAACACGGGAGCAGACACGCCTGCAGCTGCAAACAAAGGCTTCTCTTCAAATTCGTTTCCGAAGGGGTGCAGTTGAGGTTCTGCAGGCAATTTGGATTGAAGCTGTTCGCGTTCGCGCAAAGCTTGCTGGCCCATGGCCAAGTCCTCTTCCATTTCACGCTTGACTTGACGCGACTGCATCAAGCCGTCGATCTTGCCGCCCAATGCTTCACACACTTGACCCCAAGAAAATCCAAAGGCCCATCCCATGCCCAGAGCGAGGCACACAACTTCAAGCAAGCTAGAGCCATTGAAGCCCAACCATTTCAAAGAAAAATGTCCGACGGCATACCCTAAAGCCCCACCGCTGGTGCCAGGCAGCATGGCATCCCAGCGTGTCAGACGCGCCCATTCGAGCGCACTGCTAGACGACATGAGGACAAACAAGCCGATCCAAAAAATCAGACGGGTTTTCCAATTCGATTCTGATTCTTTGTCGAAAGACTTGGACGCAGTTTCGTCCGTTCTGAGCCAGTCGGCCCAAGCATTCAGCCACACGCGTCCCAAGATAGCGACCAACCACCACGCAGAATAGCCAAAGCAAAAATACATGCCATCAGCCAACCATGAACCGACCAAGCCCATCCAGTTGTGAACGCCGCCACCCAAGCCTGAACCCGACCAAGATGGATCTTTGGGACTGAAACTGAACATGGCCAAGGCCAATAAAATGAGCACAGCAGCACCCAGGAAAAGAACGATTTCCTGAGTGAAGCGCAGCAAGCCAACGCCCTCATTGAGCACTCTGGGTGAGTCAGCTTCAGGGCTGCCGGTTGGATTGGTAAGGGTGCGAAGTGAATAGGTCATGGTCTGACCCTCAAGCTTACCCGATAGACCTCCCCAAACAGGTGTTTCACAAGCTTCTACAATGAGGCTTTAGCGTTTACCCGAATCCTGCCAGATCACCCATCATGTCCAACACCCTACCCACCCAACACGCCCAAGTTTTAATCCTAGGCTCTGGCCCTGCCGGCTACACAGCAGCCGTTTATGCGGCCCGCGCCAATCTCAAGCCATTGCTGATTACAGGCATTGCCCAAGGCGGCCAACTGATGACCACCACCGAGGTTGACAACTGGCCTGCCGACGTGCATGGCGTGCAAGGCCCCGAGCTCATGCAACGCTTTTTGGAGCATGCCGAGCGCTTCAATACGCAAATTGTGTTTGACCACATCAACAAGGTCGATTTCAGCAAACGCCCCTTTACTTTGACGGGTGACAGCGGTGTTTACACCTGCGATTCTTTGATCATTGCAACGGGCGCATCCGCCAAATACCTTGGCATTGACTCTGAAACGGCCTTCATGGGCCGCGGCGTTTCGGGCTGCGCCACCTGCGATGGTTTCTTTTACAAAGAGCAGGTGTGCTGCGTGGTGGGCGGCGGCAATACGGCTGTCGAAGAAGCTCTTTACTTGTCCAACATTGCCAGCAAGGTGTACCTCATTCACCGCCGCGATAAATTCAAAGCCGAGCCCATCTTGGTCGACAAATTGATGGACAAAGTGGCGGCTGGCAAAATTGTTTTGCAAACCTTCCAAACTTTAGAAGAGGTTTTGGGAGACAACACGGGCGTCACCGGCGTTCGCTTGAAGTCCACCAAAGATGGCTCTTTGCAAGATTTGGAGCTCAAAGGCTGCTTCATTGCCATTGGTCACTCGCCCAATACGGATATTTTTCAAAACCAACTGCAAATGGAAAACGGCTACATCGTGACCCAAAGCGGGCTGAAAGGCTTTGCCACCATGACCAGCGTGCCTGGCGTTTTTGCGGCGGGCGATGTCCAAGATCACGTCTACCGTCAGGCCATTACCAGTGCGGGAACAGGCTGTATGGCCGCCTTAGATGCTCAGCGCTTTTTGGAGCAAGAAGGCGCCTGACGCCCCATTTCTTGGGGCGGATTTGCAACACGCCAAGGGCTGGTTGCCTGCCCTTGGGGCATTTTTTAGCCCATTGTGCTTGGCTCTGACCCAAAAAGCTGGCTATAATCCAAGGCTTTGCTGAGTACTCCAAATGGGGGCCAACAAAAAATGGGTTACCGCCACCCTTCTGGCGAGGTGAGGCTGGACCGCCTTAAGTTTTGCAAACGACACAACAGTTGCACCCATGCAACCTTTTGTTGATTTCACAAAGCTCATCAGGCACCAGCTGTTTATAAAAGTATCGGAGTGTCCACATGGCACGCGTCTGCGACGTAACGGGCAAAGGCCCCATGGTCGGAAACAATGTTTCCCACGCCAACAACAAAACCAAGCGCCGGTTCTTGCCGAACCTGCAATATCGCCGTTTCTGGGTTGAGAGCGAAAACCGTTGGGTGCGCCTGCGCGTTTCCAGCGCCGCTTTGCGCCTGATCGACAAAAATGGCATCGATGCTGTTCTCGCAGACTTGCGCGAACGCGGTCAAGCTTAAACCCCCTACAGGAGCACCATCATGGCAAGCAAAGGCGGACGCGAAAAAATCAAGCTGGAATCTACAGCTGGCACTGGTCACTTTTACACGACCAGCAAGAACAAGAAAACAATGCCCGAGAAAATGTCGATCATGAAGTTCGACCCAAAAGCTCGCAAGCACGTTGAGTACAAGGAAATCAAACTGAAGTAATTCAGGTTGATTCCATATAAAAAGCCCGCTGATGCGGGCTTTTTTATTGCCGAAGAAATTTAAATGGGGTCAGATCAACATTAATTTCCAATCATTTGGGGGCAGAGGCTAATGGGGGCTGACGATTTGTGGTACTGCACCATGAGGAAGCCCCCATTAGCCTCTGCCCCCAAATGATTGGAAATTAATGTTGATCTGACCCCATTTAAATTGGCCACCCCAATCGATTAAGTGCGGGCCGCGCGAAGCTGAGTAGAAAAATCACGCAAAGCAGCAATTCCGCTGTCTTCGGCGCGTTTACACCAGGCTTGTAAATCAAGCGCAAGCTGTTCACGGTTGTGAGAGGTGTTGAGCCAAATTTGGCGCAGCTCTTCGCGCATGGCCAACATTTTGTCCAGCACAGGATAGGCTGCAAGCGTGGCGCTCAAAGGTGCGCGTGCTTCGGCCGGTATTTTGTCGCCATCGCGGTGAATCCAACGCTTGGCTACTTTCAAAACACTGGCGTCAAGTTTGGCATTGGCGACTTCTTGGCGGAATACAGTTCGCATTTGACGGGCGAAACCGGCCATGACTGCATATCGGTTGGTGATCAAGGCTTCCAAAGTTTTTTCATCGGCCACGGGGCGTACTTCGCCAAACGCCAAGACAGGCGGCGTTTTTTTCACAGTGGCCAAACCTACAGCTTGCAAGATGCAGATGTAAGCCCAGCCCAGATCAAATTCATAGGGCTTGACCGACAACTTGGCAGACGTTGGGTAGGTGTGATGGTTGTTGTGCAGCTCTTCGCCACCAATCAAGATACCCCAAGGGGAGATGTTGGTGCTGGCGTCGTGTGCCTCGAAGTTGCGGTAGCCCCAGTAGTGGGCAGCACCATTGATGATGCCTGCCGCAGTGATGGGAATCCAAGCCATTTGAACAGCCCACACAGTGAGGCCCAATGCGCCAAACAAGGCCACATCGATGATCAACATCAGTGCCACACCTTGCCAGGAAAAGCGCGAGTACAGATTGCGCTCTATCCAGTCGTCGGGGGTGCCATGGCCATAGCGGCTGAGGGTTTCTTTGTTCTTAGATTCTTTGCGGTACAACTCGGCACCGGTGAACAACACCGTGCGAATGCCATGCACATGCGGGCTGTGCGGGTCTTCAGCTTGCTCGCACTTGGCGTGGTGTTTGCGGTGAATGGCCGCCCACTCTTTGGTCACCTGACCGGTGGTCATCCACAACCAAAAGCGGAAGAAATGCGATGCAATAGGGTGCAAATCCAAGGCCCGGTGCGCCTGGTGGCGGTGCAAGAAGATGGTCACGCTGGCAATCGTGATGTGGGTGAGGCCCAGAATGACAAAGAAAATTTGCCAACCCGAAAATCCCATGATTCCGTTTGCCATCCAGTCAATGACCGCATCAAATGCAGCCGAGTCGATTAACAACATGCAGTCGCTTTCTAAGTAGAGGTGCCCGCAAAGGCAATCCAATTATTTTAAGATTTTCGAATTCAAATTGACAGTGATTTCAACAAGCAAGCGCCAAAGTTAGCGCTTTAGAATTCACTTCCGAACCCAAATAGCGGCAAAGAAGCCGTCGGTGCCATGCCGATGGGGCCACAGGCGTAAAAATTGGCCATTGCACAGCTTGTCGGCATTGGCCACTTTCAAGCGAGTCAGTTCTTCGGCCACAGGCAAAACTGCAAAATCGGGATGCGCCTTCGAAAACGCTTCAGCGATCTCTTCATTCTCTTGAGGCAGCATGCTGCAGGTGGCATAGACCAAACGACCACCCGACTTCAACAAGCGCGCTGCACTTTCCAAAATGGCAGTTTGAGTTGCCGTGACTTCGGCAATGCCTTCAGGCTTTTGACGCCACTTCAAATCTGGGTTGCGCCTGAGGGTGCCCAGACCAGAACAAGGCGCATCCACCAAAACCCGATCAATCTTGCCGGCCAAACGCTTCACGCGGTCGTCGCGCTCATGCGCAATGGCCGCAGGATGCACGTTGGACAACTGACTGCGCGCCAAACGCGGCTTCAACGCATCTAAGCGATGGGCAGAAGTGTCCATGGCATACAAACGCCCAGTGTTGCGCATGGCGGCACCAATGGCCAAAGTTTTGCCGCCCGCTCCTGCACAAAAGTCCACCACCATTTCACCGCGATGCGCATCCAGCAGCAGTGCCAGCAACTGCGATCCTTCGTCTTGCACTTCAACCGCGCCGCGCTCGAAGGCTTTGACCTTGGCCAAAGACGGTTTACCTTGCAATCGCAGGCCCCAAGGCGAATAAGGTGTGGGCTCGCAAACAATGCCTGCCGCGGTTAATTCTTTCTGTACTTCAGAGCGTTTTTCGTTCAAGTCATTGACCCGCAAATCCAAGCTACCCGATTGCTGCAAGCTCTCGGCCAAGGCTCCGAACTCATCGCCCAGTTGCTCTTTGAGGGGCCGAGCCAACCAATCGGGCAAATTGTGAATGTGCTGCGACATCAAGTCTGAAGGCTGAATGCTGTCGCACATGTCTAGCCATTTTTTTTCAGTGTCGTTCAAGGCACTTTTGACGAAATCTCTGGGGCCTGCAAAACCCAAAATGGCCAAGCGTTTTTCTTTGGCACCGCTGCCAGATCGGGCCATGTGCTCAAACAAGAGCTTTTGTCGCAAGACTTGAAAAACTGTTTCAGACAGGGTGGCACGCTCTCGCGGACCCAAGTTGCGGTTGTCACGAAAAAAACGAGAAACCACCGCATCAGCGGGATGGTTAAATTGGAGGGTCAGCCTGACCAATTCGGCGCAGGCGTCTAACAGGGCTTTTGGATGCATAAGCTCTATTGTCCCACCGCACAACACGCAAGAGCGATTTCATGCAAGAAGAAACCTTACCGCCATTGATCGTCACCCGACCCGGCTACTACCGTCACTACAAAAATTTGCTGTACCAAGTGTTAGGCACCGTCAGGCACAGTGAGTCTCTTGAGCCTATGACTTTGTACAAAGCGCATTATGGCGAGCAAGGCCTTTGGGTCAGGCCAGCTGCCATGTTCAATGAAACGGTGGACATCAAGGGCGTGATTCAACCCCGGTTTACTTGGTTGGGCGAGGAACTGCCTGAGTCTTGAAAAACGCTGCCACAGCGGCAGGAAAAATGAGGTGCTCTTGCGTGAGCACTCTGGCGGCCAGCGTCTTAGCGGTGTCATCCTCAAGAACAGGCACCACAGCTTGGGCCAAAATTTGACCTTGATCCACCTCGACAGAAACTTGGTGAACTGTAGCGCCAGCAAACTTGGAGCCCGCATCAATGGCGCGCTGGTGCGTGTTCAATCCGGCAAATGCGGGCAACAGTGAGGGGTGAATGTTGATCAGACGGCCTTGATAGTGGGCCACAAAATCAGGCGTCAAAATTCGCATGAAACCCGCCAGCACCACCAACGCGGGATCATGCTCATCAATTTTTGCCATCAGGGATTGGTCAAAAGCCTCCCTTGAGCCAAATTGCGTGTGGTCTAGCGTTTGAGTTTTGATGTTGGCAAATTCAGAGCGCTCTTGCAACCAAGTTAGGCCTGGCGCTTGAGGCTTGTTGCTGATCACGGCTGCCACCTTCACGCCCAACTGCTTGGACCAAGCCCCTTTATGCGCGGCTTTCACAATGGCCGCCATGTTGGAGCCAGCGCCAGAAATCAAAATAACAATGTTTTTCACAAATGAACCGTTAAGCAAGACCCCGTATTATCCCTGCAGAGGGTATCTAAATTGCATTTTGTCGCAGCCAAGACACCGGATTTGCGCACGGTCGTGCTAAAAACGCTCTATACCTCTTTTTTTACTGGCATTGACCGGAGACACACCTCATGGATTTGGCATTCACTCCCGACGAACTCGCATTTCGCGAAGAAATTCGCGCTTGGGTAAAAGCAAACTTACCTTCCGAAATTTCGCAAAAAGTTCACAGCGCCATGCGTCTATCGCGTGACGACTTACAACGTTGGGCCAAGATTTTGGGCAAGAAAGGTTGGCTCGGTTGGGGCTGGCCTGAAGAGTTTGGCGGGCCGGGTTGGACGGCTGTGCAAAAGCATTTGTTCGAAGAAGAATGTGCGCTGGCGGGTGCCCCTCGCGTGGTGCCTTTCGGCCCCGTCATGGTGGCGCCTGTCATCATGGCTTTTGGCAATGCTGAACAGCAAAAACGTTTCTTGCCAGGCATCGCCAGCGGCGAAGTGTGGTGGAGCCAAGGCTACAGCGAGCCGGGTTCAGGTTCTGACTTAGCGTCCCTCAAAACGCGTGCTGAACGGGTGGGCAACAAGTACATTGTCAATGGCCAAAAAACCTGGACCACCTTGGGCCAATACGGCGAATGGATTTTCTGCTTGGTGCGCACAAGCAACGAAGGTAAACCACAAACAGGCATTTCCTTTTTGCTGATCGACATGAAGACGCCCGGCATTACGGTGCGCCCCATCAAGCTGCTCGATGGCGAATGCGAAGTCAATGAAGTGTGGTTTGACAATGTGGAAGTGCCTGCAGAAAACCTGGTGGGTGAAGAAAACAAAGGTTGGAATTACGCCAAGCATTTGTTGGCCCACGAGCGCACCAACATTGCCGACGTGAACCGCGCTAAACGCGAACTCGAGCGTCTCAAGCGCATTGCCAAAACAGAAGGTGTTTACGAAGACATGCGTTTTCGCGATGAAATTTCCAAGCTGGAAGTGGACATCGTTGCTTTGGAGATGTTGGTCTTGCGTGTTTTGTCGGCAGAAAAGTCTGGCAAAAACTCTCTCGACATTGCAGGCCTTTTGAAAATCAAGGGCAGCGAAATTCAACAGCGTTACACCGAGCTCATGATGTTGGCAGCCGGCCCCTTCAGCCTGCCCTTCATCTTCGAAGCCATGGATGCAGGTTGGCAAGGCGACTTCCCCGGACACGAAGTTTCCAACGCTCCTCTTGCAGCCAACTATTTCAACATGCGCAAAACCACGATCTACGGCGGCAGCAATGAAGTGCAGCGCAACATCGTGGCTCAGGTAGTTTTGGGTTAATGACTTAACCCCTAAAGGACACATCATGGATTTCGATTTTTCAGACGATCAAGAACAATTGCGCGACGCTGTTCGCAAATGGGTTGACAAGGGCTACACCTTTGACCGCCGCCGCGAAATTACGCATGCGGGCGGCTTTGACCGCGCCGCCTACAACGAGCTGGCAGAGCTGGGCCTGTGCGGCCTGTATGTCAGCGAAGATCAAGGCGGCATGGGCATGGGCCCCGTTGAAGGCATGGTGGTGATGGAAGAATTGGGCCGCGGCATTGTGCTCGAACCCATGCAGCACGCTTTCATTGCTGGCGCCGTTTTAGAAGGCTATGCTCCCGACGCTTTGAAGGCCGCATGGCTGCCCAAAATTGCTGGCGGCGAAGCCATTGTGGTGTTGGCACACCAAGAACGCAAATCACGTTACAACACCCATAAATGCGATGCGCAAGCACAGCAACAAGACGGTCAATGGTTCATTACCGGCACCAAAAGCATGGTGGCCGTGGGTGACCATGCCGATGCCTTTTTGGTGCCCGCCATGGCATCCGGCAAGCTGGCTTTGTTCTTGGTGGCCAAAGGGGCCAAGGGCTGCTCCACGTCGGGCTACGGTACCCAAGACGGTGGCCGCGCCGCCGAACTCCATCTCAATCAAAGCCCTGCCAGCTTGGTCAACCTTGATGGCCAAACCGCAGTCAACCATGCGGTGGACATTGGCATTGCGTGTGCCTGCGCTGAAGGCGTCGGCGTGATGGACAAAACCATGGCCATCACCGTGGACTACATGAACACCCGCAAGCAGTTCAACACCACCATTGCCACCTTCCAGGCTCTGCGTCACCGCGTGGCCGATATGAAAATGCAATTGGAGTTGGGCCGCTCAATGAGCTATTACGCCAGCTTGAAGCTCAATGCACCTGCATCTGAGCGCCACCAAGCCATGGCCCGTGCCAAATACCAATTGGGCAATTCCATGCGCTATGTGGGCCAACAATCTGTGCAATTGCATGGTGGTATTGGCGTGACCGACGAGTACATTGTGAGCCACTACTTCAAGAAATTGACGCAGCTTGAAATGACTTTTGGCGACACCCTCCACCACCTAGGGGAAGTGTCTGCCAGCATGCAAGAAACAGCTGGCGTGTTTGCTTAACGAAGGCCCGACATCTAATCGATCAATCTGGAATTTTGAGGCACATGTGCCATCAAAAAAGCCATTTGGTCGGTCAAGATTCTGCGGTTTCGCAAAATGAAATCTTCCCAAAGGCTGGGCACGTAAGGGGTGTAGAGCAATGGCATGCCTGCTTGCTCGGGTGTTCGGCTGCTTTTGCGGTGGTTGCATGAGCGACACGCCGTGACCACATTCATCCAATTGTCGATGCCATTTTGTGCAAAGGGCACGATGTGCTCGCGGGTGAGTTCTGTTTCATGAAATCGCTGGCCGCAATAAGCACACACGTTGCGATCTCGAATGAACAATTTGCCATTGGTCAGGCCGGGGCGGAGTTGGAAAGGGTTGATGCCATGCACGCCGCGGGTGCCAATGATGCTGTTGACCTTGATGATGGACTGCTCTCCTGTGATGGCATTGTGACCACCACGAAAAACAGCAATTTCTTGACCCGCTTCCCAGCGGACGTCTTCAGCTGCGTAATAGACCACAGCTTGTTCCAAAGAAATCCAGGACTGCGGAAGCCCTTGGGCAGACAATTTCAAGACCTTCACAAGCGACTCCATCCAACGGTAAAACCATGACATGAAACGAGAACAGGCCAGTCTTTCTGGTCAGTCACAATATACCCTGTAATCAATTCATTTTTATGACGCACGCAGCATGAAGGTATTTCGCGGATTCAACCACCCAGACAGGGCTCATCAATGCGCCTTGACGATCGGTAACTTTGACGGTGTCCACCGCGGCCATCAAGCCATGCTCGCGCTCTTGAAAAACGAAGCTGCGCACCGTGGGGTGCCCAGTTGCGTGATGACCTTCGAGCCACACCCCAGAGATTTTTTTGCCAAGCTGCACAACAAGCCAGCATTAGCACCGGCACGAATTGCAAACCTGCGCGACAAATTGCTAGAACTCGATCGCTGCGGCATTGACCAAGTGGTGGTACTGCCCTTTGACGCACGCTTGGCAAGTCAAACTCCAGAGGACTTCATTCAGTCTGTCTTGGTCAAGGGTCTGGGTGTTAAATATTTACTGGTAGGCGATGATTTTCGCTTTGGCGCCAAGCGGGCCGGCGACTACAGCATGCTGGACGCCGCGGGGCAGCGCCTGGGCTTTGATGTGGCCCGGATGAACAGCTACGAAGTGCATGGCCTCAGAGTTTCAAGCTCTGCTGTCAGAGAAGCTCTGGCCAAGGGCGACATGAAAGGGGTAGCCCGCCTTTTAGGTCGCCCCTACAGCATCAGCGGCCATGTGGTCCATGGTCGCAAGCTGGGACGTGCCTTGGGCGCCTCAAAAGAAGGCGCTCACGACGGCTTCAGAACACTCAATTTGCGCTTTAGCCACTGGCAACCTGCAGCCAGCGGCATTTTCAATGTGGAAGTTCATGGCTTAAGCCCCCAAGCCTTGCCAGGGGTGGCCAATTTGGGCATTCGCCCCTCTTTGGACCCCAGCGATGTCAATGGTGGCAGGGTGCTGTTAGAAACCCATTGCTTAGACTGGCCAAACCAGCTGGGGGCCGAAGGTGGCTACAGTAAAATCATCCGAGTTGACTTGCTGCACAAATTACACGACGAACTCAAGTACGACAGCTTGGAAGCCCTCACTTTGGGCATTGCCAAGGACTGTGACGATGCGCGTGCATTTTTCGCCGCTAGAAATGCGACTTTGCAAGTCCCCACACCATGACGCTTTGAACAATGTCCGAACAAAAAACAAATTACCGTGCCACTCTGAACATGCCCGACACCGCGTTTGCAATGCGCGGCGATTTACCCAAGCGTGAGCCTGCCTGGGCCAAAGCTTGGAGCGACCAAGGCTTGTACAAAAAACTGCGCGTAGCCCGCCAAGGCGCACCCTTGTTTGTGTTGCACGATGGCCCCCCGTACGCCAATGGCAAATTGCACATTGGTCACGCCCTGAACAAAGTGCTCAAAGACATGATCGTCAAGTCCAAGCAATTGGCGGGCTTTGACGCGCAATACATTCCGGGCTGGGACTGCCACGGTTTGCCCATTGAAAACGCCATTGAAAAATTGCATGGCCGCAAGCTGAGCCGCGACGACATGCAGGCCAAGAGCCGCGCCTTTGCCACCGAACAAATTGACCAACAGCGCGAAGACTTCAAACGCTTAGGCGTGTTGGGTGATTGGGATCGACCCTATCGCACCATGGACTTTGCCAATGAAGCCGGCGAAATTCGTGCTTTCAAACGCGTCATTGAACGTGGTTTTGTCTACCGCGGCCTCAAGCCAGTTTACTGGTGCTTCGATTGCGGCTCTTCGTTGGCCGAATTTGAAATTGAATACGCTGATAAAAAGAGCGACACCCTGGATGTGGCATTTGAAGCGGCCGACAAAGCTGCACTGGCCAAGGCGTTTGGCCTCAGTGCCCTGCCCGCCTCGTCCCAATCGGCCTTCGCGGTTATTTGGACCACCACCGCTTGGACCTTGCCTGCCAACCAAGCCTTGAATGTCAACCCCGAATTGGTTTACGCCTTGGTCAACACCGACAAAGGCCTGTTGGTTCTGGCAGAGTCATTGGTAGAAAAATGCTTAGAGCGCTACAAACTCGAGGGACAAGTGGTGGCCACCACAACTGGCGAAAAGTTAGGCGGCTTGAATTTCAAACACCCCTTGTACGATGTTCACGAAGGCTACAAACGCCTCTCGCCGGTCTATGTGGCCGAGTACGTCAGTGCGCAAGATGGCACGGGCATCGTTCACTCTTCACCCGCTTATGGTGTCGATGACTTTAATTCTTGCGTGGCCAATGGTCTGGCCTATGACGACATCTTGAACCCTGTTCAAGGCAACGGCAGCTATGCAGAAGACCTGCCCCTCTTTGGCGGCATGAACATTTGGAAAGCTTGCCCCCGCATCATTGAAGTCTTGGGTGAAAGCCATCGCCTCATGGCCACCTATGGCATCACCCACAGCTACCCTCATTGCTGGCGTCACAAAACACCCGTCATTTACCGCGCTGCAGCGCAGTGGTTTGTGCGCATGGACGAAGGCCCCGGCGTTTTCACACAAGACAAAGCATCCAAAACATTGAGGCAGTTGGCCCTCGATGCCATCGATGAAACCCACTTCTATCCAGAAAACGGCAAGACACGTTTGCGCGACATGATTGCCAACCGCCCTGACTGGTGCATCTCTCGGCAGCGCAGCTGGGGCGTTCCTGTGCCCTTCTTCCTGCACAAAGATTCGGGTGAGTTGCATCCCCGCACCATGGAAATTTTGGACCAAGCTGCCAACATCGTTGAAAAAGGCGGCATTGAAGCTTGGAGCCGTGCAACTGCGGAAGAAATTTTGGGTGCAGCCGACGCCCCCTACTACACCAAGAGCACCGACATTCTGGAAGTCTGGTTTGACTCTGGCTCCACCTTCCAGCACGTTTTGCGCGGCAGTCACAAAGATGCCTACGACCGTGCGCCATTCCATGACGAAGGCCCAGAAGCCGACCTCTACTTAGAAGGCCACGACCAGCACCGCGGCTGGTTCCACAGCTCCTTGTTGCTCGGCTGTGCTTTGTACGACAGAGCGCCCTACAAGGGTTTGCTCACGCATGGTTTTGCCACCGACGGCCAAGGCCGCAAGATGAGCAAAAGTTTGGGCAACGTGGTGGCACCCCAAGAAATTACAGACAAGATGGGCGCAGAAATTGTTCGCCTTTGGGTGGCTTCTACCGATTACTCGGGCGACCTGAACATCGACGACAAAATATTGGCGCGTGTGGTTGATGCTTATCGCCGCATTCGCAACACCTTGCGTTTCTTGTTAGCCAACGTGAGCGACTTTGACCCAGCCAAAGATGCCGTGTCCGATGCTGACCTTTTAGAAATTGATCGCTTTGCCTTAAGCCGCGCAGCGCAAATGCAAGCCGATATTTTGGCTCACTTCAAGGTCTATGAGTTTCACCCTGTGGTGTCTAAATTACAGATCTATTGCTCTGAAGATTTGGGCGCGTTTTATTTGGACGTTTTGAAAGACCGTCTGTACACCAACTCACCCAAGTCATTGGCTCGCCGCTCTGCACAAACGGTGCTCTACCGCATCACTCATGCCATGCTGCGCTTGATGGCGCCGTTTTTAAGCTTTACCGCAGAAGAAGCATGGCAGGCCTTTGGTAGCTCAGAGTCCATTTTCATGGAAACCTACAGCGACTTAGGCACGCCCAACGAAGCCCTCTTGGCCAAGTGGTCACGCATTCGCGAAATTCGCGATCAGGTGAACAAAGACATTGAAACCTTGCGCGCTGATGGCAAAGTGGGCGCTTCATTGCAAGCCTCTGTGAACTTGCAAGTTGGCCCTGAAGACCATGTCTTGTTGGCCAGTTTGGGTAATGACTTGAAGTTTGTGTTCATCACGTCACAAATTATTTTAGAGGCCGCATCTGAAATGCTTGCCAAGGTTTCTGTCAGCCAAGACACCAAGTGCGAGCGTTGCTGGCACTACGCCCCCGATGTAGGCGTGAACTCTGCGCATCCCACCCTGTGTGGCCGTTGCGACAGCAATTTGCATGGCACGGGTGAAACACGGCTGTTTGCCTAAAGCATCCACCATGGCAAGCAACAAAAGCGCTTTCAAATCAGGTTCGGGCGTCTGGCTCTGGCTGGGCATTGCGCTCATCATTTTGTTGCTAGACCAATTGACCAAGATTGCGGTGGTGGGTGCCTTCCAGTTGGGTGAAGCTCTGCCCATGACCTCCTTCTTCAATTTGGTCCGCGTGCACAATCCTGGCGCCGCATTTTCCTTCTTGGCAGATGCAGGCGGTTGGCAGCGCTGGTTCTTTACGGGTCTAGGTGGTGTGGCCGCGTTGGTGATGCTTTATTTGCTGCGCATGCATGCTGGCCAAACTTTGTTTTGTCTGGCCCTGTCTCTTCTGCTAGGCGGTGCTGTCGGCAATGTCATCGATCGCGTGATTTACGGCCACGTGATTGATTTTCTAGACTTCTATTACGGCACCTGGCACTTCCCTGCTTTCAACGTGGCTGACAGCGCCATCTCTATCGGCGCTTGTCTCTTGATCTTGGACGAATTGCTAAGAGTTCGACGAGGTCGATGACTGTCAAAAAAGGCACCCGAGGGTGCCTTTCATTTTGCAAGATTTGAAATTACAAAGTGAGGATGGTGCAACCCGTTGTTTTGCGAGCTTCCAAGGCGCGATGTGCTTCTTGAACTTGGGCCAACGGGAAAGTTTGGTCAATGTGAATTTTGACTTTGCCACTTTGCACCACAGCAAACAAATCATCGGCCATGGCTTGCGTGCTTTCGCGCGTTGTGATGTGGCTGAACAAAGTTTGGCGCGTGACATACAAAGAACCTTTGACGCCCAAAATGCCAGGTGCAAAAGGTGGCACAGGACCCGATGCATTGCCAAAAGTGGCCATCAAGCCAAGGGGGCGCAAGCAGTCAAGTGATTTTTCCCAAGTGTCTTTGCCCACAGAGTCGTAAACCACTTTCAAGCCTTTTCCACCCGTGATTTCTTTCACGCGTGCCAAGAAGTCTTCAGAGCTGTAATTGATGCAATGCTCAGCGCCATTGGCAATGGCCAATTGGCATTTGGCGTCAGAGCCTGCTGTACCAATCATGCGAAAACCCAAAGCCTTACCCCATTGGCAAGCAATCAGGCCCACGCCACCCGCCGCAGCATGAAACAACACATGGTCGCCAGCTTGCAAACCTTCAACGGGACGTGTTTTCAAAAGCAGGTACTGTGCAGTCAGGCCCTTGAGCATCATGGCGGCACCCGTTTCAAAAGAAATGTCGTCTGGCAATTTGCAAACGCACTTGGCGGGCATGACGCGCTCTTCGCAGTAACTGCCTGGGGGTTGGCTGGCGTAGGCCGCGCGATCGCCTACCTTGAGGTGCGTGACGCCCTCGCCCACGGCCTCGACAATGCCTGAGGCTTCCATGCCCAACTTCAAAGGCATGGGCAAGGCGTACAAACCGCTGCGTTGGTAAACGTCGATGAAATTCAAGCCAATGGCTTTGTGGCGAATGCGAATCTCGCCAGGGCCGGGTTGGCCCACTGTAACGTCGACCAATTTGAGTTGTTCTGGACCACCGTTTTGGTCGATTTGGACAGCTAAGCTCATGCGATTCTCCTGAAAATGAAAATTGTGGTGTGATTTGTGTTGAAGCAAAATCACCTTGAACGCTACTTTGCCACGAATCGAATGACCCTGCGTGACAACACAGCCCTTGCGTTGCCGTTAAAGTCACGGTCATGACACAAAAACTCTCAGCTGGCACAGCGCTCATGCTCACCGTTCCGCCGCTGCTTTGGGCCGGCAACGCCGTGGTGGGCAGATTGGTGAGTGATTTGGTTCCGCCCATCACCCTCAATTTTTTGCGTTGGGCGATTGCTTTTTTCATCCTTCTTCCCTTAGCTTGGCATTTGCTCAAACCCAGCAGCCCCCTTTGGCCGTACTGGCGCAGGTTTGCTCTTCTGAGTTTGTTAGGTGTGGGTTGCTACAACGCGCTGCAGTATTTGGCATTGCAAACCTCCACGCCACTCAACGTGACCTTGGTGGCGGCCAGCACCCCCGTGTTCATGTTGGCCATCGGCGCCTTGTTTTTTAAAACCCCTGTGCGGCGTGCACAGTGGCTAGGCGCAGGGCTCTCTATTACGGGGGTGTTGGTAGTTTTGTCGCGCGGTGATGCAGAGCAACTGCTGCAGGTAAGCTTCGTGGTGGGCGACATTTATATTTTGCTGGCCACTGCCTGCTGGGCCATTTACAGCTGGCTCTTAACGCAGCGCAACGAGCCCGACGAAATTCGAAGCAATTGGGCCGCATTCCTGATGGCGCAAGTCATATTTGGCCTAGGCTGGGCGGGCATGTTTTCAGGTGCTGAATGGGCGCTGACCGACGCACACATCACTTGGGGTCCGCCCCTTTATGCAGCGCTTGCTTTTGTAGCCATCGGCCCTGCTGTGTTGGCCTACAGATGCTGGGGCTTGGGTGTGCAAACTGCAGGGCCAGCGGTGGCGGGTTTCTTTGCCAACCTCACACCGCTGTTTGCCGCCATCATGTCAACCGTGTTCTTAGGCGACCTGCCCCAGATCTACCACCTTGTGGCTTTTGGCCTCATTGTGAGTGGCATTCTGGTGTCATCTCGGCGCGCCAGTTGAGCCCCAATTGAGGGCCAGCGTCCGCGGCACATTCAGCTTGTGAAGCGTCAATAAGTACCTGGATAGGCGCCACCGTCGGTCAAGAAGTTTTGGCCTGTGATGTAAGAGGCTTGTTGGCTGCAAATGTAAGCACACAGCGATCCAAATTCTTGCGGTGTACCGTAACGGCCTGCCGGCACCTGAGATTGTTGCAGTGCACGAATTTCTGCCACTGACTTGCCCATTTTTTGCGCAGTGACTTCGACATTGGCACGAATTCGATCAGTGTCAAATTTACCTGGCAAGATGTTGTTGATGGTGACGCCTTGCGCGGCAATTTTGGTGCGTGCAACGCCAGCCACAAATCCCGTCAAGCCACTTCGTGCACCATTTGACAAGCCCAGAATGTCAATGGGCGATTTGACGGAGCTAGATGTGATGTTCACGATGCGGCCAAAGCCTCTTGCCGCCATGCCATCCACAGTGGCCTTGATCAGCTCAATGGGCGTCAGCATGTTGGCGTCTAAGGCTTTGAGCCAAGCCTCGCGGTCCCAACTGCGAAAATCGCCGGGAGGCGGTCCACCCGCATTGGTGACCACAATTTCAAAGTCTTTGCCAGGGCCACCAGGCACTGAAAATAAAGCGGCTCGGCCAGCTTCCGTGGTGATGTCAGCCGCCACGGGCAGCAGCTTCACGCCGGGCGCTTCTTTTTGCAAATCTGCTACGGCTTGATTTAAAACATCAGCACCACGCGCCACCATGACAACGTTGACACCTTCTAAGGCCAGTGCACGTGCGCAGCCCCAACCTAAGCCCTTGCTAGCGCCGCCCACCAAGGCCCACTTACCTTGAATTCCTAAATCCATGATGACTCCTTCAAAAATCTAAGACCACACTGGTCAAAATTAATTCACAAAACCGACGGAAATTGAGTTGTTTGCGTTGGCGTCAAAAGCCAACCGCCTGGCCATCACGCCGCGGATCGGAGGCCGCTATGTAGCCCTGCACCTTGGGGTCACCCATGCGCCAAATGAATTGACCCGCACCAAAGTCTTGGTAGGAATCGTTGATCACTTCCAGCTCGTGTCCCAAATCGTTCAGACCTTGAACTGTGTTGCGATCCATGTTGGATTCGGCATTGATGGACATGCCGGCGTTATAGCGCCAGCGCGGTGCATCACAAGCCGTTTGTGGGTTTTGACCGTAATCAAGCATGCGCACCAAGGTCTGCATATGGCCTTGAGGCTGCATGTTGCCACCCATCACGCCATAACTCATGACGGGTTGGCCATTTTGAGTTAAGAAGGCAGGAATGATGGTTTGGAAAGGCTTCTTACCAGGCGCGACCAAATTGGCCGCATTGGCACCCTTCAAATCGGTGCTGAAGCCAAAACCTCTGTTTTGCAAGCTGACGCCAAAAGTAGGTTCAACCACACCCGACCCAAATCCCATGTAATTGCTTTGAATGAAGCTCACCATCATGCCGTTTTCGTCGGCCGCTGTGAGGTAAATGGTACCGCCCTTTACCGGATTGCCCGCTTTGAAATCTTGCGCCTTCTTCATGTCAATGAGTTGGGCGCGGCTCTTCAAATACGCGGGGTCAAGCATTTGCGCCGGTGTGACTTCCATGTAGCGTGGATCGGCCACATAGCGGTAAACGTCTGCAAAGGCCAACTTCATAGCTTCAATTTGCAAATGTTGAGAATCGATACCGTCAACTTTCATGCTGGCAATGTCAAAGTTTTCCAAAATACCCAAAGCGATGAGAGCCGCAATGCCTTGGCCATTAGGCGGAATTTCATGCAAGGTGTAGCCGCGGTAGTTTTGCGCAATGGGCTCAACCCATTCAGGTCGATAGGCCGCTAAATCTTGCATCGACAGGGCGCCACCATGTTGCGTAGAAAAGCGCACCAGCGCCTCTGCAATTTCGCCTTCATAAAAAGCCCGGCCTTTGGTTTCGGCAATGGCACGCAAGCCTCTGGCTGCCGCTTTAAATTGGAACAATTCACCTACATTCGGTGCCCGGCCCCATGGCAAAAAGCTTTCGGTAAAGCCAGGCAAGGACTGTAGCAATGGCGTAGCCGCATCCCATTTTTGTTGTACCACCACAGGAATCAGGTAACCGCGCTCGGCAATTTCAATGGCCGGCTCCATCAGATCCGCAAAAGGCAGTTTGCCAAATTTTTCACTCATGGCAGCCCATGCGCCCACTGCGCCTGGCACCGTGACAGAGTCCCAGCCTCGCTTGGGTGGGTTAACTGCGTCGTGGCCATATTTGTTGTGGAAATACTCTGGGGTCCAGGCCTGGGGTGCAGGTCCAGATGCATTCAGGCCGTGCAGTTTTTTGCCGTCCCACAAAATACAAAACGCGTCAGAGCCCAAACCGTTGCTGACGGGCTCTGTGATGGTCATGGCTGCTGCTGCAGCAATGGCTGCATCCACCGCGTTGCCACCCTTGAGCATCATCCGTAAACCAGCTTGGGCCGCCAGAGGGTGCGAGGTGGACACAATGTTGCGAGCAAACAAGGGAAGACGCGCAGAAGAGTAAGGGGTGCTGAAATCAAAGCTCATGGTCATGTCCAAATAAATCTTACAGGGTGAATTTTGGGGTCAGGTATTTTGGGTCTGAAAGGTGATTGTGTCAGGAAATTTATGACCTAAAGTCACATCGGTCCATGAGGGGGGTGACAAGCCAAAAAAACGGCACTCTAAGGTGCCGTTTTGAGTCAACAGTGCTTCTAGGTCAGTCCTCGACGAAGGCTTCCTCGCGCTTGGACTTCACAGAAGGCAAAAGCACGATGATGAGCAACACAGCGGCAGCGGCCAACAAACTGGCTGACAAACCACGCGTCACAAACACCGACCAGTCACCGCGAGACAGCAGCAGTGCGCGGCGCAAGTTCTCTTCCATCATAGGGCCCAAGATGAAACCCAACAGCAGGGGCGCAGGCTCCATGCCCAATTTGATGAACGTGTAACCAATGACACCAAAGGCACCCACCATCCAAATGTCGAAAGTGTTGTTGTTGGTGGAGTACACGCCAATGGCGCAGAACAAAATAATGGCGGGGAACAACCAACGGTAAGGCACTGTGAGCAATTTGATCCACATGCCAATGAGCGGCAGGTTCAAGATGATCAGCATGGCATTGCCAAGCCACATGGAGGCAATCAGACCCCAGAACAACTCTGGGTTGCTGGTCATCACTTGGGG
>JBIIJK010000123.1:0-3556 GCA_044233865.1 Limnohabitans sp.
TGCAAATTGGTGGTGTAGTTCCACTCGCGATTGCCTTCAGAACGCAGGCCTAAACTCAAAGCCTTCAAGGCGCGTTGCAGCCCTGCGTTTTGGGCAGCCACTGTTTTTTCTTGCGGAGTCAGCGCTTCTGGTTTGGCTGGCGCTGTAATGGCTTGGCCTAGCTCTTCCAAGGCGAGCTGTTCGTAGAAGCCCTTGACGCTGGCAATGCTTTGAAGGGCTGCTGTGGCTTCTGTGCGCACCGGGTCAGTAGCGGCAGAGCTTGCGCTGCCAGCCAACTGCCCTCTGGCTTTCCAGTAAATCCAAGTTGGGTCTTTTTTGGCGCTGTCCATGGCGTCAACGGCAGCGATCACCGCTTTCCAGTCGCCACTTCTCAGAGCCGCTCGCGTTTTCCAAATGAGCAAGTCGTCACTCAAGTCTTGATTGCGGCTAACCTTGTTGAAATAACTGTGTGCGTTGTCTTGTAGTTTTTGAGCGGCCTGTTTGCCAATCACACCCCAAACCCAGTTGTGCTCTTCTTTGGTAAGCATCAGGCCCCATTTTTTTTCAAGCAGCAAAGCGGCTTTGTCGGGGTCGGTGTTGGCAATGCGAATGAGCGCCAAAACAGACAACTCTTTGCGGTTTTTAGAGATGGCCAATATGCGTTTGTCTAAATATTTTTGAGGGTCGGCATGAATCAAGATGGCTTGCTTACCAAGTTCAGTCGATTCAATGTTGAGTGCCAGTTGGGCTGCCCGTGGACGATTGTTGTCCATGGCCAGGCGCGCTTTGCGCCACAGGTCTAGGGAGTCAATTTTTTTGAGATCGTGCAGTTTTTCAGCGTTGTAAGTGCACCCGTCCTCTGTATCTCTGAAGGCATACCAAAGGCGTTTTAATTCTGCCGCTGTCTCTGGTTTTGAAAGGAATGCATCAGTTGACAATGCATAGCATCGAACTTCCCGGTCGTCATTCATGCGAAAGCGGGGGTACTCTTGTGTGAAGGTGGTCCACTCGCGTTGCCGGCCTAACTGCAACAACCAATCGTTGCGCAAGCGGTCTTCTGCATAGGTGCCAGCGTATTGCGTCAAAAACTGCTGAATTTCTGAGTCGCTGGCTTGGTCTAAGCGTACGCGAAGGTCCCAATACGCAGCCCAGGGCTCAAGTGTGTGGCCTCTGGCTTTGGGCAAGAGACGAGAAAGCTGGGCTTTGTCGTTCTTTTTAAAGGCCTGGCTCATCTCCAAAATGACCTCATCGGCCTTGTTTGGGGCGTTAGTTTGGCCCAAGGCAGGGTTCATGAAGGAGAAAATGAGGACGGAGGCCCCAAGCGATGTCAAAATCTGTGTCAATTGCATAGGTCGATTATGGACAAATCAGAAGCCAAAAAACAAATTCGCCAAGACTTGTTGAAAGCGCGCCTCAACATGACGGATCGCCAAGAGCGGGTAGACGCCCTGCAACGGGTGATGCGCATCTGGTTGTTTGGTCGTCCCGAGCTGGTGATTGGCGCCTATTGGCCCATTAAAGGCGAGTTTGACCCGCTGCCAGCGCTGCACCGTTGGAAAGAGGATGGTGAGTTAACGGGAGAGTCACAACTTCGAAGAATTGGGCTACCTGTGGTCGACAAGGTGAACAAAACACTCACCTTTCACGCTTGGTACCCGGGTTGCCCCATGGAGGAGGATGCTTATGGCATTCCCAAACCCAAAGACACCGAAATCATTGTGCCTACTTTGTTGTTTGTGCCCTGCGTGGGCTATACCGCGGGTGGTTTTCGCTTGGGTTATGGTGGCGGTTTTTACGATCGCACTTTGGCGGCCCTGGCGCCCAAGCCTTTTACCGTTGGTTTGGGTTTCAAAGAGGCTTTTGTTGACGATTTTGAGCCCGAACCACACGATCTGCCACTAGATGCTATTTTGAATGACAACGGTGTGGTGTGGCCATTTGGTTGATCTGTTGAGAAGACGAGTCAGCAATTAGTTCGGTATTCAGTCAGAAAAAATAAGTCACTCAATCGATATGGCAAGACCTAAATCCGCCACGCACGACATCAAGCGAGATGCCATTTTGGACATTGCGGCGCAGTGTTTTGCCGATCGCAGTTATCCGGCTGCCAGCATGAATGAAATTGCCACGGCGTGTGGCACTTCTAAGGCACGGCTGTATCACTATTACGGTAGCAAAGAAGCCATTCTGTTTGACCTCATGGACCGCTATACGCAGCGCTTGTTGTCACTCATAGCTTTGACGGAAGCGACTGCGCAGCGCCGCAATCTGGACGATCGTGCCGCTTTGCATGAACTCATTCGTGCCTTTTTGCAGGAGTATCAAACGTCTGCAACTCGGCATGTTGCTTTGTTGAATGACACTCAGTTTTTAAGTGATGCGCCCGATGAACATTTGGGCTCGCCGGCTATTTCGCCCCGCGAACTCATTTTGAATCGCCAGCGCGATGTGGTGGCCGCCGTGACGCGCGCTTTGCGCCGAGCTTATCCAGGTAGATTGAACGCTTCCAACCAAACTGCCATCACCATGATGTTGTTCGGTATGATCAACTGGACTTTCACCTGGCTTCGTCCGGGCGGGCCCATCTCGTATGTGGCCTTTGCAGACGAAGTCATTGCCCTTTTAGAAAAGGGCTTGAATTAATTTAATTGGGGTCAGAGCAACATTAATTAATGTTGCTCTGACCCCAATTAAATTAATTTACACCGGAGATAAAAATGAACCAACCTACAAAAGCATTTGCATCACAAGCCGACTTGGCAGACAAGGTCATTAAGTTTGAGCAGCTCAGCAAGCACTGCTGGGCCTATACCGCTGAGGGTGATCCCAATTCTGGTGTGATCATTGGTGACAAGTTCATCATGGTGAGTGATGCCACGGCCACGCCGGGCATGGCGCGTGATTTGATCAAGCAAATTCGCACCATCAGCGACAAGCCCATCAAGTACGTGCTGCTCACGCACTACCACGCAGTGCGCGTGTTGGGTGCCAGTGCTTATGCTGTTGAAGGCGCTACTGAAGTGATTGCCAGCCAAGGCACTTACGAGCTCATCATTGAGCGTGGCGCGCAAGACATGAAGAGCGAGATGGAGCGCTTTCCGCGTTTGTTCCGCGGTGCAGAAGAGGTGCCAGGCCTGACATGGCCCACCATGGTCATTGGCGGCGGTGACGCCACCAAGGGTGAGGTGCCAGGCAAATTGGTGATTGACTTAGGCGGTGTGAAAGTTCAAATTTGGAGCCCTGGCTATGGCCACACTCGCGGCGACACCATTGCTTGGGTGGAAGAAGAAAAAGTCTTGTTCTCTGGCGACTTGGTCGAGTACGAAGCGGGCGTCTACACCGGCGATGCCCAACTTCAAGAATGGCCCGCCACCTTGGAAGCTTTACGCGCCTTAAAAGCCGAAGCGATCGTGCCCGGCCGCGGTGAAGCCATGAAGGGTCAAGCCAATGTGAACAAGGCCTTGGACTACACCAAGCGCTGGGTGGAAACTTTGTTCAATGCTGGCAAAGAAGCTGTCGCTGGCAAGATGGATTTAAAAGCCGCCATGGCCCACACTCGTAAAAGCATGGACCCGGT
>JBIIJK010000052.1:0-13920 GCA_044233865.1 Limnohabitans sp.
TTAAATTCAGTTCGTAGATTAAAAAAGGAAGACACATGGAAGACATCGTCATTGTTTCAGCTGCACGCACAGCTGTGGGTAAGTTTGGGGGCTCATTGGCCAAAATTGCAGCGCCAGAGTTGGGCAGTATTGCCATTCGCGAAGCCATTGCTCGCGCTGGCCTTGGCATGGATCAAATTGGTGAAGTCATCATGGGCCAAGTTTTGACGGCTGGCGCAGGACAAAATGCTGCACGTCAAGCCATGATGAAAGCCGGCGTTGCCAAAGAAACACCCGCCCTCACCATCAACGCGGTGTGTGGCTCTGGTTTGAAAGCCGTTATGTTGGCAGCGCAAGCTGTGGCATGGGGTGACAGCGACATTGTGGTGGCAGGTGGTCAGGAAAACATGAGCGCTTCACCCCACGTTTTGATGGGCTCGCGTGATGGACAACGCATGGGCAACTGGAACATGGTTGACACCATGATTGTCGATGGCTTGTGGGATGTGTACAACCAATATCACATGGGCATTACGGCTGAAAATGTGGCCAAGGCCAATGGCATTACACGCGACATGCAAGATGCTCTGGCACTGGGAAGCCAGCAAAAAGCCAGCGCCGCGCAAGATGCAGGCAAGTTCAAAGATGAAATTGTCGATGTGCTGATTCCTCAGCGCAAAGGCGACCCCTTGGTCTTCAATGTCGATGAATTCATCAATAAGAAAACCAATGCAGAGGCCTTGGCAGGTTTGCGTCCTGCATTTGACAAAGCCGGTTCAGTGACTGCGGGCAATGCTTCAGGCCTCAATGATGGTGCTGCCGCTGTAGTGGTCATGACGGCTAAAAAGGCTGCTGCTTTAGGCCTCAAGCCCCTGGCGCGCATTGTCTCATTTGGTACCAGCGGCTTAGACCCTGCCACCATGGGCATGGGCCCCGTGCCAGCATCGCAGAAGGCATTGCAACGTGCCGGTTGGAAAGCCAGCGATGTAGATTTGTTTGAATTGAACGAAGCCTTTGCAGCCCAAGCTTGCGCAGTCAACAAAGCATTGGACATTGATCCAATGCGTGTGAACGTCAATGGCGGCGCCATCGCAATTGGTCACCCCATTGGTGCGTCTGGCTGCCGTATTTTGGTGACACTCTTGCATGAAATGCAACGTCGTGATGCAAAGAAGGGCCTTGCAGCCTTGTGCATCGGTGGCGGTATGGGCGTGTCATTGACACTAGAGCGTTAATTTTTCAGAAACTAAAACAACTCATTTACATAGGAGACAAATCCATGAGTCAAAAAGTAGCATACGTTACAGGTGGTATGGGCGGCATCGGAACCGCCATTTGCCAGCGACTTCACAAAGAAGGTTTCAAGGTCATTGCTGGTTGCGGCCCAACACGTGACTTCACCAAGTGGTTGGACGAGCAAAAAGCATTGGGTTTTACCTTCTACGCATCTGTGGGCAATGTGGGTGATTGGAATTCAACCGTCGAAGCTTTTACAAAAACCAAAGCCGAGCACGGCACCATTGACGTGTTGGTCAACAACGCTGGCATTACCAAAGACCGCATGTTTTTGAAAATGTCGCGCGAAGATTGGGATGCAGTCATTGAAACCAACCTGAACTCCATGTTCAACGTGACCAAGCAAGTGGTTGCCGACATGGTTGAAAAAGGCTGGGGCCGCATTATCAATATTTCATCGGTGAATGGTGCAAAGGGTCAGGCGGGTCAAACCAACTACTCTGCTGCCAAAGCAGGCATGCACGGCTTCTCTATGGCCTTGGCACAAGAGTTGGCCACCAAAGGCGTGACAGTGAACACCGTTAGCCCCGGCTACATTGGCACCGACATGGTCAAAGCCATTCGTGCCGATGTGCTGGAAAAAATTGTGGCCACAGTGCCCGTCAAGCGTTTGGGCGAGCCCAGCGAAATTGCCTCCATCATTGCTTGGTTGGCGTCTACCGAAGGTGGTTATGCCACGGGTGCAGACTTCTCTGTCAATGGTGGCTTGCACATGGGTTAATGCCCAGCATTTTTTCCTGTGTTGACCATTTGCATGGCCGAGGCTATCAAGGAAGATAACTCGGTCATGTTGCTAGGCACGATGAGTGTGGTTTTGGCATCTTGTGCTACCTTGCTGTAGGCGATGACAGCTTGCTCGGCCACTTTCAGTTGCACAGCCTGTTCACCGCCTGGTTTTTGAATGGCGGAGGCAATACGCTCAATGGCCTGGGCTGTGGCTTCTGCTACCGCCAAAATTGAAGCGGCATCACCTTCGGCTTTGTTGATCACGGCCTGCTTCTCGCCTTCAGAGCGCGCAATGAAAGCCTCGCGTTCGCCTGTGGCAATGTTGATTTGTTCTTGACGGCGTCCTTCTGAGGCTGCAATGAGGGCTCGCTTTTCACGCTCGGCCGTAATTTGCGATTGCATGGCGTGCAAAATTTCGTTGGGCGGTGTGAGGTCTTTGATTTCGTAACGAAGTACTTTGACACCCCAGTTCAAGGCTGCTTCATCGATGGCTGCCACCACCTGTGCATTGATGATGTCGCGCTCTTCGAATGTTTTGTCGAGTTCTAATTTGCCAATGACACTGCGCAAACTGGTTTGTGCCAATTGAGTGACCGCAATGATGTAGTTGGACGAGCCGTAGCTGGCCAGCTTGGGGTCGGTGACCTGAAAGTACAAAATGCCATCGACCTGCAGTTGTGTGTTGTCTCGGGTAATACAAACCTGGCTGGGCACATCCAGTGGAATTTCTTTGAGGCTGTGTTTTTGGATGACTTTGTCAATGAAAGGCACCACAAAATTAAGGCCGGGGGTAAGGCTAGCGTGGAACTTGCCCAAGCGTTCTACCACCCATGCATTTTGTTGGGGTACGACCTTGACGGTTTTGATGATGAACAAGACCGCAATGGCCAATAGGACGATTGCAATTTCCATGATGTTTCTTTCTTTGAGGCTAACGTTGACTTAAACTTTATGCAGCACCAAAGTGTTGCCTTGAATATCTTGGATTTGATAAACGCCAAGTTCTTGCGGAACGCCTTCTGCACAAATAGCCGTCCAGTTGGCACCTCTGTGCTTCACCTGTGCAGTGCCGTTGCTGAGCCATTCATGCACTTCCACTGTTTCACCGACATCCAAGTGTTGAGCAGAAATTTGCTCGGGATGCGACTTTAATTTTTGCAAAGAATAAACACGCCACAAAATGACAGCCAGTCCACCGACCACCGATCCGGTGATCAGTTGCGTTGTAAAACCTAACTGAGCGTGCGCGGCGATAGCACCCGCTGAAGCGCCAATGGCGATCATGAGCAAGTAAAAGGTGCCCGTCATCAGTTCTATGCCAACAAGTGAGCCTGCAATGAGCCACCAAATGGTTGATTCGTTCATGGATGAGATTTCCCTTTAACTAACGTACCTCGAATGCCCCATCGTGCCACGTATTGGCAATAACTGTGGAGATTCCGTTTGTTTGAAAGGGATTGCAAGCATCATTTATTAATTATGATCGGGGTGTGAATCAAGCACCTCACCCCAACTTTAGTCCTTGGCGCCTGTCAGTTGCGCCCATGATGGACTGGACGGATCGGCATTGCCGGTTTTTTCATCGCCTTCTAACGCAGCACACGATGCTTTACACCGAGATGGTCACCACCGGCGCCATCCGCCATGGCAGCGTAGAGCGCCATATGCGTTTCAATTCAGAAGAGCATCCAGTCGCTTTGCAGTTGGGCGGCAGTGACGTCAACGACTTGGCCTTCGCCGCTAAATTGGGCGAGCAGTGGGGCTACAACGAAATCAATTTAAATTGTGGCTGCCCTAGCGATCGTGTGCAGCGTGGTGCGTTTGGTGCATGTCTCATGAACGAGCCACAGCTGGTGGCCAATGGCGTCAAGGCCATGGTAGATGTCGTCTCAGTGCCCGTCACGGTGAAGCACCGCATTGGCATTGACCAAATTGAAAGCTACGATTTTGTTCGAGACTTTGTGGGCACCGTCAAAGAAGCCGGCTGCAATGTGTTCATTGTCCATGCGCGCAATGCTTGGCTTAATGGCTTATCCCCCAAAGAGAATCGCGAGATTCCGCCTTTGAGGTATGAACTTGCTTATCAGCTTAAGAAAGATTTCCCTCAACTCACGATTGCCATCAATGGTGGCATCACGCGCAATGAACAAATAGCCGAACATCTCACCGAAGTAGATGGCGTGATGATTGGCCGTGAGGCTTATTACAACCCTTGGCTACTCACCACTTGGGATGAAACATTTTTTCAGCAACCCGCACAAAGCGTTCAGTCTAAACCCGTGCTTTCACGAGAAGACGTGGAGGAAGCCATGGTGACTTACATGGAGCGTGCCTTCAAAGAAGATGGCTGCCCTTGGTATGCCATCGCAAGACACATGCTGGGGCTTTACCATGGTCAGCGAGGAGGACGGTTGTGGCGCCAAGTTTGGAGCAATCACAAGCTCAAACCTCAGCCACCTCGAGATGTAATGGCCATTGCGCGTGAGGCGCTAGCGAGGGGTGCAGAGGTGCCTGCTTAAGGCGTTGAGCTGGCCGCCGCAAGACCATTTGCAAAATGCTCTCGCATGCGGGTTGCCGTGGCCACAGGATCTTTTGCGTTCAGAGCTGCCATGATGGCCTGGTGCTCACTTAGAGATTCCTTGATTCGTCCTGTTTTAAACAAAGAGTTGTGCCGATTGAGTTTCATCACTTTGCGCAAGTCAGCCACCATTTGATCACGCCACTTGTTTTGCGACAACTCTAGCAAACACATGTGAAATGCTTCGTTCACTTCAAAGAACTTATCGTGTTTTTCTTTGCCGGGTTTGCCAGCGGCTTCAAGGTCTGCATGGAGCGATTGCAGCTTCTTTAAGTCTGCAGCAGAGGCAGTTTGGGCCACCACAGCGGCTGCATCACTTTCTAAAAGACTCAGCAAGTGATACACATCGCGAAGGTCTTTTTCTGAAACCTCGGTCACATAAGCCCCGCGGCGTACCTTCATGGTGACCAGGCCTTCAGCGGCCAAAACCTTCAATGCCTCCCGCAAAGGGGTTCGGCTGATGCCGTAGGCCTTGGAGATTTGCAACTCGTCTATCCAACTGCCTGGCTCGAGTTCTCGGCTGAAGATGCGCTGCCGAATGAGTTCGGCAACTTCTTCGTAAAGCGCTCGGGGCGCCAAAGATGGGACAGCGGACAGGGCAGACATGGTGGATAAATCGTTCAAATTGGCCTAAAGTTGGCCGTTTTGCAAATTGTAAGGCAGGTACAATATTTTGCATCAATAATTATGAATCATATTGAGGATTTCGCGACATGACCGACCCGAAGAAAGAATTCAAGACCGCACAGCTGGACGATTGGCTGCGTGCCGCTCAAAAGTCTGCGCCCGGTGGCAATGTCGAGGCCCTCAACTGGAAAACCCCCGACGGCATTTCCGTCAAGCCTTTGTACACGGCCGAAGACACCGCCAACTTGCCCTACGCCAACACCTTGCCAGGCTTTGAGCCCTTTTTGCGTGGCCCGCAAGCCACCATGTACTCGGTGCGCCCTTGGACCATTCGTCAATACGCTGGTTTTTCAACGGCCGAAGAGTCCAACGCCTTTTATCGCAAAGCTTTGGCCGCCGGCGGTCAAGGCGTGTCGGTAGCTTTCGACTTGGCTACACACCGCGGCTATGACTCCGACCATCCCCGCGTCACAGGCGACGTGGGCAAAGCCGGCGTAGCCATTGACTCTGTTGAGGACATGAAGATTTTGTTTGACCAGATTCCTTTAGACAAGGTGTCTGTGTCTATGACCATGAACGGCGCGGTATTGCCCGTGTTGGCCGGTTATGTGGTGGCCGCTGAAGAGCAGGGCGTCAGCCAAGACAAATTGTCTGGAACCATTCAGAACGACATTCTGAAAGAGTTCATGGTGCGCAACACCTACATCTACCCACCCGAGCCATCGATGAAAATCATTGGCGACATCATTGAGTACACGGCCAAGCACATGCCGAAGTTCAACTCAATTTCGATTTCGGGCTATCACATGCAAGAGGCCGGAGCCAATCAGGCGCTCGAGATGGCCTTTACCTTGGCCGACGGCAAAGAGTATGTCAAGACCGCCATTGCCAAAGGCATGGACGTGGACGACTTTGCAGGCCGCTTGTCCTTCTTCTGGGCGGTGGGCATGAATTTCTATTTGGAAATTGCCAAAATGCGTGCCGCGCGTTTGCTGTGGTGCCGCATCATGAAGGGCTTCGAGGCCAAGAATCCCAAGAGTCTCATGTTGCGCACACACAGCCAAACATCTGGCTGGTCCCTGACCGAGCAAGACCCCTACAACAACGTGGTGCGCACCACCATCGAAGCCATGGCTGCGGTGTTTGGCGGTACGCAATCTTTGCACACCAACAGCTTTGACGAAGCCATTGCATTGCCTACCGAGTTCAGCTCACGCATTGCGCGCAACACCCAGTTGATCATTCAAGAAGAGACGCATATTGCCAATGTGATCGATCCTTGGGCTGGTAGCTACATGATGGAATCGCTGACCCAAGAAATGGCCGACAAAGCTTGGGCCATCATTGAAGAAGTGGAAGCTATGGGCGGCATGACCAAGGCCGTAGACAGTGGTTGGGCCAAGCTCAAAATTGAAGCTGCAGCTGCCGAGAAACAAGCGCGCATTGACTCTGGCAAAGATGTGATTGTGGGCGTCAACAAATACAAGCTGACCAAAGAAGACCCGATTGATATTTTGGCGATTGACAACGTGAGAGTGCGCGATGGCCAAATTGAGCGGCTCAAGAATATTCGCGCAACTCGCGACACTGCCAAAGTTCAAGCCGCATTGGATGCACTCACTGCCTCCGCAGAAAGCGGTCAAGGCAATTTGCTAGAACTCAGCATTCAAGCCATTCGATTGCGCGCCACGGTGGGCGAAGTGTCCGATGCATTGGAAAAAGTTTTTGGGCGCCACCGCGCCGATACGCAAAAGGTGACCGGCGTGTACGCAGCAGCTTATGACTCAGCAGAAGGCTGGGACCAACTCAAAAAAGAAATCAACGACTTTGCCGATGCCAAGGGCCGCCGTCCTCGCGTCATGATCAGCAAGCTGGGTCAAGACGGTCACGACCGTGGTGCCAAAGTGGTGGCCACAGCCTTTGCCGATCTGGGCTTTGATGTGGACATGGGCCCCTTGTTCCAAACGCCAGAAGAATGCGCGCGCCAAGCCATTGAAAACGATGTGCATGCTGTGGGTGTGTCTACCTTGGCGGCGGGTCACAAAACTTTGGTGCCCGCGATCATTGAAGAACTAAAGAAGCAGGGCGCAGACGACATCATCGTTTTTGTGGGCGGCGTCATTCCACGCCAAGATTACGACTTCTTGTACGAAGCAGGCGTGAAGGGCATCTACGGCCCAGGCACCCCCATTCCTGCCAGCGCCAAAGATGTGCTGGAGCAAATTAAGAAGGCATTAGGTTGAATCCGAAAGACCTCTTGCAGGGTGTGTTGCAGGGCGAGCCTGCGGTTCAACGCCGCGCCATGGCCAAGTCCATTACCTTGCTTGAATCTACACTGCCGGCAGATCGTCTACAGGCCGATGAATTGCTCACTGGGCTGTTGCCGCATTCAGGCAAATCATTTCGTTTAGGCATCAGCGGTGTGCCTGGCGTGGGCAAGTCAACATTCATTGAAGCGCTGGGGCTTTTCTTAATCGCACAAGGTCATCGTGTGGCCGTGCTGGCCATCGATCCTTCCTCCACGGTGTCTGGTGGTTCTATCTTGGGTGATAAAACCCGCATGGAACACCTCAGTGTTCATGAAAAAGCTTATATTCGCCCCAGTCCTTCTAGCGGCACACTGGGTGGCGTGGCCGAAAAAACGCGCGAAGCCATGTTGGTATGCGAAGCCGCAGGTTACGACGTGGTCATTGTGGAAACAGTGGGCGTGGGTCAAAGCGAAACCGCTGTGTCTAACATGACAGACATGTTTGTGCTGATGCAACTGCCTAACGCAGGTGACGATTTACAGGCCATTAAAAAAGGCGTGATGGAGTTGGCCGACTTGGTGGTCATCAACAAAGCCGACATTGATGCCTCTGCTGCTACACGCGCAGAAGCGCAAATTACAAGTGCATTGCGTTTGCTGGGCATGCACGGCCACCCCGATCACGCGCATTTTGACGAAGAAATTTGGCATCCAGAAGTCATTCAAATTAGCGCACTTTTAAACCAAGGCGTCGACAGCTTTTGGCACCGCGTTTTGAAGTTCAAACGTTTGCAACAGGCCAAGCAAAAGTTTGAGCAGCGCAGACAAGGGCAAGCTCAGTCGTGGATGTGGGAGCGCATCAATGCAGGTCTCACACAAAACTTCCGAGGTCAAGCCAGTGTCAAAGCTCTTCTGCCTGAACTCACGCAGAAGGTCATCTCGGGCCAAGTTCCAGCCTCTACTGCAGCCAGACAACTGCTAGCCGCTTATCAGGCGACTGGCTTTCCAAAACATTGAACTATCTGTATTGAAGCGAGTAAATCATGCAAGACATCATTCAACAACTTGAACAAAAACGCGCAGCTGCACGCCTAGGAGGCGGACAAAAACGCATTGACGCACAGCATGCCAAAGGCAAACTCACCGCCCGCGAGCGCTTAGAAGTGTTGCTAGACGAAGGCACCTTCGAAGAGTGGGACATGTTTGTCGAGCACCGTTGCACAGACTTTGGCATGCAAGACAACAAAATTCCGGGCGACGGTGTGGTCACCGGCTACGGCATGATCAACGGCCGTTTGGTGTTTGTGTACAGCCAAGACTTCACGGTTTTTGGTGGCGCGTTGTCTGAATCGCATGCCGAGAAGATTTGCAAAATCATGGACCAAGCCATGAAGGTGGGCGCACCGGTGATTGGCTTGAACGACTCGGGAGGTGCTCGCATTCAAGAGGGTGTGGCTTCTTTGGGGGGCTATGCCGAGGTGTTTCAGCGCAATGCCATGGCCAGTGGCGTCATTCCTCAAATTAGCATGATCATGGGCCCCTCAGCGGGTGGTGCAGTGTATTCACCCGCCATGACCGACTTTATTTTCATGGTGAAAGACAGCTCTTACATGTTTGTCACAGGCCCTGAAGTGGTGAAGACTGTGACGCATGAAGAAGTGACAGCCGAAGAATTGGGCGGCGCATTAACGCACACCACCAAGAGCGGTGTGGCCGACATGGCCTTTGAGAACGACGTAGAAGCCTTGCTTATGCTGCGACGGCTCTACAACTATCTGCCACTGAACAACCGCGAAAAATCGCCGATGCGCGCAAGCGGCGACCCCACCGACAGGCTCGACAAAAGCTTGAACACTTTGGTGCCTTTGAACGCCAATCAAGCCTACGACATGAAAGAGCTTATTTTGAAGACCGTAGACGACGGTGACTTCTTTGAGCTGCAGCCCGACTATGCCAAAAACATGCTCATTGGTTTTGCCCGCATGGCCGGCCAAACAGTGGGCATTGTGGCCAATCAACCTTTGGTGTTGGCGGGTTGCTTGGACATTAAGAGTTCGATCAAAGCAGCCCGCTTTGTGCGCTTCTGCGATGCCTTCAGTATTCCTGTCATCACATTTGTAGACGTGCCTGGTTTCATGCCTGGCACTTCACAAGAATACGGTGGCATCATTAAACACGGCGCTAAATTGCTATACGCCTATGCAGAGTGCACTGTGCCCAAAATCACGGTCATTACTCGCAAAGCCTATGGCGGTGCTTATGACGTGATGGCCTCTAAGCACCTTAGAGGCGACGTCAACTTTGCCTGGCCCAACGCAGAAATTGCGGTGATGGGTGCTAAGGGTGCTGTAGAAATTATTTTCCGCGATGACAAAAACGACCCTGTGAAATTGGCTGCACGCGAAGCCGAATACAAAGACCGTTTTGCCAACCCCTTTGTAGCAGGTGCACGCGGCTTTATTGACGACGTCATTCAACCCAGCGAAACACGCAAACGCATCTGCCGCTCACTTGTCATGTTGAAAGACAAAAAAGTTGAAAACCCATGGCGCAAGCACGGCAACATTCCGCTTTAAGCGCAATGACCAACAAAGCTTGATCTAAAACGCCATTAGGAAAAAATATGTTTACCAAAATTTTGATAGCCAACCGCGGTGAAATTGCCTGCCGCGTCATTGCCACCGCCAAGAAAATGGGCATTGCCACAGTGGCTGTTTACTCTGAGGCCGACAAAGAAGCTCGCCATGTTTTGCTGGCCGACGAAGCTGTCCTGCTTGGTCCAGCGCCATCGCGCGAATCTTATTTGGTGGCAGACAAAATCATTGCGGCGGCCAAAGCCACAGGCGCACAAGCCATTCATCCAGGCTATGGTTTCTTGTCTGAAAACGAAGCATTTTCTAAACGCTGCGAAGACGAGGGCATTGCCTTCATCGGCCCGCGCCACTTTTCCATTGCCGCCATGGGCGACAAAATTGCGTCTAAGAAGTTGGCCAACGAAGCCAAGGTGAACACCATTCCGGGTTACAACGATGCCATTGAATCGGCAGAAGCTGCGGTCCAAATTGCCAAAGGCATAGGCTATCCCGTCATGATCAAAGCTTCTGCAGGCGGCGGTGGTAAAGGCCTGCGCGTGGCAGCCAACGACAAAGAAGCCTTTGAAGGTTTTACGTCCTGCAAAAACGAAGCCCTTAACTCCTTTGGGGACGACCGCGTCTTCATTGAAAAATTTGTGGAAGAACCAAGACACATTGAAATTCAAGTCCTGGGAGACAGCCATGGCAACGTGATTTATTTGAACGAGCGCGAATGCTCTATCCAACGCCGTCACCAAAAGGTCATTGAAGAAGCGCCATCACCTTTCATCAGCGACGCCACGCGCATTGCGATGGGCGAGCAAGCCGTAGCCTTGGCCAAAGCGGTGCAGTACCAATCTGCTGGCACGGTGGAGTTTGTGGTGGGCAAAGACCAAAGCTTCTACTTCTTGGAAATGAATACACGGTTGCAAGTAGAGCACCCCGTAACAGAAGCCATCACTGGCATCGACTTGGTCGAAATGATGATTCGTGTAGCCAATGGTGAAAAATTGCCAATCACGCAAGCCGATGTGAAGCGCAACGGTTGGGCCATTGAATGCCGCATCAATGCCGAAGATCCATTCCGAAATTTCTTGCCTTCCACAGGACGTTTGGTGCGCTTCCAACCGCCCGTCCAGACCATGTTTCAGTCCAACACCCAAGACTTGCTGGGTGTGCGTGTAGACACGGGCGTACAGGATGGCGGTGAAATTCCCATGTTCTACGACTCCATGATTGCCAAGCTCATTGTGCATGGCACCGATCGAAACGATGCCATTGCCAAAATGCGTGAAGCACTCAACGGTTTTGTGATTCGCGGCATCAGCTCCAACATTCCATTTCAAGCGGCATTGTTAGCCCATCCTAAGTTTGTGTCTGGCGACTTCAACACGGGCTTCATTGCAGAAAACTATGCGCATGGTTTCCGCGCTGAAGACGTACCGCACAATGACCCCGATTTCTTGGTCGCCTTGGCGGCATTTGTTCGACGCAAGTCACGCGAACGTGCTGCCAACCTAAGTGGTCAACTGCCTGGTTACGATGTGCAAATTGGACATGACTACAGTGTGGTGGTGCTTGGTGCCAAAGGTGCCAACCGTTACATCCCCGTGCATGTCGACGAGTTTCGCGGTCAGAGCGGCAAAGCCATCATCAAGGTGGGTGAGAACCACTACATTATTGAAAGTCATTCGCGCCTCAACGATGTGCGAATTAGCGGCACCGTCAATGGCAAGCCATTTACGGCTCAGGTAGAGCGTGGCACACCTAAGAATCCTTTGGCTTTGCAAGTTCAACACAATGGCACTCGCATTGAAGCGCTTGTTGTTTCGCCCCGGATGGCTGAGTTGCATCAAATGATGCCCTTCAAAACACCACCAGACATGAGTCGATTCGTGTTGTCACCGATGCCAGGCTTGTTGGTCAACGTTGCCGTAACGGCTGGGCAAAAGGTTCAAGCCGGTGAGCGTGTGGCAGTCATTGAAGCCATGAAGATGGAAAATATTTTGTTTGCTGCGCACGATGGTGTGGTGAAAAAAATCATGGCCTCTCAAGGGGAGTCACTCACAGTAGACCAAGTGATTGTGGAGTTTGAAGCATGAGCCTTATCACTCGCCCCTTTAAAGTATTGGGCATTCAGCAAATCGCCATTGGAGGCCCTGACAAAGTCAAGCTGCAAAAACTTTGGATTGACCTGTTCGGCCTAGAGATGACTGGCACTTACAAAAGTGACCGTGAGAATGTTGACGAAGACATTTGCGCAATGGGCGTGGGACCATTCAAGGTTGAAGTAGATTTGATGCAACCCATCGACCCAGAAAAGAAACCGGCAGTTCACAACACGCCCTTGAACCATGTGGGTTTGTGGATCGACAATTTACCGGTAGCTGTTGAGTGGCTGAGTCAGCAAGGCGTTCGTTTTGCGCCAGGCGGCATTCGAAAGGGCGCTGCAGGGTTTGATATTTGCTTCATTCACCCCAAAGGCAGCGAAGAACTGCCCATTGGCGGTGAAGGCGTTCTAATTGAATTGGTGCAAGCACCCGAAGAAGTGGTCAAAGCGTTTAGCGCCTTGGCGGCGCAATACGCTTAAAGAAAATTAAGACTTCTGCCGTGCTTTGGCTTTTGCCAATGCAGCTTCAATGATGGCCCGTTTGCGGACCATTTCTTTGCCAGCATCAACAGCGCTCATAGCTTCTCCCGTAGTTGGCTCGGCATCGACGCGAGTGTGCGTCATCAAATCGGCCAGCTTCATTTCAGCTTTGCTTTGCTGTCTGCTTGCGTGCTGCTTGTCTTCCTCTATCAATCTTAATTGTCTGGCTTCATAGCGCTGGCGAGCTTGTTGCGCCAACGCTGGAGACCAAGCCGACCAACCAGTGCGCTCGTTTGAGATGGGGACCATCTCAATGCAATCGACAGGGCAAACAGGCAAACACAAATCACAACCAGTGCATGCAGCTTCAATGACTGTATGCATGACCTTGTTGCTACCCAAGATGGCATCGGTGGGGCAGACTTTGAGGCACAGCGTACAGCCAATGCACCATGCCTCGTCAATGACGGCCACCGTCATGGGGCCTTCGGTGCCGTTATCTGGATTGAGAGGCAGTACTGGACGTCCAGTGATTTTGGACAAAACGGCAACGCCCTCAAGGCCCCCAGGAGGGCATTGATTGATAGGGGCGTTGTCTTGAGCAATGGCCTGTGCGTAGGCCTTGCAATCGGGAAAGCCGCAGCGGGTGCACTGCGTTTGGGGCAGCGCATCGTTGATGCGTTCAGCCAGTGAGATCACTTTTTACGTGCAGGTGCTTTTTTGGCAACGGCTTTCACCGCACGTTTGGCTGTGGGTTTTGCAACTGATTTGGCAGCTGCAGTAGGCGCGACTTTGACAGCAGTTTTAGCAGTCGTTTTCGGAGCCGCTTTTTTCTTGGCTCCCAAATCGTTGTGCGCCAAAATGAATTTAACCACTGCGGGGTAAACCGTTTCGCGCCAACGACGGCCGCTGAAAATGCCGTAGTGACCTGCGCCAGGCACTTCTAAATGCTGGCGATTGGCTGGTTTGATGTTGTTGCACAAACCATGTGCGGCAGCGGTTTGACCCGAACCGGAAATATCGTCCAACTCTCCTTCAACCGTCAACATGGCGGTGGTGGTGATGTCTTGTGGGCGAACCAATTCGTTTTTGCCTTGGAGGTTTTTAACGTTCCAAGTACCGTGTACCAAACTGTAGTCTTGAAAAACTGTTTTGATGGTTTCTAAATAGTAATCAGCGTCCATGTCGAGCACAGCGTTGTACTCGTCATAGAACTTGCGGTGCGCTTCGGTGCTGGCATCGTCGCCCTTGATCAGATCTTTGAAGTAATCGTAATGGCTTGTGGCATGGCGATCGGGGTTCA
>JBIIJK010000054.1:0-13837 GCA_044233865.1 Limnohabitans sp.
CCGATCGCTACCCTTCACAACTCTCTGGTGGACAGCGTCAGCGCATTGCATTGGCGCGTGCCTTGGCGGTAGAACCTAAAGTGTTGTTGCTCGATGAGCCCTTTGGCGCGCTAGATGCCAAAGTGCGTAAAGAGTTGCGCCGCTGGTTGCGCCGTCTGCACGACGATTTGCACGTCACCAGTATTTTTGTCACGCATGACCAAGAAGAAGCCTTGGAAGTGGCCGACCGCGTGGTACTTATGAACAGCGGCAGTGTCGAGCAAATTGGTTCGCCTCAAGAAGTGTGGGACCATCCTGCCAGCCCCTTTGTCTATGGTTTCTTAGGCGATGTGAATTTGTTCCATGGTCGAGCGCACCAAGGAGAAATGCTGATTGGTGGCGATAGCGCTGTGAGCCTCAACAGCCCCGAGCATCAACACGTGCAAGACAGCAAGGCTTTTGCCTATGTGCGCCCGCATGACATTGAAGTGAAACGCTACAGCATCGGCGATGCAGGCATTAAGGCCAAACTTACCCGCGCCATTGTGGTGGGCCCCATTGCGCGTTTAGAGTTTGAGCCCGTAGACCATCATGACTTTGCCAAAGACACTGTCATTGAAGCGCAGTTGTCTTCGCACCTTTTTGCTGAGCATGCCTACAAGGAAGGCGAGACCTTGGTGCTCACACCGCGCAAGGCCAGAATATTTGTAGAAAGTTAAACCCTTAGAATTGGTGCAACGCACTCAATTCGATGGAGAGACAGTCTATGAAATTCGCATTAGCCATTGTTGCTTGTCTTTGCCTTCAAGGCTGCGCCGTTGTGGCCGTGGCCGATGCAGTGGCATCTACCGTCATTTACACCGGCAAGACCGTCATCAATGTGATTGACGCTGTCACACCTGACATCGTCAACAAAAAGAAAAAAGACTAAATACCAAGCCAGCCGTTGGTTCTGGCAAAGTGCAAAGCCTGCGTGCGGCTGTTCACGCCAAGTCTTCTAAACAAACGCCAGAAGTGAACCTTGACGGTGTGCTCGCTGATGGTGAGCTTATCGGCAATGTCTTTGTTGCTCAGGCCCTGGTCCAACATCAAAATCAATTGCTTCTGTCGCTTAGACAGTTTGGTGGGCGCAGCCACAGCGCCCTCGGCTGCAACTTCTTCCTTCGGAGAAGGAAGGAAAGTGCGCAGGCCCTCTATGATCGCATTGGGAGGGCTGGCTTTTTCTAAAAACAAATTGGCACCGGCTTCAAGGCAAGCAGCTTCGCACTCGCTGGCTTCAGAGCCTGTGACCACCACCAAAGGGACATCTGGAAATTTGGCCTTCACAGCATGTACGCCCGACAAACCCAAGGTATCTGGCAATTTAAGGTCGAGACAAATTAATTCGGGGGTGCCTTGACGTTCAACCGTGGCTTCCAAACTGCTCAGTTTAGCCACAGAAACCACCTTCAATCCGGGGCGAACCCGTTGAACCAGCATGGTGAGGGCGTCGCGCATCAGGGGGTGGTCGTCAATGACGTAAACGGTCATGGTGTGCTCAAGAATGAAACTTAAAGTATGAGAGTATCAGCAAACTCTGCAACAAATCAAGCAACTTTTGTGAAATTTGAACACTTATTACAGATTTTTCAGATTCATTCAGAAAGCCTTAGGGTTACACCCGTCTAACTGGCTTAGGACTAGTCCTTGGCTTTGGCTTTTTCTGCCAATTCAGTACGCAGTGCTTCTAAGGCTGCGGCCACTTCGGCCAACGTCACACCCTCGCCTAAGCCAATTTGCGTTCCTAAGTCGGTCATGGCTTTGGCATCAACTTGCTGCAATTGTGCGACGGCCAAGCCGGCATCCTTGGGTGAGTTAAACCCCAAACTTTGTAGCAGAACGGTTCCTTGAGGGTCGACGAGTTTGAAATAAAACTGACCATCCTTCTCGCGGTATTGTTTGAAGGAAGGCACCGCGACGCGCGAAGCTTTTGCTGAAACTTGAGCATCTCCATGACTGGCCAGTGATCGAAGACCGACCGCGTGTCTCAACTCTTTGATCAAAGGTGTGGCCAGTTCTCGGGCTTTGGCAGCGCCCTTCAGCAATATGGCATCTACTTTGGCCGGGTTGCTGATGAGTTCTTCGTATTGCGCTCGCATAGGCGCCACTTCGCGGTCAATGCGCTCAAACAAAATTTGCTTGGCGTCACCCCAACCGATGCCATCGGCATAAGCCTTGGCCAGGGTGGTGGTCTCTTGGGCACTGGCAAATGCTTGGTAAATTTGAAACAGTGCAGAGCCCTCAGTGTCTTTGGCAACGCCTGGGGCGCGTGAATCGGTCACGATGCCAGAGATCAATTTCTTCAACTGCGCACTGCTAGAAAAAAGCGGAATGGTGTTGTCGTAGCTCTTGCTCATCTTGCGGCCATCAAGCCCTGGCAGCAGCGCCACAGATTCTTCAATGACCGCTTCAGGTAATACCAAGTGTTCGCCATACAAGTGGTTGAAGCTAGACGCCATGTCGCGGGCCATTTCAATGTGCTGAATTTGATCGCGGCCCACAGGCACCTTGTGCGCCTTGAACATCAAAATGTCTGCGCCCATGAGCACGGGGTACATGAACAAACCGGCAGATACGTCGGCATCGGGGTCGTTGCCGGCCGCGTTGTTTTTATCGACTGAGGCTTTGTAAGCGTGTGCTCTGTTTAGGACGCCTTTGCCCGTGACGCAGGTGAGAAACCAAGTGAGCTCTGGAATTTCTGGAATATCAGATTGACGGTAGAACATGACGCGCTCGGGGTCAAGGCCTGCTGCAATCCAACTGGCGGCAATTTCTAAAGTAGAGCGTTGAATGCGCGCAGGCTCATCGCACTTAATGAGCGCGTGGTAGTCGGCCAAAAAGTAGAAGCCTTGGGTGGCAGGATTGAGGCTGGCTTGCACGGTAGGGCGAATGGCACCCACATAGTTGCCTAAGTGCGGCGTGCCGGTGGTGGTAATGCCCGTTAAAACGCGTGTGCGGGCAGTGGTGTTTGAGTCTGTCGTCATATCAATCAGCTTTAAGAAATAGATTCCAACATGAGTTGAATCAGTCCAAACGTGGCGTTCATGACGGGGTCTAGCCACAAGTGGTTGACCACGCCCGTGATGACCAAGGCCATGACGATGTAGAAGCCGTAGGGCTCAACGCGAGAAAATTGATAAGCTTGCTTCCAAGGCAACAAGCCCACCACAATTCGGCCGCCATCTAAGGGAGGGAGTGGGAATAAATTGAAAGCGAACATGACGACATTGCTTAACACGCCGGCTTTGCACATGGCCAAGAAAAACTTTTCTGAGACGCCAAAGTCAGTGTAGACCACATACAGAAGTGCCCACACAATGGCTTGAACCAGGTTAGACGCAGGCCCTGCCAAGGCCACCCACACCATGTCGCGTTTGGGATGACGCAGGTTGCCAAAATCTACTGGAACGGGTTTGGCAAAACCAAAGAGCAAAGCACCACTGGTGCTGAAGTAAAGCAGCAAGGGCAAAAGAATGGTACCCACTAAATGAATGTGAGGAAACGGATTGAGCGTAACCCGGCCCATCATGTAAGCCGTGTTGTCGCCAAAATATTTGGCAGCATAGCCATGCGCAGCCTCATGCAGCGTGATGGCAAAAATCACCGGAATGGCATAGACCGAAACGGTTTGAATGAGGTTAGAGGTGTCCACAGCGCATTGTCT
Source organism: Limnohabitans sp. (assembly GCA_044233865.1). Taxonomy (GTDB): domain Bacteria; phylum Pseudomonadota; class Gammaproteobacteria; order Burkholderiales; family Burkholderiaceae_C; genus Limnohabitans_A. The sequence goes on from JBIIJK010000054.1 coordinate 3,683, forward strand.
CAAAGAGTCATGAGGTTTTTAGAAATTTCTAAAACTTTCTCAGCTAGATCTACAGGCCCAAAAGAGCAACATCGCCAAAACCTTGGCGCACCACTTCGATGCTATCGCCGGTACAGTCCACCACCGTGGTGGGCTCACGGCTACAAGCGCCTGCGTCAATCACGCCAGCAATGAGCTTTTCATAGCGATCGCGAATTTCTTCGGGATCGTTAAGAGGTTCAGACTCTCCGTTTGGAATAAGCGTGGTGGCCAAAAGCGGTGCGCCATGTAAGGCCAGCAGCTCTTGCAACACAGCATGCTGAGGCACACGCAGGCCAATGGATTTACGTTGCGGATGACTCACTCTGCGGGGCACTTCTTTGGTGGCTTCCAATATGAAGGTAAAGGCACCCGGTGTAGCCTGCTTCAGCATGCGAAACTGGGCATTGTCTACTTTGGCGTAGTTGGCCAATTCACTTAAATCACGACACAGCAAGGTCAGGTGATGTTTGTCGTCCACGCCTCGCACTTTGCGCAAATGATCGGCGGCCGTTTTATCGTCCATGTGACAAACCAACGCATAACTGGAGTCTGTCGGTACGGCCAATACGCCGCCCTGATTGAGCAATGCCACAGCTTGTTTTAACAAACGTGGCTGAGGATTGTCTGGGTGAACGGAAAAATATTGAGCCATAAAAATTCAATTGATCAAGATTCAATAGGCATGATTTGAACTCGGCTTTCGCGCACTGTAAGCCAAGCCCCCAATGCGCCGCACAATGTCACCACGCCTATACCAACAAGCGTCCAGTGGTCTGGCATGTGATCAAAAATGAGCCAACCACCCAACATGGCAAAAACAATTTGTGTATAAAAGTAGGGCGTTAGCACAGTGGCCGGTGCTTTGGTAAACGCCAAGATCAAAAGATAATGTCCAATGGTGGCAAAGAACCCCATCAGAAGCAGTTGAGTCCACACAAACCAGTCAGTGGGCAATTCCCAAACAAACGGTAGCAAAAATGCACCTAGCGCGGTCCCCACCCAACCTGTCAGAACATTCATCGTCACGGGGTCTTCAGTTTTCGCCATTTTGCTGGTGAGCAAATGAAAGCCTGAGTTGGTCGCAATGAGTATGAAGGGAAAAATAAGGACCCAATCGAAGTTCTGGCTGCCTGGCCGAACAATGACCATGGTGCCAGCAAATGCACTCAGCACCAAAGCCCAACGCAACTTCCTCACTTTTTCGCCCAAAGACAAGGCTGCCATGAGCGTCACTACGAGGGGCGTGATAGAAACAATGGCTGTGAATTCGCCCACTGGCAAGTACTTCAAACCGTAAAAAGCACAAAGACTGCTGCTAAATAAAAGCGCGCCTCGCGCCATTTGGAATCTGGGGTGCTCTGTTTTAAACAGCGCTATGCCGCGCTTGGGTAAAAAAAACACGGTGCTAAAAAGAGCCTGAATGAAATAACGAAACCACAAGGCCAATAGAACGGGTACGCTGGCGCTGATGTGTTTGGTGGTGGTATCTAAAATTGCAAAACAAGCGACTGACAGAATGACAAACCCAATCCCAGCCAGCGTTTGAGCAGGGGCTTGGTTCACTGGATGCGGTCTGACAACAATTCCCACACGGGCTTGAGTTGTCCGGGCAACCAGGGCAGGGTGCCCAAGTCGGTATGGCTTTCGTCGGGGCTGTGAAAGTCGCTGCCACGCGATGCAGCTAAATTAAATTCAAGCGCGGTATCGGCGTATTGCAAGGCGTCTGCACTGGAGTGGCTTCCAGTAATGACTTCAACGCCACGACCACCATGATTGATAAATTCGGTAAACAATGCAAATTCTTCGTTGGCAGTGAAACCGTAGCGAGCAGGGTGCGCAATGACGGCAACGCCGCCAGCACCCGTAATCCAATTGACCGCATTCTCGAGCGAAGCCCAGCGGTGGGGCACAAAGCCAGGTTTATTTTCAGTCAGGTACTTGCGAAACACTTCGGACGTATCTTTGCAGACACCAGACTCAACCAAGAACCGCGCAAAGTGAGTGCGCGAAATGAGTTCGTGGTTGCCTGCATATTTGAGTGCACCTTCGTAGGCCCCGTGTATGCCCACCTTGGCCAAGCCTTCAGACATTTCTTTGGCGCGCTCAGCTCGGCCACCACGCGTGTTGCGCAAGCCTTGCACCAACTCTGTGTTGGTGTGGTCAAAGCCCAAACCCACAATGTGGACTGTTTTGCCTGCAAAGGTAATAGAAATTTCAACGCCTGTAAGGTACTTCATGTCCAAGGCTTTGGCCGAAGCGATGGCGCGTTCTTGGCCACCAATTTCGTCATGGTCGGTGAGGGCCCAGAGCTGAACCCCATTGGCTTTGGCGCGCGCAGCCAAAGCCTCAGGCGTGAGCGTGCCATCGGACACCACGGAGTGGCAATGTAGGTCGGCGTTGAGTAAGGGTTCCACAGGGGTATTTTAGGTGCTGCATGGTAGGCTTGCTCAACTGAACCATAATTCCAACTGAATTAAGTGAGGTTTAGATGGCTTTGTTGATCACCGACGAATGCATCAATTGCGATGTGTGTGAACCTGAGTGTCCCAATCAGGCGATCTACCTCGGGCCTGAAATCTATGAAATCGACCCCAACAAGTGCACCGAATGCGTTGGTCATTTTGATGAGCCCCAATGTGTTCAGGTGTGCCCTGTGGCCTGTATCCCCGTCAGTCCAGCCCATATTGAAACCAAAGAGACCTTGTTTCAAAAATACCTACGGCTTCAAAGTGCCGGCTAGCGTACCAGCTAAGGTGCCAGCTAGGGCGCTGGCCAAAGTACTGGCTTAGACGCCTTCCGGGCGGGGAGGCTTAGGCCTTGGCGGCTTGCTGGTGTGAATTTGCACCATGGCCTTTTCCATCTCGCCTTGCATCAGCATGTCGGCCGCTTTTACTGAGCGGGCAATGCTCTCTTGAATGAGGTCGCGTTGCTCGGCCATGGGTTTTTTGAGCACCCAGTTAATCACCTCAGCTTTCACGCCAGGGTGGCCAATGCCTAAGCGCAGTCGCCAATAATCACCGGTGCCCAATTGGGCGTGAATATCGCGAAGTCCATTGTGGCCAGCATGGCTGCCCCCAAATTTGAGCTTGGCTTCACCGGGCACCACATCAAGCTCGTCATGGGCTACCAGTATTTCTTGCGGCGCAATTTTAAAAAATTTGGCCAAAGCACCGACCGACTTGCCCGAGAGGTTCATGAAAGTTTGGGGTTCTAGCAGCCAAACGGTTTGGCCTTTGATTTGCGTACGCGCCACCTTGGCGAAATAGCTTTTATCCGGCACCAGGTTCACATTCAGATCACGCGCCAAGGCGTCGATCCACCAAAAGCCAGCGTTGTGGCGGGTGTCTTCGTATTCGGTGCCAGGATTGCCAAGGCCAACAAACAGTTTGATCATGTGTGAGTATAAAAACAAAACAACCCGCACGAGGCGGGTTGTTTGAAACACAGTCTGTGTTTAAAGCGAGGAGAAATTACTTCTTCTTGGCTTTAGCGTCGGCAGCAGGCGCAGCGGCAGCTGCATCAGCGGCAGGAGCCTCTTCGGCGGCTGGGTTCACCACAGACACCAAAACAGGGTTTTTCTTGCCGTGGGTAACGGCTTTCACGCCCTTGGGCAATGAGATGTCGCCTAGGCTCAAAGAAACACCTTTTTTCAAACCAGACAAATCAACATTGATGGCTTCTGGCAAATCTGCTGGCAAGCAAGTGATTTCCAGTTCATTCATGATGTGATTGATCAGGCAAGCGTCAACTTTGACAGCAGGAGATGTTTCTTCGCCTGAGTAGTGAATTGGCACTTTTCGGTTCAAAGTGGTTTTGGCGTCGACACGTTGGAAGTCGATATGCAATACCAATTGTTTGTAGGGGTGCATTTGGAAGTCACGGAGCAACACTTTGGTTTCTTTACCGCTCAATTCCATGTCCAAGATGCTTGCGTGGAAAGCTTCTTTTTTCAGGGCGTGCCACAGGGCATTGTGGTCAAGTTCGACCAATTGGGGTTGCTGATCTACACCGCCATAAACAATACCAGGTGTCTTACCTGAATTGCGCAGACGGCGGCTCGCACCCGTACCTTGCATAGAGCGCTCAAAAGCGACAAATTTCATAACTAACTCCAAGATGAGTCGACCGCGACCAGTACGACTCTGTTTTAAAAAGGCTTGCTAAAAGCAAACCACGTTGATGCTCCAGATCAGTCTTGATCTGAGAACAAACTCATGACCGACTCACCATTGGCAATGCGCTGGATGGTTTTGGCCAACAGCGGCGCCACAGTGAGTTGGCGAATTTTGGGGCATGCAGCAGCAGATTGTGACAACGGGATGGTGTTGGTCACAACCACTTCATCGAGGGCATCGCCTTTGGCAATGCGGTCAATGGCGGGGCCCGAGAAAATGGGGTGTGTGCAATAGGCGTAAACTTTTTTAGCGCCACGTGCTTTCAAAACTTCAGCCGCCTTGACCAAGGTGCCTGCGGTATCAATCATGTCGTCCATGATGACGCAATTGCGTCCATCGATTTCACCAATGACGTGCATCACTTCGCTGACATTGGCTGAAGGGCGGCGTTTGTCAATGATGGCTAAATCGCAGTTCAGTTGTTTGGCCAATGCCCGAGCACGAACCACACCGCCTACGTCGGGTGAAACCACAATCAGGTCTTCGTAGTTCTTTTGGAGCAGATCGCCCAGAAGCACGGGAGAGGCGTAAATGTTGTCGACGGGAATGTCGAAGAAGCCTTGAATTTGGTCGGCGTGCAAGTCCATGGTGAGGACATGATTCACACCCACTGCTTGTAGCATGTTGGCAATCACTTTGGCCGTGATGGGCACACGCGTTGAGCGCGGGCGACGGTCTTGGCGGGCATAGCCGAAGTAAGGAATGATGGCACTGATGCGACCTGCTGAGGCGCGCTTTAAAGCGTCGACCATGATCAGCAGCTCCATCATGTTTTCGTTGGTGGGTGCGCATGTGGACTGAATCACGAACACATCACGAGCGCGCACGTTTTGCTTTAACTCAACCCTGACTTCACCGTCAGAGAAGCGCCCGACATCGGCCAAGCCAAGGGTTACATCCAACTCATAAGCAACTTCTGCCGCCAACACGGGGTTGGCATTGCCTGTGAAGACCATGAAGTCTGAGTTTGAATTTGCGTTGGGTTGCAGCATGAGCTTCTGTGCGATTAAATGAAGGGCCGATGCGGCTTACCGCATAAATTTCAATCACTGCGCGTATGACCGCGCATTCAATCACATGGCGTTTGACGGCTTGTGAAAGTTTTGGCAGGGGAAGAAGGACTCGAACCTTCGCATGCCGGAATCAAAATCCGGTGCCTTAACCAACTTGGCGACTCCCCTACACGGGTTGGCAACTGTAGAAAACTAAAGCTGCCGACCGATCAAACGTCGCTGGAGGCCCAACCCTTTTGGGGATGAACTTCCAAATTGCCACACATTCGAATTTGCCAAAGGGGCCAAGTTGTTGGAACTTGAGGCATTTGGCTTAAATTCGTGCCGCGTGGCACTTGCGCAAACACTGCACTCCCGGAGCCTGTCATTCTGCCTTTGACAACAGCTGACTCTATTTTGGCTAATTCAAGCCATTCTATTGCTTCGCTAATTTGGGGGCAGAGGCTTTCAGCCACTGGTTGCAGGTCGTTGTGGCCGAAGCCGAACGGGTTTGCTGCAAAGACCGAAATTGTAGCAGGCTTTGAATCTCGGTTGAGGGCTTCAGAGCCAAAAATTTTGGCCGTTTCCAGCCCTTGGGGCGGTTTGACCACCACAAACTGGGCGGGTGGCACCGAAATGGGTGTGATGATTTCACCCACGCCTTCCACCCAAGCATTTTCTCCTCTGAGAAAGAACGGTACATCAGCCCCGAGTTTCAAACCCAGCTCGGCCAGTTGATTGACCGTGAAATGAAGGTTCCAAAGCTTGTTCAATGCCAGCAAACACGTGGCGGCATCGGAAGATCCGCCGCCCATGCCAGCTTGCGCTGGAATGGACTTTTCAACGGCGATGTGTGCACCCAAGGAAGTGCCGCTGGCCTGCTGTAAAAGCTTAGCAGCGCGTGTGATGAGGTCGTCTTCTGGCAGTTTCAAGGTCAGATCTTCACGACTGACTTGGCCATCCCGTCGAAGGTCAAAGTGCAAGGTGTCATACCAATCAATGAGCATGAACACCGATTGCAATAGGTGATAGCCGTTGTCTTTTCTGCCTGTGATGTGCAAAAACAGATTGAGCTTGGCGGGCGCTAAAACTTGGTGCAAAGACGTCATGATTCAAAGGCAATTCGCAGAACGGTTCGCGGCGCTGGCTGAACCCTTTCCAAAACCAATCGACGCAAGTGCCATTCGCTGACGTCGACGTTCCAGCCCTCAGCGGGTGTGGGTTTGCCTGACAGCCAATCAACCAAAGCGGCGGTGGGCAGTTGGGCACCCGTAAGCTCCAAGACCAAACGCTCAAGGCTGCTGGACTCACGCACTTGATTGCCTTGCAAAAGACGCGCACTTTGCGCCGTCCATTCGACTCGGGCCATTTGCATCCCCAAGGGGTTGTAGATGTTGAGTGCGCCCTCTGGCCAGCCACCCGTTAAGTCAAAGGAGGTGATGAAAGATTGAGGCGGTTGAGAGTCAATTTGAAGCGCAAACCTGCCGGCTTTAAAGGCGGGCGGTATGGGGGTGGCTTGAACCGAGACGACCTGAGAGTTTTCTGGGTTGGCGGGCGGTGGCGTAAAGCTTTGAGTTACGGCAGGTTGGGTTGAACAGGCGCCCATTAAAAAGACGCTTGAAAAACACAGCCAGACCCAACGATTTTTGCGCATCTCGCCCTTAGCCCATCAAGGCTTGAATTTGAATTGCTTGAGGGTATCAAGCAGGGTATCGTTGTCAGATTTGAGCATCAAGCCTTCGCGCCAAATGGTGCCGGCTTTGTCTTGTTGGCCTGACTTCCAATAGACCTCGCCTAAGTGGGCCGCAATCTCGGCATCGGGGCGAGCTTTGTAGGCGGCCTCCAAAATACGGATGGCTTCCGCCGTGTTGCCCACACGGTACTCAAGCCAACCTAAGCTGTCTTGAATAAAGGGGTCGCGGGGGGCTAATTGCACGGCTTTGAGAATGAGTTCGCGCGCTTCATTGAGCCTGATGTTTCGATCGGCCAATGAATAGCCCAATGCATTGAATGCATGGGCGTCTGTGGGTTTGACTTTCATGATGCCACGCAAAAGGCTTTCCATTTGGTCAAAGCGGCCTAACTTTTCGCAGAGCATGGCCATTTCTGACTGCAAATCTGTGTCTGCAGGAAACTTCGCCAAGGCTTGTTCAATGATGGTCAATGCGGCGTTGATTTGCTTGTCTTCGCGCAACCATTGGGAAATTGCCAAGGCCTTCAGCCGTGCCTCTTGTGGGGTGTTCACCTTGACTTGCTCAAGCAGTTTCAGGCCATCGGATTTACGCCCTTGCTGCGCTAACAATGCAGCGCGCCTGCTTGCAACTTTGAGCGGATCTGCACTGGGCGGAATGCGCGCTAACCACTCGTCCGCTTGGGTCAATTGACCTTGCTTTTGGGCCATTTGAGACAACGCCATATAGGCTTCTGATAGCCCACCAGATTGATCGGGGTCCTTGGCGTTATCGACCAGCTTGATGTATTGCTTCAAAGACTGCTCGGACATCAACACTTGCGACAAATCACTTTGCAGCAAGCCTAAAAACAACCAGCCGGGGGCAAAGCTGGGATGCTGTTGAGTGAGTTGATTGAGTTGGGCCAAAGCGGGCTGCATTTGGTCAAGATCAATTAGCGTGCGCGCATAGCCAAGCCGCAAGTCAGGCAAAGCATCGCCAGACATGTAATTCGAAATCATGGACTGCACTTCATTGGGCACCACATTCAGAAGGCTCATGGCCAACATGATCGGCCCTGGTGCTTTGGGGTTGGCGGCATGGCCCGCGCGAGCTGCCTCAGCAGCAGGCTGAATTTCACCGGCATCGCGTTTCATGCGGCCAATGGTGGTCCAAGCGGTTGAAGCTGTTTCAGAGTTTTGAATGGCTGAGCTCAGCGCTTGTTCGACCACTTTGGCGGCTAAATTTTTATCTTGTAAACGGCCAAAGACGCGGGGTATCGAGCCAATGGCGGCCGCTTGTTCTTGGATTGGCAAGCTGGCAATGCTGGCCTTTAAAGCGCGCCCCGCTTCATCGATGCGGTTAAGTGCCAACAAAATTTGCAAAATATAGCGATTGGCCTCTTTGGATTCTGGCAGGCTGGACTTCCAACTTCTGGCAGCTTGCAACGCGGCCTCTCCAGACCGAGATTGAAGTGCCAGTTCGGTGGCGCGCTGAAACAAGGCCTCGTCTTTGGTTTTGCGTGCAGCATCCAAAATGATGGCAAAACCTGAGCCAGGTTCGCCGGCTTGCACATTGAGTTCGCCCAACAGCAATTGGTAAAACAAAACCGCATTGAGGTTGGAGTTTTGCACGGGTGGCTCGGCACAAACACCCGTTGTCGCCCAGACCAATGCCAAAGATGAAAACCAATACTTCATGAAGCCATCATAATCCACGGGCTACGGCAGAGTAGCGCCAGTTCACCTATTTCACCCCGTATTTAAAGCGTATCCATGCCTGAATTACCAGAAGTCGAAGTCACCAGACTGAGTTTTGCCAGTCGGATCGCGGGAGCTCGGGTTTTGGCCATGCACATGGGCAAGCCTTTGAGGTGGCCTTTGGGTGTTGCCCCCGCCCTTTTGGTGGGGCAGAGTGTGATGGGCGTGAGGCGCCGCGGTAAGTACCTCTTGTTGGACATGGACCGCGGTATTTTGATGCTGCATCTGGGCATGTCTGGCAGTTTAAATTTTGCTCCCACACAGGCAGAAGCGGGCAAGCACGACCACATGGATTTGGTCACTTCACAGGGAGTTCTGCGTTTGCATGATCCACGGCGCTTTGGAGCGGCAGTTTGGTCTGACTCCGAACAACATGCGCCGGCCTCTAAGCTTTTAGGAAAATTGGGCATGGAGCCTCTCACCAATGGCTTTGAACTCAAGCTTTTTCAACAAGGGTTGAAAAAACGCGTAGCGCCCATCAAACAAGTTTTATTGGCGGGCGATGTGGTGGTGGGTGTGGGCAATATTTATGCTTCTGAAACTTTGTTCATGTCAGGCATTCGGCCAACGGTTAAGGCTCACAAATTGAGTGCGCCGCGGGTGGCCAAATTGCATGCTGCCATTAAGCAAGTGTTGGCCAGAGCAGTGGCGCAAGGTGGCAGCAGCTTGAAAGATTTCGTGAATGCGCAAGGCAATACAGGGTACTTTCAGTTAGAAGCTTCGGTGTACGGCAGAACAAGTTTGCCCTGCAGAGTTTGCAGCACCCCCATCAAGCAAATTGTGCAAGGCCAGCGATCCACTTTTTTCTGTCCGGCATGTCAAAAGCATTGAAAGATTCGGCCCCATTGGCCGAGACTCTGGTGGCTTGGCAAAAGGTTCACGGCCGCAATCACTTGCCTTGGCAGAACACCCAAGACCCTTACCGTGTATGGTTGTCTGAGATCATGTTGCAGCAAACACAGGTGAGCACTGTTCTCGACTACTACGACAAGTTTTTGCAACACTTTCCCACCGTGCTTGACTTGGCGGCAGCACCTCAAGACAAGGTGATGGGGTTGTGGAGTGGTTTAGGTTATTACAGCCGTGCTCGAAATTTGCACCATTGTGCGCAAGATGTGGTGTCGCGTTTTGGAGGAAAGTTTCCTTCTACCGCGGCAGACTTGATTACATTGCCTGGCATCGGTCGCTCTACAGCCGCCGCAGTGGCTTCGTTTTGTTTTTCTGAGCGTGTGGCCATCATGGATGGCAATGTGAAGCGAGTGCTCACGCGGGTTTGGGCTTATGACGCCGATTTGTCTATCAGCAAGAACGAGAAAGCCTTGTGGCAGTTGGCAGAAAACGCCTTGCCAACTCGCAATTTAAAAACGGCCATGCCGAGATACTCACAAGCCCTCATGGATTTGGGCGCCACGCTATGCCTGCCGCGTAAGCCCAATTGCCAGACTTGCCCTGTTCAAAATGAATGCAAAGCTTTTGCCTTGGGTGAGCCTGAAAAATTCCCTGTTAAATCACGCAAAATCAAACGCAGCAGCGAAGT
>JBIIJK010000055.1:0-13829 GCA_044233865.1 Limnohabitans sp.
CAACTGTAATTTTATTGCCCGCAGCAGATTCAATGTTGCCAAGCACTTTGCCATCAATTCGAACGCTGTCTAGCAAAACCAAGCGGCCATGAATGGTGGTCGTTTGGCCAATCAGTGTGTCAAATCTTTCTTGGCTGACAACAAAAGATTTTTCTTTGAGTTTTTGAAACATAGAGGATGTATTTCAGATGGCCACGCTTAAAGGACATCAATTGTTCAGAGGTTTGACAGGCAGCACCTGCAGAGGATTGAGAACCCGCCCGTTTTGAAAAATTTCGTAATGCAAATGCGGGCCCGTCGATCGACCCGTGCTTCCTACATTGCCGATCACCACGCCCCTGGCCAATTGGGCGTTTTCTGCCACAAGTCGCTTGCTTAAATGCGCATACCTTGTGACGTAGTTTTCTGCATGCTTGATTTCAATCACATTGCCATAGCCATTGTCCCATTCTGAGCGAATGACAACACCCGGGGCGGTGGCCAGCACAGGCGTGCCAACTTCGGCAGAAAAATCAAGTCCTTCGTGCATGGCCAATGCACCTGTAAAGGGGTCGTTGCGAATACCAAAGCCACTGGTCAATCGAAAATCTGCCTGAATGGGCGATCCGATGGGCAAGGCCTCTAACCAACTCAAGTGACCCTGCCATTGCTTTTCAAAATGACCTAGCTTTGCAACAACATCCTCTAAATCGTTGGCCGTTTGTTGCAATTCGGTATTCAGAGGCAAACGGAAAAAACTATTTTTAAACACAGGCGCAACAAAGGGGCCGCCCTTTGCATCGTCTTTCAATGGGGGTTTGAACTTGGCTCCCAAGGGCGTGGCCAGATCCATGAACTTGTTTTTCAAAGACTCTAGCCGCTTGACTTCAGCAATGGTTTGTTCCATAGAGTTTCGCACTTGCTCAAGCCGCTGACGATAAATGGCCTCCATGCGCTGTTGCTCAGCCTCAGTCGTGACGCCGCCCATGGTGCGCGCCAAGTCGGGGTTGTATTCCACTGCAAAGCGCAACCCTATCCAATTCAACAAGAAACCCATGAGCATGAGGGCTAAGCCAAGCGCTAGCGCACCCCGCACGACCGTGCGTGCGGTGATAGAAATAGATTTAACCTGGCCGGTCGGGCCAGAGAGCCACATGAGTTGCATGGAAGTTTTTGGGTTGGGAGGCGTATTTTAGGGATTCACCCTTCTAACGTCTACTAAAAAAACGAGAAAATTGGTCAAACCACTGAATATGATTGCTATATTCACAGAGTCTGAATATGATGCTGAATATTTGCGGGCTCAGCTAACTTAAAAACCAATGATTTAGTATGCAAAAACAGCAGTTTAACTGGTCCCAAGAGCATGGGGCGCTACTAAAAAAATTGCGGGAAAACGCAAGGTTAGACGTATCCTCATTGGCCCACCGCAATACGGTTTCTAAATCTCAAGTGATTCAACTTGAGGACGGCGGAGACAGCTCCTTCTACAACCCAGATATCAAGTACAGCACCGGCAAGAAGTTACTGAAGTTCTTGGGGCACGACTTGATAGATTCAACAGCTGCGCAGCCCACCTCGATCGAGCCTGCCAAGGCCATTTTGCCTGAGCCCATTGAACCCTTGGATGCAGTTGTTATATTGCCAAAAGCAGAGCCCTTGGCATCGGCGCCAATTGAGCCAACACCTGCTCCATCTGCCCCACCTGCAGCACCTCAACACTCATTTGAGCCCAGCCCAGCAGCGGCACCTCCTGCAGTCTTTTCGAAAAATAAGGCTTGGGGGCTGTTGTTAGTGGGCATGGCTATCTTTGCAGTTTTGGGTCTGACTGAATTGGACAAGCCTCAGCCCACTGCGCCATCAGCAAAAAGCGCTGTGGCTGACAACTTACCCGCCCCTGAAGTTAAGCCAACGGCAGAAGAAGCCAAATTACCAAGTCAAGAACCAAACAATCAGTCAGCACCTGCGCCAGCAGACACTGCATCCAATGCCGCTAACTCAGCATCAGCTCAAAAGGCCCAAGAAGTCGCTACAGCCATGTCTGAGAATGCTAAAAAGTGCTTATGGAAAGATGCAGAAACTGAGTTGGTCCCTGCCACACCCAAGAAGGCACCAGAATATGTCTACATGGTCGCCACGAAGGACATGTTTGTTTGCGTGATGGACGGCAATAATCGTGTGGCAGCAGTTAATTTAAAAAACGGCGAGCGTCGCAGCATTTACGGACCTGCACCTTTCAAAGTTCAATCGGCCAGCTTGCCTGAATTGCAAGTTTTCTTTCAAGGCACACTGATTGCCATTCCCACTGAAGAAGTCAAGCAGATTAAATTAAGCCCTGCGCCCTGGCAATAATTTTCAATTTCAAACGCCTGCGCGCTTGCCTTTTGTAAGGTCAACCCCCAACTGCTTTAGTTTGCGATACAGATGAGTGCGCTCTAAACCTGTTTTGTCGGCCACTCGAGTCATAGAGCCGCCTTCGTTGGTCAGGTGAAACTCAAAGTAGGCTTTTTCAAAAGCATCTCGTGCATCGCGCAAAGGCTGGTCAAGATCAAAGCTTTGTGAAACTTGCAGCGCAGTGTCGAGACCGTTGCTAGCACCCAATTGCGAAGAAGCCGCGCTGCCTGCTGGCAATTGAGATGCTTGGTAAGCCGCGGCAGCTTGACGCACTTGTTCGCGCGCCAAACCTTGCTCCACTGTTTTCAAAAGTTTTTGCAGCGTAATGGGTTTTTCTAAAAACGCCTGCGCGCCAATGCGAATGGCGTCTACGGCTGTGTCAATGGTGGCGTGGCCACTCATCATGATAACGGGCATGTTCAAGAGGCCACTGGTAGACCACTCTTTGAGCAAGGTCACGCCATCGGTGTCTGGCATCCAAATGTCCAGCAACACCAGGTCGGGCCGAATGCGAAGTCGGGCCTCACGGGCTTGGGCTGCGTTCTCAGCCAGCTCTACGTTGTGCCCTTCATCGTTCAAGATTTCCGAGAGCAAATCGCGAATGCCTAGCTCGTCATCCACCACCAAAATATTTGCCATGTTGCTCTTAGCTGCCTCTAATTTGCATCGACTGTGCCATTTGTATTGAACACTTCATTGATTCGAAAAATGCCCGCTTGGTTTAAGCCTGCCCAATTTTCTCGACACTGAATGATAACGACACTTGGGCCCCTTTGACCACCCCCTCTTCAACTCGATTGGCAATGTCCAAACGGGCACCATGTTCATCGGCAATTTTCTTCACGACCGCCAGCCCCAAACCGGTGCCTTTGGTCTTGGTCGTCACATAGGGCTCAAATGCCCGCTGCAAAATATTGGGGGCAAAACCTGTGCCTTCGTCCAGCACCGTTAACTTAACGCGCTTGCGAGCTGGACTCCAGCGAGTGACCAACATCACATGAGTTTGCGGGTCGCTAGCGTCTTGGGCATTTTGGAGTAAGTTGTGAACCACTTGGCGCAGTTGCTGGGCATCGCCTTCTATCAGCGGCAAGGTGGGATCAAGGTCGGTAAACACCTGGGCACGTGTGACTCGCTCTGAAGGCTCTGGGGCGTAGAGTGCCATCACATCTAGGATCAATTGGTTCAAATCTAACGGCTTAAGTTCTGCCGAGGGTAGGCGGGCGTAATCACGGAACTCATTGACCAGCCGCTTCATGGCAGCCACTTGCTCGACGATGGTCTTGACCGATTTGGACAAAACAGTCTGATCGGCCTCATCTAATTTGCCATCGAGCTTTCGCTCCAAGCGCTCGGCCGACAACTGAATGGGCGTGAGGGGGTTCTTAATTTCATGCGCCAACCGGCGCGCCACCTCGCCCCAAGCCTGCGAGCGTTGGGCCGACACAATTTCAGAAATATCGTCAAACACCAAGAGGCGCATACCGTCGGGCAGAATAGCGCCGCGCGCCACCAAGGTGACGGAGGTTGCTTCCAAGCCTTGGCCAGATGCATGGATCTCAAATGACTTTTGCCAATGGTCGAGTTCATGACGGTCTTTGTCGGCCGACAACAATTCAAACTGTTCCTGAACACCCGAGGCAAAATGTTGCAAATTGGGCAAGCTCAAAAACGAGGCCTTGGTATGGGCTGCCAAAGGCACTTTCAAAATACGGGTGGCACCTGGGTTGGAAGACTGAATGGCGCCACTGGCATTCAACACAATCACGCCAGCGGTCAGGTTGTCCAGAATAGTTTGCAAATTTTCTCTGGCTGCACCGAGTTGCGTCAAACTGCGTTCTACGGCGCTTCGTGCGTCAGAGAGTTGCTGCGTCATTTCTGCGAACGAGCGGGTCAATCCTCCCAATTCGTCATTGGCTTGCAGGGTGTATTTGGGGCTTAAGTCACCCGCAGCCACCTGCCGCATACCGTGAGCCAGCAACAACAAGGGACGGGCCAACTGATTGCCCAACAACACGGCTAACAAGACAGCCGCTAGCACCGCCATGATGAGGCTCAGGGTGAGCGTACCAATGTACATTTTGCGCAAGCCATCGCGGGCCAAGGCACGCTCTTGGTATTCACGGTTGGCCAATTGCACATCAAGCGCGTTGGCCACCAAGGTGGCGGGTAGCTCTTGCGAAATTTGCAAAACCCAGGGGTCCTCTCGCAAACTTAGGCTGTTTTGCGGCACCAGCGTCAGCACTTTGATGCGCCCGGTGGGCGCGCCCACCGTTTCGTCCAGCCCCTCCACAATTTCGACACTGAGTTTGCTGCGCACTTGTTTGAACTGCGCGGCGGTGGGTCGCTCGGGTTGAATGGCAAAGCGAGATTGACTCGCAGATGCAATCAAACGGCCATCAAGGGACCAAAGCACGGCTTCGTTGGCGTCCATTTGGGTGCGAACGCGGTCTAGGTTGATCGCAGCGCTGGCTTCTTGCACATCGACCAACTGCTGGGCTGCCACGCGAGATTGCTTGGCCAGATCACCCGACAGTGTGTCCAGGGTGGCGCGTCCCAAGTTCAAGCCAGCCACCAAGGCCCCCTCCACCTTCACATCAAACCAGCTTTCAATGGAGCGCGACACGAACTGATAAGACACCACATAAATCAACACGCCTGGCACCAAGCCCACAAGCGCAAAAATGGCCGCCAATTTAACCAACAAGCGGGAACCAAATTGGCCTTGTCGCAAGCGAATGATCAAGCGGGTTAAACCCCAGACCAGCCCCAATAACAAGAGCGCCGCCACAATGGTGTTGACCATGTAAAGGCGATCGTAGTTGCGGTCGTAGAGCGCTCGGTTGCTGGTGGCCTGCGTTAAAAGTACCAACAGACCCAAACCGATGGTCAACAAAATAGTCACGCCAATGCCCACCACCCACCTAACCGTTTTGGAGGCTTGCGTGCCAGTGGCAATTCGATCTTGTTGGTTCCGTTTCATGATGAAAGCTTGCGTTGACGGATACCGTTAACGCCCTAAATCAGAAGAAAGACGGAGGGTTTTTTGGGTGCTCACATTCCATTCAGATTGGGTCCCTGCCATGATTTGGAAGGGCCTTGGCAATTGCGACACATCCAAACGAAATTTGAAACTCAAGGTGTATTTGTTGTCACTGTCTAGGTCAGCGACATCGGCCAATTTCCAATTCACTGTTCTGCGAATGGCCGCCAAGGCTTCGGGCAAAGTTTCAAATGTTTGCGACAAGCTGTTGGCCAAGCCCCCCGCGCCAATGGGATCGCGCGACACATTCAAACGCCACATGCGGGTGAGGGGTTGGTAGGCCAAGCGGTAATGCCGCGCAATCAGGCCAATTTTTTTGTCATACCAATACCAACGGTCGCGCGAAAGGTCTACTTCGGTCACAAAATAAATGGGCATGCCTTTTTGCAAGGCATCTTCGATGGTGCTGCTAAGGTCTAAGCGCAAGGTACTTTGAAGCAACAATGCGCCCTCTGAACGCTCAAGTCGCAATTGCGAGACCTCGACTTGCGAGTTGCTAGAGCTTTGGGCATGCGAGGGCCCTACAAAAGCAGCCCAAAAAAACACACCCATGCAAAGCCCACGAAGCCAAAGACTTGTGCGCCCCATGCCATTCAACTTAAGTTGAACGCTTTTCCAGCAGTGCGTAATAAAAACCGTCATGTTCACCCATGCCATTGTCGCGGAGACTGGCGTCAGAAGTGATACCAGAGGGCGTTAAATGGCCCGGAGAGGGCAAGATCAGGGCATCAGTGTTGTGCTGAACAAACGTTTGGATTTGAGTTTCGCCCTCGGCCTTAAAAACCGAACAGGTGCAATAAAGCAATCTGCCCCCAGGCTTGACCAGAGGCCACAGTGCCTTCAAGAGCTTGGCTTGAATGGCTGCCAATTGCGGCACATCGGTCTCGCGGCGCAACCAGCGCACATCGGGGTGGCGGCGGCCGATACCCGCAGCAGTGCAAGGGGCGTCCAACAAAATGCCGTCAAAGCTTTGTCCATCCCACCAATCAAAGGTGTCGGCCGCGTCGGCTGCAATGATTTGAGCATGTACTTTGAGCCGGTCTAGGTTCTGCTGAATTCTTTCACAGCGCACCGGATCTACATCCAAGGCCACAACTTGCGCTGTTGGGTCGAACTCTAACAAATGGCCTGTTTTGCCACCGGGTGCCGCGCACGCGTCCAACAAGCGCAAAGCTTGATCTTCTGATTTTTGCAAACCCTTCAGTAACAGCGGCGCCGCCAATTGCGCAGCCGCATCTTGTACCGAAACATGCCCTTCTGAAAAACCAGGCAGTTGTTGAACAGGCACCGCCTTGGTCAATTGAACACCCACGTCGCCCACGGCTTTGGCCCCTATGCCTTGGGCTTCCAAGACCTGCAAATAAGCTTGCGCGCTGTGATATTGGGCGTTGACACGCAGTGTCATGGGCGCTGCCGATTGAGCGGCCTGCAAAATATCTTGCCACTTTTGCGGATGGTCGGTTTGCAATCGCTTGACCCACCAAGTTGGATGGTTCCATTGCGCCGTAATGTCAGCTTCGGTTTGAGCCAGCAAGGCTTCACGCTCTCTTAAAAAACGGCGCAAGCACGCGTTGATGAACGGCGCTTGAGCGCGCATGTCTTTGTGCCTGCGTGCGGCTTCAACCGCTTGATTCACCAAAGTGTGAACTGGGTAGGGTGCCAATTCGTCTTGCCATGACAAGGCCAAGGCTGTGCACAACAAGGCATCTGCTTGCGAAGGGGGTGCTTTGCGGGCCAAGCATTTTCGCAAGGCCACGGCGCGGCCCCACCAGCGCATGCTTTGAAACGACAAGGCTTGCGCGCCAGGTCGCAATTCTTTGGGCACAGCCTCTATGGCGGCCGTCATGGAGCGGCCCGTTTGAACAGCTTGCGCGACTTGCGCTGTAGCTTGCAACAATTGCCAAAGCGGGGCTTGTAAAGTTGGCTGCAAGTAATACCTTCAAGGATGCCTGAGCATTAGGCAAGCAGGTCTTTAATGTCCAGCGTTTGAGCTGGCAAAAAATTCAATTGCTTGGCCAGCACACTGGCTGGAAATTGCAACACAGCCTCGTTGTACTTGTTTGCGGCTTGGTTGTAGGCATCCATTAAAGGCCAAGCCTGAGCTTTCAATCGGTCAAACTTATAGGGCAGTGGATCAATGAACCACGTGGCTTCGCCACTCTGACCGGCTCGCACTTCCGCCTTGGCCCAAGCCGCCAAGTCCAAGCGATTTTGGTTAACCCTGCTCATCCAAGCAGGCGTGAGGGGCTGTGTTCGCGCCAGGTCCAAACTGTCGGACAGATCTTCAAGGATGGCCAACAGTTTGAGATCGCGCTCATTTTTCAACAAGGCCTCTGGCAGTGCCGCCTCTTCCATTTCACTCAGCATGTCGCGCATCGACGCTGGGAGGTTGCCCTGCAGCCACACCAAGACTCGAATCAGTTGTGCGTCCACCGCTGCAAACTGTTTGGCCACACTGGCGCGCAACACGACCAAGCGGTTGTAAGCGCCAACAGCCCAAAAAAACAGGACTGCCAAAATACAAGAAAAAATCAGAAGTGCCATGTTGTTGTCATTGTGAATGAAAACATCTTCAAAAAAAACGCCTCTGGCCGCGTTCACGGATCAGAGGCGTTCTTCATTCCGACCGAAGCCGGAAGTCGATCAGGCTTTCGAATCGGCAGCGTTGGCTGCGTCTTCGGTCAACTGTTGGGCTTCGGCCAATTCAACGGCTTCGGCTTCTGTGATGGCGCGGCGTTCTGCCTCGTCCATCGCATCTTTGGCGGCACGGGCTTTGTGATAAGCCAAACCTGTACCGGCAGGAATCAGGCGGCCCACAATGACGTTCTCTTTCAGACCACGCAACTCGTCGCGCTTGCCCATGATGGCAGCCTCGGTGAGCACGCGGGTGGTTTCCTGGAAGGAAGCCGCAGAGATGAACGAGTCGGTTGACAAAGAAGCCTTGGTGATACCTAGCAACAGGTTGCTGAAGGTTGCAGGAATTTTGCCTTCGGCGCGCAATGCGTCGTTGGTGTTCAAAATTTCTGAACGCTCGACTTGTTCACCAGAGATGTAGTTGGATTCACCAATGTTCTCAACCACCACACGGCGCAGCATCTGACGCACGATCACTTCGATGTGCTTGTCATTGATCTTCACGCCTTGCAAACGGTAAACGTCTTGCACTTCGTCAACGATGTAGCGAGCCAGTTCTTCCATGCCGAGCAAGCGCAAGATGTCTTGTGGGTCGGCTGGGCCGTCCACAACGCTCTCGCCCTTGTTGACCACCTGGCCTTCGTGGACCACGATGTTCTTCTCTTTGGGAATGAGTTCATCCCACACTTTGCCGTCTGGGTCGGTGATCTGCAAACGAACCTTGCCTTTGGTCTCTTTACCAAACGACACCGTACCGGTCATCTCGGCCAACATGCCCTTGTCTTTCGGACTGCGTGCTTCGAACAGTTCGGCCACACGTGGCAAACCGCCGGTAATGTCGCGGGTTTTTTGACCTTCAACAGGGATACGCGCCAAGACTTCGCCAGGGCCCACATCTTGACCGTCGCGCACTTGGATGAGTGAGCCGATTTGGAAGCCGATGGTCACGGAGTGATCGGTGCCTGGAATCTTCACTTCTTTGCCAGCAGCGTCGATCAGTTTGACCTGAGGACGAACCACTTTGGTAGAACCACGACGCTTTGGATCGATCACCACCAAGGTGGACAAACCGGTCACTTCGTCTAACTGCTTAGCCACAGTCAGGCCTTCTTCGACATTCTCGAATTTGGTCTGACCAGCAAACTCAGTGATGACTGGGCGTGTAAGCGGATCCCAATTGGCCAAAATTGCACCGGCCTTGATGGCCTTGTCGATCTTGACAGTCAGGATGGCACCGTAAGGTACTTTGTGACGCTCACGCTCGCGGCCATGCTCATCTTGAATGATGATTTCGCCGGAACGAGAAATAACCACCAACTCGCCTTTGCTGTTGGTCACGTAGCGCATGGCGGCATTGAAGCCGATCAAACCACTTGACTTGGCTTCGACGCTAGAGGCCACAGAAGCACGTGATGCCGCACCACCAATGTGGAACGTACGCATGGTCAACTGTGTACCAGGTTCACCAATAGACTGAGCAGCAATCACACCCACGGCTTCGCCGTTGTTGATCAAGCCGCCACGACCCAAGTCGCGGCCGTAGCACATGGCGCACAAACCAAAGCGTGTAGCGCAAGTGAGGGCTGTGCGAACTTTGACTTCGTCAACCGCCACGGCTTCAAAGATTTCGAGCATGTCTTCGTCAAGCAAGGTGCCAGCAGGCGCCAGCAATTCACGAGACTCAGGGTGCAAGACTTCGTCGGCCAAAGTGCGTCCCAAGATGCGATCGCGCAAAGATTCAATCACTTCACCGCCTTCAACGATGGCGCGCATGAGCGAGCCGTCGGTGGTGCCGCAATCGAGTTCCTTGACCACCAAGTCTTGTGTCACGTCAACCAAACGACGTGTCAAATAACCTGAGTTGGCTGTCTTCAAAGCGGTGTCGGCCAAGCCTTTACGCGCACCGTGTGTCGAAATGAAGTACTGCAACACATTGAGGCCTTCACGGAAGTTGGCCGTGATGGGGGTTTCAATGATCGAGCCATCAGGCTTGGCCATCAAACCACGCATACCCGCCAACTGACGAATCTGAGCCGCAGAACCGCGAGCGCCGGAGTCGGCCATCATGTAAATGGAGTTGAACGATTCTTGCTCAACCACATTGCCGTGACGGTCAGTGGTTTTCTCTTTACGGAGTTGGTCCATCATGACCTTGGACACGGCGTCGCCGGCTTTGCCCCAGATGTCAACGACCTTGTTGTAACGCTCGCCAGAAGTGACCAGACCGGACACATACTGCTGCTCAATGTCTTTCACTTCTTTTTCGGCTTCAGAAATGATGGCGCCCTTTTCTGGGGGAACCAACATGTCGTCGATGCCAATCGAGATGCCAGAGCGTGTGGCCAAACGGAAACCGTTTTGCAACAGCTTGTCGGCAAACACCACGGTCTCTTTCAAACCGCACTTGCGGAAAGACGTGTTGATGAGCTTGGAAATTTCTTTCTTCTTGAGTGCTTTGTTGATGTTCTCGAAAGCCAAGCCTTTGGGCAAGATTTCCGACAACAAGGCACGGCCCACTGTGGTGTAAACCATGTTGGTTGAAGGCGTGAACTCTTTGGTTTCTTTGTTCAGAATCCAATCGGTTACGCGCACACTGATCTTGGCAGTTAACTCAACAGCGCTAGCATCCAAAGCGCGCTGAACTTCGCCGATGTCGGAGAAGATCAAGCCTTCGCCTTTGGCGTTGATGCGTTCGCGGGTGGTGTAGTACAAGCCCAGCACCACGTCTTGTGACGGCACGATAGAAGGTTCGCCGTTGGCTGGGAACAGCACGTTGTTGGAGGCCAGCATGAGCGTGCGGGCTTCCATTTGTGCTTCCACAGACAATGGAATGTGCACGGCCATTTGGTCACCGTCGAAGTCGGCATTAAAGGCCGCGCAAACGAGGGGGTGCAACTGAATGGCTTTGCCTTCAATGAGCAAAGGCTCGAATGCCTGAATGCCCAAGCGGTGCAAAGTAGGCGCACGGTTCAACATGACGGGGTGCTCTTTGATCACCTCTTCCAAGATGTCCCACACCACCGGTGTGCCGGCTTCAACTTCTTTCTTGGCCGCCTTGATGGTGGTCGCGATGCCCATGGCTTCGAGACGTGCAAAGATGAATGGCTTGAACAACTCGATGGCCATCAACTTGGGCAAACCGCACTGGTGCAGTTTGAGAGTTGGGCCCACGGTAATGACGGAACGACCAGAGTAGTCGACGCGCTTGCCCAGCAAGTTTTGACGGAACCGGCCGCTCTTACCTTTGATCATGTCGGCCAAAGATTTGAGGGCGCGCTTGTTGGCGCCGGTCATGGCTTTACCGCGGCGACCGTTGTCAAGCAAAGAGTCAACGGCTTCTTGCAACATGCGCTTTTCGTTGCGCGCAATGATCTCTGGCGCTTTCAACTCAAGCAAACGGCGCAGACGGCTGTTGCGGTTAATGACTCGGCGGTACAAATCGTTGAGGTCAGAAGTGGCAAAGCGGCCGCCATCTAGGGGCACCAAAGGACGCAGGTCCGGTGGCAACACAGGCAGCACTTCGAGCACCATCCACTCAGGCTTGATGCCTGACTTCTTGAAAGCTTCGAGCACTTTCAAACGCTTGGAGTTTTTCTTGACCTTGACTTCAGAGCCCGTGAGGTCGCCACGCAGGCGTTCGATTTCGGATTCGATTTCAATGCTGTGCAACAAGTCTTTGATACCTTCCGCGCCCATCTTGGCTTGGAACTCATCGCCGTACTCTTGCAATTTGGCATCGTAGTCGTCTTCGGTCATGATGCTGTATTTCTTCAGCGGTGTCATGCCGGGGTCAGTCACCACGTAGGCTTCAAAGTACAGCACGCGCTCGATGTCACGCAGGGTCATGTCCAAAACCAGGCCCAAGCGGCTCGGCAATGATTTCAAGAACCAGATGTGTGCGCAAGGTGCGGCCAAGTCAATGTGACCCATGCGTTCGCGGCGCACCTTGGTCTGTGTAACTTCAACGCCGCACTTCTCGCAGATCACGCCGCGGTGCTTCAAGCGCTTGTATTTACCGCACAAGCATTCGTAGTCTTTGATAGGGCCAAAAATTTTGGCGCAAAACAAACCATCACGCTCAGGCTTGAACGTGCGGTAGTTGATGGTTTCAGGCTTTTTAACTTCGCCAAAAGACCAAGAACGGATTTTTTCGGGTGAAGCCAAGCCAATGCGGATGGCATCAAAATGCTCGTCCGGTGTGAACTGCTTGAACAGGTCCAGAAGTGATTTCATGAGACTCTTCCTTTTATTAATCTAGCAGGGGTTCAAGAACGCTCGAGTTCAATGTCGAGACCAAGGGAACGAATTTCCTTGACCAACACGTTGAACGATTCGGGCATGCCGGCACTGATGGTGTGCTCGCCTTTGACAATGCTTTCGTACACTTTGGTACGACCTTGCACGTCGTCGGACTTGACCGTGAGCATTTCTTGCAACACGTAAGAGGCACCGTAAGCTTCCAAAGCCCAAACCTCCATCTCGCCGAAACGCTGGCCACCAAACTGGGCCTTGCCGCCCAAAGGCTGCTGCGTGACCAGTGAGTAAGGACCTGTGGAACGGGCGTGCATTTTGTCATCGACCAAGTGGTGCAACTTCAAGAAGTGCATGTAGCCAATGGTGGTAGGACGCTCAAAGGCTTCACCTGTGCGGCCATCAAACAAATGCGCTTGCGTGCGCGTGGCCGTGAGGCCTTTGCGAGCAGCCACATCGTCTGGGTAAGCCATTTTCAACATGGTGCGAATTTCTTCTTCCGCAGCGCCGTCGAACACGGGCGTGGCAAAGGGCAAGCCACCTTTGAGGTTTTCTGCCATGGCCAGGACGTCTGTATCAGACAACTTGGACAAGTCTTCTTTGCGGCCAATGCCGTTGTAGAGTTCTTCGAACAATGTGCGGAACTCGGCCACACGAGCTTCGGCTTGCAGCATGTCACCAATGCGGTGACCAATGCCTTTGGCAGCCCAACCCAAGTGAACTTCCAGCACCTGACCCACGTTCATGCGGGAAGGAACGCCCAAGGGGTTTAGCACGATGTCGGCAGGTGTGCCGTCTGCCATGTAAGGCATGTCTTCAACCGGCACGATCTTGGAGACCACACCTTTGTTACCGTGACGGCCGGCCATCTTGTCACCAGGCTGCAAGCGACGCTTGACCGCCAAGTAGACCTTGACCATTTTGAGCACGCCTGCTGGCAACTCGTCGCCCTGTGTGAGCTTCTTGCGCTTCTCTTCAAATGACAAATCGAAGCTGTGACGCGTTTGCTCAAGCGAGTTCTTGATGGACTCGAGTTGGCTGGCAATGTCTTCGTCGGCAGGACGAATGTCAAACCAGTGGAACTTCTCGATGGACTCGAGGTAAGCCTTGTCGATTTTGGTGCCTTTGGCCAACTTTTGTGGGCCGCCATTGGCAATTTTGCCGTTCAACAATTTTTCGATACGGTCGAAGGCGTCGGCTTCCACGATGCGCAACTGATCGTTCAAATCCAAGCGGAAGCGCTTGAGTTCGTCGTCAATAATTTGCTGCGCACGCTTGTCGCGCACAATGCCTTCGCGTGTGAACACTTGAACGTCAATGACCGTGCCTTGTGAGCCTTGGTCGACACGCAATGAGGTGTCTTTCACGTCACTGGCTTTTTCACCGAAGATAGCGCGGAGCAACTTCTCTTCAGGTGTGAGTGTGGTTTCACCTTTAGGTGTGACCTTGCCCACCAACACATCGCCAGGTTGCACTTCTGCACCCACGTAGATGATGCCCGACTCGTCCAAGCGGCCTAACTGCTGCTCTG
>JBIIJK010000124.1:0-3473 GCA_044233865.1 Limnohabitans sp.
TTGTGAAGTGCTGCATCTGACTGCGCAGATTCTCGTTTGCCTAAGCATTCCAGGATGAACTCATCTATAAAGGCGACTGCCAAAATGAGCGTGCCAAGGGCCATGGCAATCTGGGGTATCCACAAAGGCGTTGCATCGTTGCTGGTAGAGATGTCGTGAAATGTGTAGGACTGCCATGAAAGTCTGACGCTGTAGTAGGCCAGCAAACAAGCAAGAAGCGAAGCCATGCCAAGCGCCCACAATTCGATGCCTTTGAGCCAACCGCCTTTAAAGCGACTGATTAAAACCGTGACTCGAATGTGTTCACCGCGCTTCAATGTGTGAGCGAGTGCTAAAAATCCACTGGCCGCCATGCAGTAGCCTGCATAGGCATCGGTGCCTCTGATGTGAAAGTTAAATTCACGCCCAACGATGGATAACAAAACCATCACTAGCATGGCGCACATGAAAAGCGCCGCCAAGGCGGCGGCGCTGTCATAAATGCGGTTTAAAAAAACACGCATTTCTATCAAGGCTTGTTGTAGGCGTCAACCAATGCTTTGCCCTCGGGACCAGCTTTAT
The DNA here is from genome assembly GCA_044233865.1 of Limnohabitans sp. GTDB lineage: Bacteria > Pseudomonadota > Gammaproteobacteria > Burkholderiales > Burkholderiaceae_C > Limnohabitans_A. The sequence goes on from JBIIJK010000124.1 coordinate 562, forward strand.
CAAGCCATTCCTTCAACATCACATCGCCGACTTTTTTCATGTCCGCTTTGAGTTGAGCCGATGGCGCCACAATGTTCATGCCGTTTTTCTTCAGTAAGTCAATGTACTCGCCGTTTTTAGCTTGTGATACTTTCCAGCCGCGGGTATCTGCATCTGCGCCGGCTTTCAACACGGCTTGTTTGGTGGTGGCATCTAGGGCGTCAAAGGCAGCTTTGTTCATGATGACTGCGTTTTTTGGAAGCCAAGCTTGCGTGTCGTACCAGTACTTGATGTGCTCGTAAGTTTTGGTGTCGTAGCCTGTTGAGCCAGATGACATGTAGCTTTCAACCACGCCAGTGGCCATGGCTTGAGACAGCTCTGCCGCTTGGACCGTGACGGGTTGTGCGCCCACCAATTCTGCAATGCGTGCAGTAGAGGGGCTGTAAGCGCGCCATTTCACGCCCTTCAAATCAGCTGCGGAGTTGATAGGCTTTTTCACGTAGATGCCTTGCGGAGGCCATGCCACTGAATACAGCAACATCATGCCTTGTTCTCCTAACTTCTTCTCGAGGAAAGGTCGCTGAACTTTGTAGAGCTTGAATGATTCTTCGTAGCTATCGGCCAAGAAGGGCAGGCCATCTGCACCAAACAATTGCCATTCGTTTTGAAAATTGGCCAGCAAAATTTCACCAATTTGAGCCTGGCCACCTTGAACTGCGCGCTTGATCTCTGGCGCTTTGAACAGGGATGCATTAGCGTGCACTGTGATTTTCAGCTTGCCGCCAGTTGCTTTGTCGACGTCGTTGGCAAATTGAACTAAGTTCTCAGTGTGAAAATTGTTGGCGGGGTAGGCCGCTGGCAAGTCCCACTTGGTTTGGGCTTGGGCAGATGTCAAGCCAGAAAAGGCGAGGACAGTAGAGGCCAGTGCCAGCGAAAGATTGCGACGTTTCATGGGAGCTCCAATTAGAAGGTTGAGAAGAATTGAGTCAAACACATGCCAGTTAAGGCCTCCAAGCAGCTGCAAGTAGGCCGTCAATTGACTGTATGCAAATTCAGGTCATTTGGGATTGGTAATTTCCCTATATGTCGACAAATTGTTGATAATTTGTTGAGGTACTGAGTAGACTCTCTTGCATTGTTATCTTTGGAGGGCTGAGGCCATGTCGCGTAAATCAAGCACTGCCGCTTCACCGGCCCCAACAGCTGCGCCCGCTTCCAGGGCCGCCAACAAGCAACCCGCAATGCCCATTGTTTCATCGGCCCATTTGGTCTCGCCTGAGAGTGCCGAAATGAGCGAGTTTGAGTTTGGCTTGATCGTGGCGGGCAATGCCTTTCACCGATGGGTCGTGCACTGCATGTCGGCTGCGGGGTTGAAAGATTTGACGCCCTTAGATGTTTTGGTGTTGCACCATGTCAGCCACCGCGCGCGCGACAAGCGCTTGGCCGACATTTGTTTCATCATGAACATTGAGGACACCCACTTGATCAACTATGCCTTGAAAAAATTGCAAAGTTTGGGCGTCGTGGCCTCGCACAAAAGTGGCAAAGAAGTGACTTATGCCGCCACCGACAGCGGCCGCAATGCGGTGCAGCGCTACAGAAAAATCCGTGAGAGCTGTTTGATCGACGCCTTGCAGGCGGATGATGGTTTGAACAAAGACATTGGCGACTTGGCCCGGCTGCTGCGCGTGTTGTCTGGGATGTACGACCAAGCCGCGCGCGCTGCCGCTTCACTTTGAAGGATACCGCCGTGAGCATTCAAAGCACTGCTATTGCCAAAGACCTCATCAATCGCGTGGAGGACAGTTCCAGCCAAGCCCTGACGCCAAGCCAGAAGTGGCAATTTTGGATTGACCGAGGCGGCACTTTCACCGATGTGGTGGGTAAAAACCCAGAGGGTCAATTGTTCACGCACAAGCTCTTGTCGGAAAACCCTGGCCAATACAAAGACGCTGCCGTCGCGGGCATTCGGTATTTACTGGGTTTGACGGCAAATCATGCCATCACACCCGAGCTGGTCAGCTGCGTCAAGATGGGCACCACAGTGGCCACCAACGCGCTGCTCGAGCGCAAAGGCGAGCGCACCTTACTTGTCACCACCCGGGGCTTTCGCGATGCTCTGCGCATCGCTTATCAAAATCGACCTCGACTGTTTGACCGGCACATTATCTTGCCCGAGTTGTTGTACAGCCAAGTGATCGAAGCGCACGAACGCATGTCGGCCCAGGGCCAAGTGATCGAGCCCTTGGACTTGGCCCATTTGAAAGCGCAACTGCAAACGCAATGGGATGCGGGCTTTCGCAGTGTGGCCATTGTTTTCATGCACGCCTACCGTTACACCGCGCATGAACAAGCTGCCGCCAACATGGCGCAAGAAATAGGGTTCAGTCAAATCAGCACTTCGCATCAAACTAGCCCTTTGATGAAGTTTGTGAGTCGCGGCGACACCACCGTGGTAGATGCCTATTTGTCACCCATCTTGCGTCGCTATGTCGATCAAGTGGCCAGCGAAATGCCGGGCGTTAAATTGATGTTCATGCAGTCCTCTGGTGGTTTGACCGATGCGCATGCCTTTGCTGGCAAAGATGCCATTTTGAGTGGACCTGCTGGCGGCATTGTGGGCATGGCCCGAACGGCAGAAGGTGCGGGACACGACAAGGTCATTGGCTTTGACATGGGCGGCACCTCCACTGATGTATCGCACTACGCGGGTCAGTTTGAGCGTGAGTTTGAAACCCAAGTGGCGGGCATTCGAATGCGCGCACCCATGATGAGCATTCACACGGTAGCAGCGGGTGGCGGCTCCTTGCTGCAGTTTGATGGTGCTAGGTTGCGCGTGGGCCCGCAAAGTGCTGGCGCCAATCCGGGGCCTGCCAGTTACAGACGCGGAGGTCCATTGGCTGTCACGGATGCCAATGTTTTGGTGGGCAAGG
>JBIIJK010000009.1:0-46253 GCA_044233865.1 Limnohabitans sp.
CTTTGAAGGAAATGTGCCGAGTTTTAAAGCCAGGGGGGAAACTTTTGGTTTTAGAGTTCTCTAAAGTAGCCAAGCCCCTTGAAAAGGCCTACGACTGGTACTCCTTCAACATCTTGCCCCAATTGGGAAAGTGGGTTGCCGGAGACGATGCCAGCTACAGGTATTTGGCAGAATCAATTCGCATGCACCCTGGGCAGGAAGAGCTGAAAGCCCTTATGAAAATTGCCGGATTTGGGCATGCTGAATTTCACAACTTGAGTGCAGGGGTGGTAGCCTTGCACATCGGCATTAAATGTTGATCGTTCTTTTCTGAATTTTTCGGAGTTTATTGTGAACAAAATTTTCGGCTTAATCTTGACCATGCTTTTGGCCCTCAGCACCTTAAATGCAGAGGCTGCACGTCGCATGGGCGGCGGTAAATCTACGGGCCAGCAGTCCAGCAATGTCACACAACGTGATGCGGCAAAACCTGCAGCGCCTAGCCAAGCGGCGGCGGCTAAACCAGCCACCCCCGCGGCGGCACCTGCTACGCCAGCTAAACGCCCATGGGGTGCCATGCTCGGTGGCTTGGCCGCTGGTTTGGGATTGGCTTGGTTGGCAAGCAGCCTTGGCTTGGGTGAAGCTTTTGGCAACATGCTCATGTTTGCCTTGCTGGCCATGGTGGCGGTGGCCGTGATTGGTTACTTCTTGCGCTCACGCAGAGGCGGTGCTGCCCAGCAGCAGGGTGGCTTAGCCTACCAAGGTGCAGGTCAAAGCCCTGAGGCGCCTGCAAGCTTGCCCCAATACAACCCAGAAAAAGTCGGCAACGATGCTTCGGCTCGGCCTTGGGAATCACAAAACACGCGCTTTGATCCAACACCTGCTGCAAATAACCAGAGCCCAGCCCAAGCGGGCGGCTCCATGATTGGCTCTGCCATTGGTGGCTCACAGCCTACAGCGTTTCAGGGTTCACAAACTTGGGGTGTGCCTGAAGGCTTCGATACCGACAGTTTTGTCGAAGCTGCCAAGCGCAACTTCATTACTTTGCAAGACGCCTGGGACCGTGCCGACATGGGCTCACTCGAGGCCATGATGACAGATGGCATGCTGACAGAAATCAAGAGCCAGTTGGCAGAGCGAGAAGCCAATTTCCCTGGCCAACCCAATAAAACTGAAGTGGTTAAGCTGGATGCTCAATTGCTGGGAATTGAAGAGTTGCCCGAGGTTTACATGGCCAGCGTTGAGTTCAACGGTGTCATTCGCGAAGAAGCCGAATCCGCGCCTAGCCCTTTCCGCGAAGTTTGGAACATGACCAAGCCCAGAAATGGCAACAGTGGCTGGTTGGTTGCTGGCGTACAAGCCCTGCAATAATTTAAAGACATTCTGAGTGAAGGGCTGGCACTTGCCAGTCTTTCGGGAATAATTGGGGACTATGGCAACACAGTCCCCTTTTTCATTTGTTGGCGAAGCAATTGAGCAATTCGTCACTAACGCTCAGCCCCCTGTTTGGGTGATGGACGAGTCCATCAATCGTTTGGTTTTGTTTTTGAATCACGTCATTGGCGCTGAACCTGAAGCGCAAAGCAGGCTCAAGCGTCAAAAGGGGCGATGCATTCAATTGCAATGGCAAGACAAAGTCATCCAACTCTCGCCCACGCCTGCGGGTTTGTTGGAGCGAGTGAGCCAGCCAAAATTTGACCTCAAATTAAGCTTAACGGATACATCGCCTTTGGCCATGGCCTCGGCGGTCCTCAAAGGCGAAAAGCCGGGTGTTCACATTGAGGGCGACGTTCAGTTGGCTGCCGAAGTCAATTGGTTAATTGACCATGTCCGATGGGATGTCGAGGAAGACTTGTCTAAATTGATGGGCGATGCCGCTGCCAATACCCTGGTCTCAATGGGTAGGCAAGCCATTCAGGCCATGCAGCAATTTATTCGCAAACCAGCACCTGGCAACGATTTACACAGGACTGCTCTATGAACCGAATGTTTCGGGGCATTTTCATTGTGTGGACGGTTTGGCGGTTTGGTCTGCATGAGTTGATGCTGTCTAACTTCAAGCAGCCTCTGTTGAAAATTTTGTCGCAAGCCCTCACTTTGGGTCGTGTTTACAAACTCTCGCGCGGCGAGCGTTTGCGTTTGTCGCTAGAACAACTCGGGCCTATTTTTGTGAAGTTTGGACAAGTCATGTCGACTCGCAGAGATTTGTTGCCTGATGACATTGCCGTCGAATTGGCCAAACTCCAAGACAGAGTACCACCCTTCAGTTCCGACATTGCCGTGGCCACCATTGAGCGAGCTTTTGGTCGGCCGGTGTCTGAAATCTTTGAGTCTTTTGACCATGTGCCTGTGGCCAGTGCTTCAATTGCGCAGGTCCATTTTGCTTTGTGGAAAAACAAACAGGGTGTAGTGCAAGAGGTGGCGGTCAAAGTGCTGCGCCCCAATATGTTGCAGGCCATTGAAAAAGATTTGAATCTGATGCGCATGATGGCCGGCTGGCTTGAAAAAATCAGTGCAGATGGCAAGCGCCTCAAACCCCGTGAGGTGGTGGCTGAGTTTGACAAGCATTTGCACGATGAGTTGGATTTGGTTCGAGAGGCCGCCAATGGTGCCCAGCTGCGCCGAAACATGCAGAGTTTGAATTTGGTTTTAATTCCAGAGATGTATTGGGATTACTGCCACCCTGAAGTCATCGTCATGGAGCGCATGAAGGGCTTGCCCATCAGTCAGGTGGATGCATTGCGCGCCGCGGGCGTCGACATTCCGCAGTTGGCCAAAGATGGTGTAACGCTCTTTTTCACGCAAGTATTTCGCGATGGCTTTTTTCATGCGGACATGCACCCTGGCAATATACAAGTCAGCATTGAACCCGAAACCATGGGTCGCTACATTTCCCTTGACTTTGGCATTGTGGGCACGCTCACTGAATACGACAAAGAGTATTTGGCGCAAAACTTCAGTGCTTTTTTCAGGCGCGACTACAAGCGCGTGGCTGAGTTGCACATTGAGTCGGGTTGGGTGCCCAGCCATACCCGAGTCGACGAATTGGAGTCGGCCATTCGCTCAGTGTGCGAGCCCTACTTTGACCGGCCGCTGAAAGAAATTTCCTTGGGCATGGTGCTCTTGCGTTTGTTCCAAACTTCACGCCGTTTTAACGTGGAAGTCCAGCCTCAGTTGGTATTGCTGCAAAAAACCTTGCTCAATATTGAGGGATTGGGTCGTCAGTTAGACCCGGAACTCGATTTGTGGAACACAGCCAAGCCCTTCCTAGAGCAGTGGATGATTGACCAAGTAGGACCTAAAAGATTTTTCCAGCAGTTGCGTGAACAAGCGCCACAATACGCCAAAATAATGCCTCAGTTACCCCGTTTGATGCACGACTTTTTAAAGCATTCAACAACTGGTTCGAAAGAACAAAATCAACTCAATGCTTTGTTAGCAGAGCAACAACGAACCAACAGGTTGTTGCAGGCCATTGTCTATGCGGTCATCGGGTTTGTATCAACCCTCATCTTGCTTCAAGTGTTCGAAAGATTTCATCAAACCTAAGGAGTCTTATTGTGTTATTGACATTGGTCATCGCCTATTTACTCGTCACCATTGCCATTGGATTGGTTGCTGCGAAACGCGTTAAAACCTCAGCAGACTTTGCCATTGCTGGTAGGCATTTGCCGCTAGCCATGATTGTGACCACCACCTTTGCCACTTGGTTTGGCGCTGAAACAGTCCTGGGTATTCCTGCCAAATTTGTGAACAGTGGTCTGAACGGCGTCGTAGAAGATCCGTTCGGTGCGGGAAGTTGTTTGATTTTGGTGGGCTTGTTTTTTGCGGGCAAGTTGTACCGCATGAATTTGCTCACCATCAGCGACTATTACCGTGAGCGTTATGGCCGTTCAGTTGAAGTCATTTGCTCCATCATCATCATGGTGAGCTATTTGGGCTGGGTCTCAGCCCAAGTCACAGCTTTGGGCTTGGTGTTTAATTTGTTGTCAGGTGGTGTGATCAGCATGCCATGGGGAATGACCATTGGTGTGGTTTCGGTGCTGGCCTACACATTGTTTGGTGGCATGTGGTCCGTGGCCATCACGGACTTCATGCAAATGATTATTTTGGTTGTAGGCCTGGCGGTACTGGCGGTGTATGCCGGTGATCAAGCCGGTGGTGCTGACAAAGTCATCGCCTTGGCCGTCAGCCAAGACCTGTTCAAGTTTTTGCCTGAGCCCAACATGAAAGACATTTTGTTTTTCTTGGCGGCTGCCATCACCATCATGTTTGGCTCCATTCCGCAACAAGACGTTTTTCAGCGAGTCATGTCTGCCAACAGTTTGAATGCCGCCACCAAGGGCCCCATCATTGGCGGCATTTGCTACATTTTGTTTGCTTTTGTGCCCATGTTTTTGGTGGTCAGTGCGTTGATCATCATGCCCGAGCAGGCAGCCCAGCTCATTGAAGAAGATCCTCAAAAGGTTTTGCCAACTTTGGTCATGACACAAATGCCATTTATCATGCAAGTGCTGTTTTTTGGCGCTTTGTTATCGGCCATCAAGTCGTGTGCATCTGCCACTTTGCTGGCGCCCAGCGTCACATTCACTGAAAACATTTGGCGACAGTTTTTCCCGCACCAGGGCGATAAGCAGTCCTTGTTGGCCATGCGCGTCACGGTCTTGGTGTTCAGCGCCTTGGTCTTGTTGTATGCCATCCAAATGCAAGGCAGTTCCATTTATGAAATGGTTTCTGGTGCTTACCAAGTGACCTTGGTCGGGGCCTTCATACCCTTGCTCTTTGGTCTCTATTGGGCAAAAGCCACCACCCAAGGTGCTATTTTGTCTATCGCGTTCGGATTGTCGACATGGCTTTTATTGCTCATGACTCCCGCTGGTGAAGAATTTCCTGCCCAGTTGGCGGGTGTTTTGGCCAGCTTGGCGGGCATGCTGATAGGTTCCTTGGCCCCGCAAGTATTGAAAAACAAGCACGGTGCCCACCATGTTTTGCAAGGGACCCACCTATAATTGAAGGTTTTGTGATTGCCAAGCGAGAACCTCCAACATGCCCATCTACGCCTACAAGTGTGAATCCTGTGGCCATGCCAAGGATGTTTTGCAAAAGATGTCAGATGACCCCCTGACAAAATGCCCTTCCTGTGGTTCGCCTACTTTCAATAAACAACTGACAGCCGCTGGTTTCCAGCTTAAGGGCTCAGGTTGGTACGCCACTGATTTCAAAGGTGGTTCATCCGGCACTTCCGCGCCTGCCACAGCAGACGCAGTCAGTGCAAGTCCTGCTGATGCCGGCGCTGCCAAGCCGTCAGATGTTGGCGGTGCTAAGCCAGCAGGCGACTCAAGTACCCCATCTGCGTCTGCTTCCTGTGCCGCTTCATGCGCTTGCCACTGAGGTTCCCAAAATGAATTTGAAAATTCGCCATTACTTGTTGACTGGCCTTCTGGTGTGGTTGCCCATGGGTGTGACGGTATGGTTGCTAACTTGGTTGGTGGGTACCATGGACGGCATTTTCTTGGCCGTTTTAGGCGCCCTCGATGCCGTGATTCCCGGTATTCACAGCGTGGCGGAGTCATTGCGACACATGCCGGGCCTGGGGGTCATCTTGGTTGCCTTGGTCATTTACTTCACGGGTTTGTTTGTGACCAATATTTTTGGTCAATGGATGCTGCGCCAATGGTCCAAAGTCATTACCCGAATTCCAGTGGTGAACAGCATCTATTCCAGCGTAAAGCAAGTAGCAGACACTCTGTTTTCAGGCAGTGGCAATGCTTTTTCGAAAGCCCTCTTGGTGCAATACCCTCACCAAGGTTCTTGGACCATCGCATTTCTAACGGGTGCACCGAGTGGCCAAGTGGCCCGCCACTTACCCAGCGATTGCGTGAGCGTGTATGTGCCCACCACGCCCAATCCTACTTCTGGTTTCTTTCTGATCATGCCGAAAACCAGTGTGAAGGAATTGGACATGACGGTGGACGAGGCCCTCAAATACATCATCTCGATGGGTGTCGTTGTTCCTGGCGGCCCCGATGCCTTGCCAGTCAAAGCAGAGACCTCTCCATCCGTTTGAATTGGCTGAATGCCAACTGATTTTCAATTGAAAGAACTTTTCCCATGTCTATGCGTTCACACTACTGCGGTCTTGTTACCGAAGCCCTGATGGGCCAAACCGTCAGCTTGTGCGGCTGGGTCAATCGCCGCCGTGACCATGGTGGCGTGATCTTTGTCGACGTGCGCGATCGCGAAGGCTATGTGCAAGTGGTGTGCGACCCCGACCGCGCCGACATGTTCAAAACTGCCGAAGGTTTGCGCAATGAGTTTTGCATCCAGATCAAAGGCTTGGTGCGTGCTCGCCCAGAAGGCACCACCAACGACGGCCTCAAAAGTGGCAAGATTGAAATTTTGTGCCACGAACTCACGGTTCTGAACCCCTCAGTCACGCCCCCTTTCTTGCTCGACGACGATAACCTGTCAGAAACCACGCGCCTGACTCACCGCGTGCTCGATCTGCGCCGTCCTTACATGCAAAACAACCTGATGCTGCGCTACAAGGTGGCCATGGAAACCCGTAAGTTTTTGGATGAGCATGGGTTCATTGACATTGAAACGCCCATGCTGACCAAGAGCACGCCAGAAGGTGCGCGCGATTACTTGGTGCCCAGTCGTGTGCACGATGGCCATTTCTTTGCGCTGCCACAGTCGCCCCAGTTGTTCAAACAATTGCTCATGGTGGCTGGCTACGACCGCTACTACCAAATCACCAAGTGCTTTCGCGACGAAGACTTGCGTGCTGACCGCCAGCCAGAATTTACCCAGATCGACATTGAAACGTCCTTCTTGGGCGAACAAGAAATTCGGGACATGTTCCAGGAAATGATCAAGCATATTTTTTCCAAAGTCTTGAACATTGACCTGGGAAATTTCCCCGTCATGGCCTACTCAGAGGCCATGCACCGCTTTGGCTCCGACAAGCCCGACTTGCGTGTGAAACTTGAATTCACTGAACTGACCGACATCATGGGCGATGTCGACTTCAAAGTGTTCAGCACACCCGCCACCACCCCAGGTGGCCGCGTGGTGGCATTGCGCGTTCCGGGCGGCTCCGAAATCAGTCGTGGTGAAATCGATGGCTACACCGAGTTCGTCAAAATCTACGGTGCCAAAGGCTTGGCCTGGATCAAGGTCAACGAAGTGGCCAAAGGCCGCGACGGTTTGCAAAGCCCCATCGTGAAAAACTTGCACGATGCCGCCATTGCCGAAATTCTGAAACGCACCAACGCCCAAGACGGCGACATTTTGTTTTTCGGTGCCGACAAAGCCAAAGTGGTCAACGATGGCATTGGCGCATTGCGCCTCAAAATTGGCCACAGCGAATTTGCCAAAAAATCGGGCTTGTTCGAAAACCGTTGGGCACCGATGTGGGTGGTTGACTTTCCCATGTTCGAATTCGACGAAGAATCACAGCGCTATACCGCCGTACACCATCCGTTTACCGCGCCCAAAGACGGCCACGAAGACTGGATGGTCACAGCCCCCGAAAAGTGCATTGCCAAAGGCTATGACATGGTCTTGAACGGCTGGGAAATTGGCGGTGGTTCTGTGCGTATTCACCGCGCAGACGTTCAGCAAAAAGTATTTGATGCCTTGAAAATCACGCCGGATGAAGCACAACTCAAATTTGGATTCTTGCTTGATGCGCTTCAGTATGGCGCGCCACCCCACGGTGGTTTGGCCTTCGGCTTAGACCGCATCATCACTCTGATGACGGGCGCAGACTCTATTCGCGATGTGATTGCTTTTCCCAAAACACAACGCGCACAATGCTTGCTCACGCAAGCGCCAAGCCCCGTGGACGAAAAGCAATTGCGCGAACTGCACATTCGGGTGCGCAACCCAGATGTCGTGAAGGCCTAAACCAACCCAAAAGCCGCTTCAGCGGCTTTTTTCACATCAGGCTGCGCTTAAGCGCCACAAAGAAGTTAATTCTGCAGCCCGTGCTGCATGCAAGGGGTCTGATTCGTCTTGAGCTTTTTTGTGCTCGGCTTTGATGTCTGTTTTACTGATGACTTTCAAGCCACCGGCTGCTATCCATTCCTCTAGTTCTGCGCGAGTGCGCAGGCCCAAGTGTTCTGCCAAGTCTGACAAGATCAACCAGCCTTCACCTTTGGGCGCTAGGTGAGCGGCCAAGCCTGCCAGGAAGCCCTTGAGCATGCCACTGTTCTCGTCGTAGATGGCCCTCTCGATGGGCGCGCTGGCGCGTGCAGGCAGCCAGGGTGGGTTGCACACGATCAGAGGCGCTTTGCCTTCGGGGAAAAGATCTGTTTGAGTTAACTCAACTTTGCTGTTAAGACCCAGGCGCTGAATATTTTCTTTGGCGCAAGCCATGGCACGTGGGTCAAGGTCGGTGCCAACAACACGCTTGACACCGCGTTTAGCCAACACGGCAGACAACACGCCCGTTCCCACGCCAATGTCAAAAGCCAGCTCTGTACTTGGCAAGGGCGCATCGGCTACCAGTTGGATGTATTCGCCCCGCACCGGCGAGAACACGCCATAACTAGGGTAGATGCGGTTGTTGGGAGCGCTTCCAAGCGCCGAAATTTCCATGCCTTTTTGATGCCACTCATGCGCGCCCACCAAGCCCAGCAATTCCCGCAGAGAGGCCACACAGCCTGTTGTGCCTGCGGGTCCCCAAGCTTCGTTCATGGCACCGCGCCAATCGGGTGCTCGCCGAAGGCTGATCTGCCGGTCTGGATTGACTTGAATCAAGATCATGCTCAATGTGCGTGCACGCTGTGATTGCGCCTGCCGGTGCAGGTGGAAATTTTCTTCTGGGGTGTGACTGACCTCAGGATGCGTTTTGGAGGTTCGGCGGATTTTTTTGGGCGCATCGCAGCGTCTGGCCAAGGCTTGTAACAACAGCCTGGCATTTTGAAAATCACCCCGCCACAGCATGCCGGTGCCAGCACACGCCAATCGATAGGCGCTGTCAGCGCTGAGGGTGTCGTCTGCTAAAACAACCCGCTTTGGAGCTAGCGCACCGCGCTCGCTGCGCCACTCGTCCTCACAGGGATGGCCATTTTCTTGCCATGCGATGGTTGTCGCAACGGTTTTCATTGAGGCGTCATGAAGGTTCAGGGGATCAGTACTTTGCATGGCTTGATCATAGGTGCTTCTGGGACAATTGCTGAACAATTCCAAGAGAGAGGCAAAGTTCATGCAGAATGAACAGGCAATGGACAGTCCAGCTTACAAAATTCCAGAATCGGTTTTGGTTGTGATTTACACAATCGAAGCCGAGGTTCTGCTCATTCGCAGAGCCGATGCAGGCACTTGGCAGTCTGTCACGGGCAGCAAAGATTTTGAAGAAGAGACCTGGCATCAGACCGCCTGCCGCGAGGTCATGGAAGAAACTGGCTTGCTTGCCACGCATTCTGAACATGAATTGGCCGATTGGGCGCTTGAGAATATTTACGAAATCTACCCTGCTTGGCGTTATCGTTATGCGCCTCATGTAAGTCACAACAAAGAACGTGTTTTTGGCTTGAAATTACCCAGTCAGTTGCCCATTCAACTCAGTCCTACAGAACACACAGAATACAAATGGCTGCCTTGGAAAGAGGCTGCCGATGCTTGTTTTTCGCCCTCCAATGCCGAGGCCATCTTGATGTTGCCCAGTTGGCTTCAAGGCTTGAGATGAAAACAGAAAAGTCTGCTTTTTTAAAAGTAGCGACTTACAACATCCACAAAGGTGTGCAAGGCTTCGGCCCAGCACGTCGCTTGGAAATTCACAATTTAGGTTTGGCCATTGAGCAGTTGGATGCGGACATTGTGTGTTTGCAAGAGGTGCGAAAAGTGCATCGTCGCGAAGAAAAATACTTCAGGCATTGGCCAGAGCTGCCACAAGCAGAGTTTTTAGCCCCGCCTGGCTATGAGTCTATTTACAAAACCAATGCTTTCACGCGGCATGGTGAACACGGCAATGCGTTGTTGTCGCGCTGGCCAGTCATGTCGCATCGTCATTTCGACATCTCAGACCACCGGTTTGAGCAGCGCGGTCTGTTGCATGTTGAAATTCAGGTGGGAGAGGTGCGGTTGAAGTCTGAACTGACGACTCAATCTGAAGGCCGCTTGCCGCTGAATGTGCATGTGATTGTGGTGCATTTAGGCTTGATTCCGGCCAGCAGAGTGCGTCAAATTGAGAAGTTGCAACGCTACATCGAGCGCGAGGTTCCTGTCGACGCCCCCTTGCTGGTGGCAGGTGATTTCAATGACTGGGGAACACGCATTACCAACATGATGCGCAACCAACTTTTGAATGAGTTTGAAGGTGCTAAACATCCCACATATCCGTCTAGATTGCCCATCGCTCAACTCGATCATGTTTATGCCAAAGGCTTAACGCCTGTCAGTCAAATGGTGCCACACGGAAAAATCTGGCGACGCATGTCTGATCATTTGCCTTTGGTGGCGCAGTTTGATTTATGAAAAGTCATCCCATTCTGCGCGATGGTCACCAGATTAAGCTACTCAAGGGCGGCGCAGAGTTTTTCCCAGAATTGATTCGTGCATTGGACGCGGCGCGCTCGCACGTCCAACTTGAGACGTACATTTTTGATTTTCATGGTGATGGCGCCCAAGTGGCTGCAGCCTTAGAACGGGCAGGTCGACGAGGTGTTCGTGTGTGGGTGGTGGTCGATGGTGTGGGCACACCCAAACTCAGCGAAGACTGGCGGGTGCGTTTTGATCAGGCCGGCGTAGAGTGGCGAGTTTATTCCCCCTTGGGCGCAATGGGCCTTCTAATTCCAAGTAGGTGGCGCAGGTTGCACCGCAAGCTGTGTGTGATTGATGGTCATTTGGCTTTTTGTGGTGGCATCAACATCTTGGATGACTTGCATGATCCAAAACACGGCGCCTTAAAATCCCCCCGATTGGATTACGCCGTCTGTGCAAAAGGTGCGTTGGTGCAACAGGTTCAAGAGACTGCGACGCAATTGTGGTGGCGCATGCAAGCAGTGCGAAACGTGAGGCAGCAAAATTTCCCAGAGGCTTATAGCGCATTCATAGCTGCAGGCTTGCATTTGCCTTGGATTCACGATGCACAGCACGCACATGGCGATACTTGGGTGGCACGTGCGGGCTTGCTGCTGCGTGACAATTTACTCAATCGGAGCCAAATTGAAAAAGCATATCGACGTGCCATTGGCTTGGCGCGTCATGAGATCGTGATTGCTAACGCATATTTTTTACCCGGGCGCAAATTGCGAAAAGCCCTTATTCATGCTGCTCAGAGAGGCGTTCGCGTGCGCTTGTTGTTGCAAGGACGTTATGAATACTTCATGCAATACCATGCGGCGCGACCTGTGTACCGGCAACTCTTGGAAGCGGGTGTTGAAATTTACGAATACTCCGAAAGCTTTTTGCACGCCAAGGTGGCGGTCATTGATGCCAGCCATGAAAGACCATGGGCTACCGTAGGGTCATCGAACTTGGACCCCTTCAGTTTGCTGTTGGCCAGGGAGGCCAATGTGGTGGTTGCCGACTCTTACTTTGCTAAACGCTTGCACGAGGGCCTAGAGCAGGCCATGAGCTTCAAAAGCCAACGAATCATGCCCCAGACCTTGCTTCAACGCTCTCAATTTCAAAGAGGCATGGACTGGGTTGCATTTGGTTTAATGCGATTTGCCATTTGGCTGACCGGCCACCGATATTGATCAAGGGGTGTGCAGATTTTGCGCATGCCCATATGCTGTAAAGTGGCTTCAATCACTGGTAGGATCTGGCTTTGACATTTCTTCATCAGATGCTTATGAATGCTCCCGTCAACCTGCCCTCTGAAGACATCGGAACGCCTGTTTCCGTGAAGATTCGCGAGCGTGTCTTGGCAGCCCGTAAACGCTTCCATGCCAACGACAACATTGCTGAATTTATTCAGCCCGGTGAACTTGATCACTTACTCGACGAAGTGACTGAGAAAATGCAAACCGTCTTGGACAGCATGGTGATCGATACTCAAAACGATCACAATACCCAAGACACTGCAAGGCGTGTGGCCAAAATGTATTTGAAGGAAGTCTTCAAAGGCCGCTACACAGAAAGCCCTGAAGTCACAGAATTTCCCAACGCCGAGCACCTCAATGAGCTCATGATTGTGGGCCCTATTACGGTGCGAAGTGCTTGCAGCCACCACCTTTGCCCGGTCATTGGTCAAATCTGGATTGGTGTCTTGCCAAATGAGCACACCAACGTCATTGGTCTTTCCAAATATGCTCGGCTGGCCGAATGGATCATGGGACGGCCCCAAATTCAAGAAGAAGCGGTAGTGCAGTTGGCTGATTTGATTCAGCGTAAAACACAGCCCGATGGTTTGGCCATTGTCATGGAGGCCAGTCATTTTTGCATGGGCTGGCGCGGTGTCAAAGACATGGACAGCAAAATGATCAACTCCGTGATGCGCGGTGTGTTCTTAAAAGATGCCAACTTGCGCCGCGAGTTCTTGGCGTTAATTCCTAGAAAGGCCTGATCATGTTGGTTCGATTACTTTATGCTAGCCGCGTGGTAGATCCTCAGCCCACTGTCATTGAATCTATTTTGGCGCAATCCAGACAATTCAATCCCAGCACAGGCATTACCGGTATTTTGGTTTACAGCGGCGATATCTTTTTACAGGCCATCGAAGGCGGCCGTCAAGCTGTCAGCGAACTGTATGGCCACATTCAAAAAGACGCACGTCACAAGGAAGTTGTGCTTTTGCACTACGAAGAAATTTTGCAGCGCCGTTTCAGTGGATGGACCATGGGCCAAGTCGATGTGTCTCGTGTCAACACCAGCATCTTGCTGAAATACTCCGAGCGGGCTGTGCTTGATCCCTACAGCGTTTCAGGTGTTGTGTCTTTGGCTTTGCTTGAAGAACTCATGGCCACAGCTTCCATCATTGGGCGTGCTTGATGTTTGTTTAATTGGCTGCGACTTTTCCAGCAGCCCGAACAAGCGCAAGCCCATTGTGGTGGCGCTTGGCGCCATGCAAAGTGGTGTTGTGAAGTTAGAGCGTTTGGAGAAATTTGAATCTCTTGACGCTTTTCAAAATTTTTTGAAACAGCCACTTCCTTCTGAAGTGAAGTGTGTGGGCGGATTTGACTTGCCGTTTGGCTTGCCTCGCGAATGGGTTGAGTACATGCAATGGCCATTGACTTGGCCGGAGTGCATGACCCTTTATGCGTCTTATTCACGCGAAGAATTGCGCCAATTTTTCAAACAATTTTGTGACAGCAGGCCCGCTGGCACCAAGTTTGCGCACCGTGCAACTGACTTGCCTGCTGGCTCTAGCCCCTCCATGAAATGGGTCAATCCGCCGGTTGCATGGATGATGCATGCGGGCGTTCCCTTGTTGCGTGCTGCCCAATGGACTTTGCCTGGCATGTGCGAAGGCCGTGCTGACCGCGTGGCTCTAGAGGCCTATCCGGGCTTACTGGCCAGAGAAATTGTGAAGCATCGCAGCTACAAGAGCGATGACAAAACCAAACAAACGCCAGACAGATGGTTGGCCCGCAAAGACATTCTCCATGCCCTCGATTTAGGGCAAACCCGATTGGGCTTGCGTTTGAAACTCAGCGCTGCGCAACACGACAGCCTGTTGCTTGATGGTTCCGGCGATTCTTTGGATGCGGTGCTGTGCATGGTGCAAGCAGCATGGGCCCTTCAACAACAGAAACTGGGTACGGCAAGTGGCCCTTATGGCTTGCCTGAGTTTGACCCCTTAGAGGGTTGGATTGTGAGTGCCCTCAAGGCATGAAGGGCCTCAATGTCAGTTCGGTACAAAATCACATGACTTTCAAGCCCCAACTCACCTGCCAATTTGAGGGCATTTTCAACTGGCAGCTTGATGCCACTGATGTGGAGTTGAATGCCCCTTCGCTTTAAATAATGGCGCAGTTGCTGAAGTGTTTCAACCCCTGTCGCATCAATGCGGTTGATGGATTGAGCAAACAAACACACATGCTGAATCTGAGTTTGATCGCTTAGTTTTTCTGTGATGTATTTTTCAAAGCTGCTGGCAGCAGCAAAGTCCAACTCTGCATCCATTCGAATGGCAAACACATTGGCGGCAAGGGGTGGCAAGTGCCACAAATGACGATCTCGCAAACTACCGTCTTCATGCAAGCCCACTTCAATGATGCGAGGGTGCAAGCGGGTGTACAAAAAGTGGCTCAAGCCCAAGAGAACACCCGCCAACACGCCCCAATAAATGCGCGGCGTGCTGAGCAGTGTGATGCCAAAAGTCATGCCTGCAGTCATGGCCTCAATGCGTGCAATGCGCCACAATTTGACAAAGGCCATAGGTTGAATGAGGCTAGAAACCGCCAAGATCACAACAGCGGCCAACACGGCACGCGGCACATGAAAAAGCGCCGGTGATGCAAAGACAGCCAGCAGCACAAAGGATGTGGTGCCCACAACAGCCCACCCTGTTTTGGCGCCCGAAGCCAAATTGATAGCAGACCGTGAGAACGATGTGCTGGTGGCGAAACTACCGCTTAAACCTGACACAATTTTGGCCAAGCCTTGTCCCATCAAGTCTTGGTTCTCTTGCCACACTGTGCCTTCTTTTTGGTTCTCTGTTTTGGCACAAGACGCGGCCTCTAAAAAACTGACCAACGCAATCAATACAGCAGGGCCAGCCAGAAACATCAGTTCTTCCAAAGTAAGCAGTTGCGGCAAGCCTAGACTGGGCAGCGATGCTGGCAAAGCGCCGATGACGGCGCCCCCGTTGGCTGCATATCCCATCGCATAACTGACGGCAGCACTGGCTGCGACCACCAACATGATGCTGGGAGATTTAGGTGCCCATTTTTTGGCCAAAAACAAAGCTGCCAAACTGGCTGCACCAAACCCGACATCGGTCCACTGAAAAGAGCCGCCTGTTTGCCAGCCTGTGAGAGCAGGCAATTGGGAGGCCATGATCAAGAGGCCTGCCGCTTGTGTAAAACCCATCATGACGGGAGAGCTGATGAGGTTCAGGAGCCAACCATAACGAAGCACGCCCATGAGCAATTGCAAAGTACCTGCCAACAATGCCAACCAAATGGCCAAGTTGACCCATTGCGCACTGCTGGGCTGAGCCAAGCCTGTGAGAGAAGCGCTAATCAGGACGCAAGTAAGGGCAGAGGGGCCAATTGAGAGACGCGTAGAGCCGCCCCACATCACGCCCACCAAGGCAGGTAGCAGCGCTGCATAAAGACCTGTGACCAGCGGCATGCCAGCCAATGCGGCGTAAGCCACTGACTGCGGCACCATGAGCAAAGCCACTGAAAAGCCAGCGGTCCATTCTTGGCGAAAGAGTGCTGGCGTTAAGCGCGGCCATCTTAAGAACGGGAACCAAGCGTGAATAGATTTCATGCGGTGATGATAGTGTCAATGGGCCAAGAGTGGCACACAGGGCTATGACTTAGCGCGAAACGGACCGCACACTGAGCAATTCAAGTTTCTGGCGGTGCTCATGGTTTGCCATTCCATGTGCTGTGCATTGAACATCATGAGCTTGCCTTGAAGGCTGCTGCCCATGCCGCTCAATAATTTAAGGGCTTCTGTGGCTTGCATGCTGCCGATCACACCGACCAAGGGTGCCAACACACCTAGGGTGGCGCAGCGCTCTTCTTCAAAGCTTTGAGTGGGAGGAAACACGCAGGCATAGCAGGGCGCATCGGCTTGGCGTGTGTCGTACACCGCCACCTGGCCATCAAAGCGCAAAGCTGAGCCCGATACCAAAGGCTTGGCGAACTGCGCACAGGCTCGGTTGATGAGTTGACGAGTTTCAAAGTTATCGGTGCAGTCCAACACCACATCGACGCTGGGTAGGCAAAGCGTCAGCAAAGCAGCATCTGCTTTTTGCGAATAGCAAGTCACGTGAGCTTCGGGATTGATGGCTTGCATGGCAGCCTGCAGAGAGGCTACCTTGAGCTGGCCCACACGCGCTTGAGAATGGGCAATTTGCCGTTGCAGGTTGGTGACATCGACATGGTCATGATCGATCAGGCTGATATGCCCAACACCTGCACTGGCCAAGTAAAGGGCAGCAGGTGAACCCAAGCCGCCAGCGCCAACAATGAGCGCATGCGATTGAGAGACGCGCTCTTGGCCCTCGACGCCCCATTCATTTAGAAGAATGTGACGTGAATAACGCAGTAGCTGGTCGTCCCTCATGGGGAATTACTTGTCTTTTTTCTCTACTTTTCGCTCAGCCAATGTGGCACTGACTTTGACGGGCAAGCCTTTCAGTTGGTTGAGGGCTTGGTTCAGTTGAAAGTCTTTGGCAGATCCAAATTCGGGTGGCCGTCTTTCGGATTCTGGTTTTTTGGCGTCAGCTTCCAATTTCTTCATGGCTTCTTCGCGTGCCTTTTGACGCTCTTCATTTTTCTTTTCAGCTTCTTGGCCGTTGCCCAAATGCTTTTCTAAATCGGCTTCGCGTGTGCGCAGTGCGGCAAACACATTGCCGTTTTCGGTTTCATCGAGCATGACATCAGGCAAGATGCCTTTGGCTTGAATCGACTTGCCATTGGGCGTGTAGTAGCGCGCTGTGGTGAGCTTCAAGGCCGTGTTAGGTCCCAATTGGCGAACCGTTTGAACCGAGCCTTTTCCAAAGGTTTGGCTGCCCATGATGGTGGCGCGCTTGTGATCTTGCAAAGCACCCGCCACAATTTCACTGGCTGAGGCGGAACCTTCATTGACCAACACCACAAGGGGGATTTTTTTCAATTGCCCTTGGGTGTTTTGGGTGAGCCTTTGGATGGGGTCATTTTCTGAGCTACGGCGCCAAAATTGAGGCGCTGCCTTGTAAACAAATTTACTCTCTTCAAGCTGGCCATTGGTAGACACCACTGTGACGTTGTCGGGCAAGAAGGCTGCAGACAAGGCAATGGATGCATCAAGTAAGCCACCGGGGTCGTTGCGTAAATCAAGTACCAAGCCTTTCAGGTTGGGATCTTGTTTGTACATGTCTTCTAGCTTCTTGGAGAAATCTTCAACCGTTCTTTCTTGAAACTGCGACACGCGAATCCAGCCGAAGCCTGGTTCAATCAATTTGGCTTTGACAGACTGGGTTTTAATTTCTTCACGAACGATGGTGATCGTAAAGGTGCGGCTTTCGTCCTTGCGAAACACGGTCAGAACCACTTTGGTATTGGGTTCACCGCGCATGCGTTTAACCGCTTCGTTCATTGACAAACCTTTGACAAAGGCGTCGTCAATTTTGGTGATCAGGTCATTGGTTTTAAGTCCAGCACGGTCGGCAGGCGAACCTTCAATTGGCGATACAACTTTGACGATGCCTTCTTCTTGGGTGATCTCAATGCCGACGCCCACAAAGCGACCGGAGGTGCCTTCGCTGAATTCTTTGAAGCTTTTTTTGTCAAAGTACTGAGAGTGAGGGTCAAGGCTAGAGACCATGCCAGAGATGGCTTCGGTGATGAGTTTTTTCTCATCGACGGTTTCGACGTAGTCGCTTTTGACCATGCCAAAAACTGCGGCCAATTGCTGGAGTTCTTCAAGCGGCAAGGGTGCAAAGGCACCTCGGGCCGTGGTTTGAAGCGAAATGGTGGTCAGGGCGCCTGCTAAAGCGCCTACGCTGAGCCAACCGACAATTTTCAATTTCTGTCCCATGTGCATTGACCCAGAGGGTCTCCTTTAAAGCCAATATACACCTTGAATGCTGTCTTTGTGCAAGTCAGGAAATGCCAGCCCGTTAAATTAAGCCTTGCCTTGGCTGGCCACAGCGGCAGCGGCCTTGGCGGCGGCTTCTGCATCGCCCAAAAAGTAGTGCTTGATGGGCTTCAAATTGGCATCGAGTTCGTACACCAAAGGAATGCCATTGGGGATGTTCAAGTTCACGATGTCTTCGTTGGAAACATTGTCCAAATACTTGATCAAGGCCCGAATAGAGTTGCCGTGTGCCGCCACCACAATGTGTTTACCCGCCTTGATGGCTGGCGCCATAGATTCAGTCCAGAAGGGAATCACTCGGTCTACCGTGTCTTTCAAGCACTCCGTCAGAGGAATGTCTTGAACCTTCAGTTTGGCGTAGCGCAAGTCAGCGCGTTCACACCGGGGGTCGGTGGCTTCAAGAGCAGGCGGGGGCGTGTCATAGCTGCGACGCCACACCAAAACTTGTTCATCACCAAACTTTTTAGCGGTTTCGGCTTTGTTCAGGCCTTGAAGGGCGCCGTAATGGCGTTCGTTCAGGCGCCAGCTGTGGTGCACTGGCAGCCATTGCCTGTCCATGGCATCTAGGGTGTGCCACAAAGTGTGAATCGCACGTTTGAGGACGCTGGTATAGGCCAAGTCAAACTCATAACCTTCAGCTTTCAGCAAGCGCCCAGCCGCTTGGGCCTGCTCGATACCGGTGGGCGTGAGGTCGACATCGGTCCAGCCAGTGAAGCGATTTTCTAAATTCCAAGTGGACTCGCCATGGCGAAGGAGAACGAATTTGTACATGGTGAAAGGTTTAATCAATAAAGAAAAACAGGTTTACAGTCAGCATTTTAGAATTCGAATCTGGTACGCAGTCTTGAAATAGACTGCAAATGAACTTTTTAAGGGTTTTTTGTGAATTTTTTGATTGAAAACTGGATGTTGGTTGCTGTGGCGGCGTCCTCCGCTTTGGCATTATTTTGGCCAGCCATCACCAAAGGTGCTGCGGGTGGTGTTGAGCCCTCCGAGGCAGTGATGCTCATTAACCGCGAAAAAGCGGTTTTGATTGATGTCTGCGAACCCGCTGAATTTGCGCAGGGGCATGCCGTTGGTTCCAAAAATATCCCATTAAGTGAGCTAGAGACCCAGCTTCCCTTGATGGTCAAAAACAAGGGCCTGCCTGTGATTTTGGTCTGCCAAGTGGGAGGCCGTGCAAGTCGGGCTGCAGCGCAGGCTAAAAAGCTAGGTTACGAGCGCGCTCAGGCCCTGGCAGGTGGTCTGAAGGCTTGGCGTGCAGCCAGCCTGCCTGTTGAAAAAGCCTAATCGGGGCTAAAAAACAGTTTTGATTTTTTTGAGTTTTGATTGGAGTTCTTATGCCCCACGTGAAGATGTACACCACCGCTGTTTGCCCTTATTGCGTTCGCGCCAAGCAAATTTTGAAAGCCAAGGGTGTCACTGAAATTGAAGAAATTCGAATAGACACCCTGCCAGAGGCCCGCGAGCACATGATGAGCATCACAGGTCGCAGAACAGTGCCGCAGATCTTTATTGGTGAGACCCATGTCGGAGGTTGCGACGAGCTGATGGCGCTTGATGCCAAAGGCGGCTTGGTTCCACTACTGCAAGCCGCTTAAAAGCATCAATTTCTCAACCTAAGCTGCCCCCTGCATAGGCGATAATCTGCCTAATCTCACGGCAGGGGCTTTTTCTAAGCGGCCTAGAGAAGATCACTTTCAAACAAGAGTTTTTATGTCAGAAGCAAGCACCCCTGTTTTCCAAATCCAGCGCGTTTACATGAAAGAGGCGTCTTTAGAGCAACCTAACTCACCTGGTATTTTGTTAGAGCAGCAGCAACCTGCAGTCGATATTCAGCTGGGTGTTGAGGCCAATCAAGCTGCTGAGGGTGTCTACGAAATCTGTGTCACTGCAACGGTTCATACCAAAATTGACGACAAAACAGTGTTCTTGGTAGAGTGCAAGCAAGCGGGTATTTTTGAAATTCGCAATTTGCCAGAAGACCAAATGGGCCCCATCATGGGCATCGCTTGCCCTCAAATTGTGTACCCCTACTTGCGCGGCAACGTGGCCGACTTGGTCACGCGGGCAGGTTTTCCACCTGTGCACTTGGCCGAAATTAATTTCCAAGCCATGTACGAGCAGCAGCAAGCTGAAGCAGCGCAGCAAGCTGCACCGCAAGTTCAATAATTTGCCGCGAGACCCCTCAATGCGCCTGAAGATTGCGGTCATCGGGGCAGGTGCTTGGGGCACTGCACTGGCCATCAGTGCCAGCCGGCACGCAGCAGGACATCAAGTTCAACTGTGGACGCGTGACGCTGTTGCAGCCAAAGCCATGCAATCGCAACGCAGCAACCAGCGCTACCTGCCGGAAGTTGATTTTCCAGATTCATTGCAATGCGCCAGTTCGCCAGATTCAGAATTGGCCCAATGGGCTGCCACGCACGATTTGATTGTCATTGGGACGCCCATGTCGGCCTTGCGCGGCATGCTGATGAACTTGAAAGACTTGACTGTGCCTGTGGCTTGGCTGTGCAAAGGTTTCGAGGCAGCCTCTGAGGGCGTTGATTCTGGCGCCATGCCGCATGAGGTGTGTCAGCAGGTGGCGCCGAATTTAAAGTCGGGCGCACTGAGCGGCCCCAGTTTTGCATTGGAAGTGGCGCGCGCGCAACCGACAGCCCTGGTTGCAGCCAGTGCGCATGCCAGTGTGCAGCAAATTTTGGTGAATGCTTTTCACAGCCCCAGCCTGCGTGTCTATGCCAACGAAGACATTGTGGGCGTCGAGGTGGGAGGGGCTGTGAAAAATGTATTGGCCATTGCAACCGGACTGAGCGATGGTCTCAATTTAGGCTTGAATGCCCGCGCAGCCTTGATCACCCGCGGCTTGTCAGAAATGACGCGATTGGGTGGGGCCTTGGGTGCCAAAGCAGAAACTTTCATGGGTTTGTCTGGTTTGGGCGATTTGGTTCTCACCGCGACAGGCGATCTCAGTCGCAATCGCAAAGTAGGCTTGTTGCTGGCGCAGGGCATGGACTTGCAGCAGGCTGTTCAATCATTGGGCCATGTGGCAGAAGGTGTCTACAGTGCACGCACCGTGGTCAAGCGGGCGAAGGCTTTGGGTGTTGACATGCCTATTTCGCAGGGTGTGCTGGCTTTGTTGGAGGGCAAGTTAAAACCCGCTGAAGCCGTGGCCGCTCTGATGGGCCGAGGCGCGAAAGGCGAGAATTAAACCGGCGTGAAAGCCAGTCGCACATAGATGGGTGCGAACGCTTCAGCTTGCGTAATTTCAATCAGGGTTTCTTTGGCCAACTCGAGCAGCGCAATGAACGTGACCACCAAGACGGGCGTGCCTTTGCTGGGGTCAAACAAGTTTTCAAATTCGACGAACTTACGGCCTTGAAGGTGCCTTAAAACAATGCTCATGTGCTCACGCACACTGAGTTCTTCGCGCGTGATTTTATGGTGTTGAACCAGTTTGGCGCGCTTCAAAATATCGCGCCAAGCCTCTTGCAGTTCAACCAAGTGCACATCGGGAAAGCGCGGCTGCAAACTTTGCTCAATGTAGACCTGCGCCTTCAAGAAGTCGCGACCATATTGCGGTAAGTTGCCCAATTGCATGGAAGCCATTTTCATTTGCTCGTACTCGAGCAAACGGCGAACCAATTCGGCTCGCGGGTCTTCTGGCTCTTGGCCTTCAGCCACCTTTTTCGGCGGCAACAACATGCGTGATTTGATTTCAATCAGCATGGCGGCCATGAGCAAATATTCAGCGGCCAACTCGAGGTTGTGCTCGCGAATTTCATCGACATAACTGAGGTACTGGCGCGTGACCGCGGCCATGGGAATGTCGAGGATATTGAAGTTTTGCTTGCGAATGAGGTACAGCAACAAATCCAGCGGACCCTCGAAGGCCTCTAGAAAAACCTCTAAAGCATCTGGAGGGATGTAGAGATCGTTGGGCATGGAAAACAAAGGCTCACCATACAGACGCGCCACCGCCACATGGTCGATGACCTCGGGCAGGCCAGTCGTGTTTTCAACGACGGGCAGCATCTCTGGTGAAGCGACGGTATTTTCCAAAAGATTCAAGCTTTGGTTTGATACACGTAAGGTTTTTGGCCCACGCGGCCTTCGTTGAATTCTTTCAACACATGGCGGTCGACAGAGGCATTCCACAATAGCGCGCGAGCTTCTTTTTGGGCGGCTTCAAGATGGGGTCGATCAATTTTGAGCTGGTCGATGAACTGTGTGGTGTCCGAACGGTAGTCGGGACGACGGAAAAAATGCAGGAGCGACATGGCAAAGCGCTTTCTAAAGAACTAGGGCGTATTTTAGCGGGGCTGAGTCAGGATTTTTCTGACAAAAAGGCTGATTCAAGGGCGCTAGACCAATCAGGCCATACTTTGCTGCCCACTAAATTCAACAATCCCGTTCTTTTGGCAATGTCCATGGGTTGGTGATTCAGTCCGCAAATGATCAGTCTGACGTGTTTCTTTTGACAAACCTGCGCCAAGGCCACCAATGCGTCTGCCCCCGAAGAATCGATGTAAATCAGGTTTTTCAGATCCAAAACAACGGCTTTTTGGGGCAGCTCGTCCTCAATCGCTTCCACCATTTTGACGGCACCAAAGAACAGGGCACCATAAAAACGGTAAGCCCGCACTTGCCCCCGTTGATTTAAAAGTAAAGATGAGTCGATGTCCTTCAGTTCTTCAACACGACTGAGGCTGGAAATTCGGTAGATGAAGGTGATGCATGCCGCAAACAGGCCAAATTGAACGGCCACTGTCAGATCAACCATGACCGTGAGCAGAAACACGGCGAGCAAGGTAATGCGGTAAGGCGCGCGAAATTGTTTTAAATCTGTGAAGGCATGCCATTCGCCCATGTTCCACGCCACAAACATCAAGATGGCCGCCAAAGTGGCCAAGGGCACATGGTTGGCCAATGGGGCAGCCACCCAGACCACCAGCAACAAGACGAGCGCATGCACCATTCCTGCAACCGGTGAGCGTCCACCGCTTTTCACGTTGGTCACCGTGCGGGCAATGGTGCCTGTGGCCGGCATGCCGCCAAAGAAAGGCGTGACAAAGTTGGCGACACCTTGCGCCATGAGTTCTTGATTGGGGTTGTGCCTATCGCCAATGAGGCCATCGGCAATGCGAGCACACAACAAAGACTCGATAGCACCCAGCAAAGTTAGGGTCATGATAGGCAAGGTCAAGTGCTGCAGGTTGCCCCAGCTGAACTCAGGCCATACAAAACTTGGCAATTCTGATGGGATGCCACCGAATTTACTGCCAATGGTTTCAACCGGCAGATTCAACCCCAGTGCAATCAAGGTGGCTGTGATGAGGGCAACGATGGAGCCAGGGACGACTTGCAGCATGCGTCGAAGTCCCTTGGCGGGAGCTTTGCCTTGCTGGGTCGAGAAGACACGCTGCCACAACACAATCAAAGCCAGTGAGCCACAGGCCAATGCAAATGCGGGGGCTTGAAGAGTGGGCAGGGCTTCACTCAGGGTGCGCAAAATGCCAAAAAAATCTGCAGGCATGTTGTTGACCTTGAGCCCCAGAAAATCTTTGGCCTGCGACAACATGATCAGCACCGCAATGCCGTTGGTGAAACCAATGACCACCGCGACTGGAATGAACCTGATCAGGGTGCCCAATTTGAGCAGGCCCATGACAAACAACAACACGCCCGATGCCGCGGTGGCAAGAATGAGATTTGCCAAGCCGTAGCGTTCTAAGATGCCATACACAATGACGATGAAGGCACCCGCTGGGCCGCCAATTTGAACCTTGCTACCGCCCAAAGCAGAAATGATGAAGCCGGCAATGATGGCAGTGAACAAGCCCGCTTCGGGCTTGAGGCCCGACGCAATAGCAAAGGCCATGGCCAAAGGCAAGGCCACCACACCCACTGTGAGGCCAGCCGCAATGTCGGCGCCCAACTGCTCGCGTGTGTAGCCCTTTAATGAGTCAACCAGCTTGGGGCGAAAGAAGAAGGCCATGCGTCAGTTTAACGAGCCGTGATGCTGGGCATTTGACAAGGGTCAGTGAATGCGCATGCCAGGTTTTGCACCGGGCCATGGATTCAAAACATAAATGCCGGGTTCGGCTTTTTCATCGGCGTGGCTGGCTGCCAGCACCATCCCCTCAGACACGCCAAACTTCATTTTGCGAGGCGCCAAGTTGGCCACCATGACGGTGAGTTTGCCCACCAAATCTTCGGGCTTGTAAACGCTGGCAATACCGCTGAACACATTGCGGTGTTGGCCTTCGCCCACATCCAAAGTGAGACGCAAGAGTTTGGTCGAACCTTCGACCGCTTCGCATTGCACAATTTGCGCAATGCGCAAATCAATCTTGGCAAAGTCGTCAATGGAGATGGTGGGTGCAATGGCTTCACCACCAGGCAATGGCGCCGCTTCGACCACGGGTTCAGGTGCTTCAAACAAAGCATCCAACATGGCCACATCGACACGTTGCATCAAGTGTTTGTAGTCGTTGATGGCGTGGCCTGCTCCTAAGGATGCTTTCACATCGGTGAAGCTCATGGCGTCAATGTTCAAAAACTTCTCGACGTTGCTGGCCAATGAGGGCAGCACAGGTTTCAGCATGACACTGAGCAAGCGGAAGGCTTCGATGCAGGTTGTGCAAACGTCGTGCAGGCGTGCGTCCATGCCTTCTTGCTTGGCCAATTCCCATGGTTTGTTCTGATCGACGTATTCGTTCACTCGGTCGGCCAGCAACATGATTTCGCGCAAGGCTTTGGCAAAGTCGCGCTCATCGTAGAGCTTCGCGACGGGCGCTACGCCATCGTGCAACTGCTTGAGCAAGGCTTGACCATCGGCAGAAACAACGCCCAGTTTTCCGCCCAAGCGTTTGGCAATGAAGCCAGCTGCACGTGAGGCAATGTTGATGTACTTGCCCACCAAGTCGGAGTTGACGCGGGCCATGAAGTCTTCGGGGTTGAAGTCGACGTCTTCGTTGCGGCCATTGAGTTTGGCAGCAATGTAGTAGCGCAGCCATTCGGGGTTCATGCCCAGTTTCAAATACTTGAGGGGGTCAAGGCCGGTGCCGCGGCTCTTGCTCATCTTCTCGCCACTGACGGTTAAGAAGCCGTGCACATACACCGCATTGGGCGTTTTGCGACCGCTGAAGTGCAACATGGCCGGCCAAAAAAGCGTGTGGAAATAAGTGATGTCTTTGCCAATGAAATGGTACTGCTCTACATTTGGGTTGTTGATGTAAGCGTTGTAGTCCACACCAATTTTGCTCAAGTAATTTTTGAGCGAAGCCAAGTAACCAATGGGCGCATCGAGCCACACATAAAAATATTTGCCGGGTGCGTCTGGAATTTCAATGCCGAAATAAGGCGCATCGCGGCTGATGTCCCAGTCTCCCAAGCCGCCTTGACCTTCTTCGTCTTTGGCAAACCATTCTTTGATTTTGTTCAGTACTTCGGGTTGCAGACGACCTGTGTCGTGCGTCCATTTTTCTAAAAACTCAACGCAACGCGGATCAGACAATTTGAAGAAGTAATGCTCGGATTGTTTGAGGACGGGTGTGGCACCCGACAAAGCTGAGTAAGGATTTTTAACTTCGGTGGGCGCGTACACCGCACCACACGATTCGCAACTGTCGCCATATTGGTCTTTGGCGCCGCATTTGGGGCATTCGCCTTTGATGAAGCGGTCGGGCAAGAACATTGACTTTTCGGGGTCAAAGAATTGCTCGATGGTTTTGGTGGCAATGAAGCCGGCGGCTTTGAGGTCGCGGTAAATCTGTTGGGCCAGTTCGTGGTTTTCAGGGCCGTCGGTGGAATGCCAGTTGTCAAAGCCGATGTGAAAACCATCGAGGTAGGGCTTGCGACCCGCCGCAATGTTGGCCACAAACTGCTGAGGGGTGATGCCTGCTTTTTCGGCGGCAATCATGATGGGGGCGCCATGCGCGTCGTCGGCACACACAAAGTGCACCTCATGACCCTGCATGCGCTGCGCACGAACCCAAGTGTCGGCCTGGATGTACTCCATGATGTGACCGATGTGAAAATTGCCGTTGGCGTAGGGCAAAGCGGTCGTGACAAATATTTGTCGCTTGGCAGCAGGAAGGTTCGAAACGGTCGAGGCAGACATGAGGGGGCAGTTTGTAGGGGAATCCTCGATTTTATGGGCTTCGGCCCCCCGATGTCGCTAAACTTCCTGCCATTCGCAGAAAGTTTCACATGTCGACCCCAGAACAACTCCAAAAAGCCCTCGAATCAGTCATCGACCCCAACACCGGTAAAGATTTTGTCTCCACCAAAGCCCTGAAAAACTTGGTGGTAGATGGCGGCAATGTGGCCTTTGATGTTGAATTGGGCTACCCCGCCAAGAGCCAAATTCCTGCACTGCGCAATGCCTTGATCGCTGCGGCCAAGCAAGTGCCGGGCGTTGTCAACGTGTCGGCCAATGTCACCATGAAAATTGTGGCGCACTCAGCGCAACGTGGCGTGGCCTTGCTGCCGCAAGTGAAAAACATTGTGGCTGTGGCCTCTGGCAAGGGCGGTGTTGGCAAAAGCACCACGGCCGTGAATTTGGCGCTGGCGCTGGCAGCAGAGGGCGCCAGTGTGGGCCTGCTCGATGCCGACATCTACGGCCCCAGTCAGCCCATGATGATGGGCATCGAAGGTCGTCCTGAAAGCGAAGACGGCAAAACCATGGAGCCCATGGAAAACTATGGCGTCCAAGTGATGTCGATTGGCTTCTTGGTGAACCAAGACGAAGCCATGATTTGGCGCGGCCCCATGGCCACGCAGGCGTTAGAGCAGTTGCTGCGTCAAACCAACTGGAAAGATTTGGATTATTTGATCATCGACATGCCGCCTGGCACCGGTGACATTCAACTTACACTCAGTCAGCGCGTGCCCATGACTGGCGCCGTGATTGTGACCACGCCACAAGACATCGCTTTGCTCGATGCCAAGAAAGGCATCAAGATGTTTGAAAAAGTGGGTGTGCCCATTTTGGGCATTGTGGAAAACATGGCAGCTCATGTCTGCACAAATTGCGGCCACATTGAACATATTTTTGGCGCTGATGGCGGCAAGAAAATGGCCGAGAATTACCAAATGGATTACCTGGGCGCATTGCCATTGAACATGCAAATTCGCTTGCAAGCTGACAACGGCAAACCTACGGTGGTGGCCGATCCCGATGGCGAAGTGGCGGGCATTTACAAATCGGTGGCTCGCCAAGTGGCCATCAAGATTGCAGCCAAGGCCAAGGACTTCTCTGCGAAGTTCCCTACCATCACAGTGTCCAAGAACACTTGATAGAAAAAAGCAGTCCAGACCTTGGACTACTTATCAAAGGCTTGAAATCTTCAAGCCTTTTTGTTTTCTAAATCGCGCAAACGGAAACGTTGAATTTTGCCGGTAGCCGTTTTGGGAAGCTCAGTGATGAACTCTACAAATCGTGGGTATTTGTAGGGCGCCAATCTCTCTTTCACAAAGGCTTTGAGATCTTCTTCTGTCAGGCTTTGTCCTGACTTCAGCACGACGAAGGCTTTGGTTTTGGTCAGGCCATCGGCGTCTATTTTGCCAATGACGGCTGCTTCCAAAATGGCCGGATGTTGCACCAAAGTAGACTCCACTTCAAACGGCGACACATAGATGCCACTCACTTTGAGCATGTCGTCGTTGCGACCCGCATAGGTGTAATAGCCGTCCAAGTCGCGCGAGTATTTGTCGCCACTCTTGGTCCATTCGCCTTGAAAGGTATCGCGCGTTTTTTCTCGGTTGTTCCAATACATCAATGCTGCGCTGGGGCCTTTGATGTACAGGTCACCAATCTCGTTGTGGCCCGTGATCACTTCGCCTTGCTCACCGCGCAATTGCACTTCGTAGCCAGGCACAGCTTTGCCTGTGGTGCCGTAGCGCACATCGCCGGGCGCATTGGACAAGAACACGTGCAGCATTTCGGTGGAGCCGATGCCGTCAATGATTTCGCAGCCAAAGCGGGTGGTCCACCTTTCGCCAATGTCGGCGGGCAAGGCTTCGCCTGCTGAAGAGCAGAGTCGCAATGCCAATTGGTCTTTTCTGGGTAAGTCAGGGCTTGCTAACATGCCGCCATAGCCTGTGGGCGCACCATAAAACACGGTAGGTTTGTGATCGACCAAACGCTTGAAAGTGGCTTGCGGTGTGGGGCGCTCTGCCATCAACACCACGCTGGCGCCCACGCTCAAAGGGAAGGTGAGGGCGTTGCCCAAACCATAGGCAAAGAACAACTTGGCTGCAGAGAACACCACGTCGTTGGACGTCAATGCCAAAACGCCTTTGCCATACAACTGCGCGGTCCAATACAAATTGCCTTGGGTGTGTACGGTGCCTTTGGGGTTGCCGGTGGAACCAGATGAGAACAACCAGAAAGCGGGTTCGTCGGCATGGGTTTCGGCAGGTAGGCTAGGACCGGTGGCAGATGCGAGAAACTCTTTAAAGTGCATAGTGGGCGCAGGCAAGTCGCCCTCGTGGCGCGAGACCACCACGTGTTTGATGCTCTTGGTGCCTTGTGCAAGGGCTGTGTTCAATGTGCCCAACAAGGCGGAAGACACCAAGGCCGCTTGCGCGCGGCTGTTATTGATCATGAAGGCGTAGTCGTCTGCCGTTAACAGGGTGTTGACTGCAACTGGCACCACACCTGCATACAGGGCACCTAAAAAAGAGACCACCCAATCGGTGCTGTCTTGCATCAGCAAGAGGACGCGTTCTTCGCGCTTGAGGCCCAACTTACGCAGGCCCGCCGCACACGCTCTGATTTGATCGCCCATTTCTCCATAGGTGAGGCTGCCTACATCGTCAATGAGGGCCGTCTTGTCTTTGCGGCTGTTGTTGGCAGCGATCAAAAATTGCGCGAAGTTGAATTGCGCGGGTGGGGCTGAGGGCAGAGCCATGGCGATCTCCGTGATCTAGGTCAAAAATTTAAGGGGTCTGCACTAAAACACTTGGGCTTTAGGGCAACTCGCGGTATAAATGCACTATCTTGCTTGCGGACGAGTATGCAATAAAGTGCATGTTTTGTCTGTAGACTAAATCTAGGGTTTTCCCTTGATTTTGTGGAATTCAGCATGCTTAATTAATTGTCTTGGAGACTTCGGTGACCGAATCATCGACTGCATTTGTAGAAGTGGGTAGCTCCCTGGAGCCATTGCGCAGCCCATTTTTGATGGCGCTGGGCGAGCGCGTGCGCAACTTGCGTTCTCGCAAAGGCATGACCCGTAAAGCGGTGGCTTTGGCGGCCGATGTGTCAGAGCGTCACTTGGCCAATTTGGAATATGGCACCGGCAATGTTTCTGTGTTGGTGTTGTTGCAGGTGTCTCACGCATTGCAGTGTTCCTTGGCAGAGCTGTTGGGCGATATCAGTACCAGTTCACCTGAGTGGTTGCTGATTCGTGAATTGCTAAGCAAGCGCACTGAAGCTGACTTGCGACGAGCACGCGTGCAGTTGACT
Organism: Limnohabitans sp.; assembly: GCA_044233865.1. Taxonomy (GTDB): domain Bacteria; phylum Pseudomonadota; class Gammaproteobacteria; order Burkholderiales; family Burkholderiaceae_C; genus Limnohabitans_A. Next base: position 29,168 of record JBIIJK010000009.1, read on the forward strand.
GAAATGTTTGGTGAGAGTGGCGATGCCACAGCGCGCCGCACGCGCATTGCACTCATTGGTTTGCGCGGTGCCGGCAAAACCACGCTGGGTCAGCGTTTGGCCGACGATTTGGGTTTTACCTTCATTGAGCTCAGCCGTGAAATTGAAAAGTTTGCAGGCTGTCAAATCAGTGAAATTCACAATCTGTATGGCGCCAATGCGTATCGCCGATATGAGCGTCGCGCCCTAGAGGAAGCCATCCAAATTTACCCAGAGGTGGTGATTGCTACGCCTGGCGGTTTGGTCTCTGATTCAGCTAACTTCAATTTGTTGCTGACGCACTGCACCACCGTTTGGCTGCAAGCCAATGCCAACGACCATATGTCGCGGGTTGCAGCTCAGGGCGACTTGCGCCCCATGGCCGCCAGCCCCGAGGCCATGGAAGATTTAAAGCGCATTTTGGAAGGGCGTTCTGCGTTCTATTCCAAGGCCGATCTGAGCTTTGATACCAGCGCACAAGATGCTGAAGAAAGTTTCCAGCGCTTGAAAACGGAAGTTCGCAAAGTCATTCAGTGGGTTGAGTAAGGGCAGAGGAAATTTCTCAAAACATAGGGTAAATACTTAATAATTGCATTAAATTGCATGTTGAGTGGCTGCATCTAATGCAATAAACTGCATGTCAACGCGGTTCGATTGATTTCAAAGTCTCGAACCAGAGATACAGACCCTGCAAAGACCTTCATTGGAGACCTCCATGACCATAGCGCCCATCGTCAATTACCAAACCACACCAGAAAACTACAAGCACATCAGCTTGGCCTTTGACGGTGCTGTGGCCACTTTGTCGATCAACATCGACGAAAACGCCGGCATTCGCCCTGGTTACAAACTCAAGCTCAACTCTTATGACTTGGGAGTGGACATTGAATTGCACGATGCTTTGCAGCGCATTCGATTTGAGCACCCCGAAGTTCGCAGCGTGGTGGTCACCAGTTTGAAAGACCGCGTGTTCTGCTCAGGTGCCAACATTTTCATGTTGGGCGTTTCCACACACGGCTGGAAAGTAAACTTCTGTAAGTTCACCAACGAAACACGCAACGGCATTGAAGACTCCAGCAAATATTCAGGTTTGAAATTTGTGGCCGCATTGAATGGCGCTTGCGCTGGCGGTGGTTACGAATTGGCTTTGGCTTGCGACGACATCGTGTTGGTCGATGACCGCTCTTCTTCTGTGTCATTACCCGAGGTGCCCTTGCTGGGTGTGTTGCCAGGTACGGGTGGTCTGACTCGCGTGACCGACAAGCGCCACGTGCGCCACGACTTGGCCGACATTTTCTGCACCAGCGTGGAAGGTGTGCGTGGTCAAAAAGCCGTTGACTGGCGTTTGGTCGATGCCATTGCCAAGCCCAACCAATTCCAACAAGTGGTGCGCGAACGTGCAGACAAATTGGCTGCAAAAAGTGACCGCCCAGCGACAGAAAAAGGCGTGGCACTGACACCTATTCAGCGCATCATTGCCGCAGATCAAATTAGCTACAACAACGTGACTGTTGACATCGACCGCGCCAAACGCTTGGCCACCTTCACAGTCAAAGCGCCCACCACAGCACAACCCGCCGACATCGCAGGCATTTTGGCCGCTGGCGCTCACTGGTGGCCACTGCAAATGGTGCGCGAATTGGACGACGCCATTTTGCACATGCGCACTAACGAACTCGACATCGGCACTTGGTTGCTCAAAGCTGTTGGCGATGCCAAAGCTGTGTTGGCCAGCGACGCTACTTTGTTGGCGCACAAAGATCACTGGTTCGTACGCGAAACCATTGGCCATTTGCGCCGCACTTTGGCTCGTTTGGATGTGTCTTCACGCAGTATTTTTGCCATCGTCGAAGAGGGCACTTGCTTTGTCGGTACGTTTGCCGAATTGGCCTTCTGTGCAGACCGCACTTACATGTTGGCCTTGCCCGACGATGCAGACAAAGCCCCCACCCTTCAGTTGAACGAATTCAATTTTGGCTTCTACCCCATGGTGAACGACCAGTCTCGCTTGGCCCGTCGCTTCTATGAAGAAGTGCCGGCCATGGAAGCGGCTCGCGGTGCCATTGGCAAAGCCTTGGATGCCGACGCAGCCTTGGCCTTGGGTTTGGTCACTGCCGCACCCGACGATATCGATTGGGAAGACGAAATTCGCATGTGCTTGGAAGAGCGCGCAGCCATGTCACCCGACGCCCTCACAGGCCTCGAAGCCAACCTGCGTTTTGCCAGCCAAGAAAACATGCTGACCCGTATTTTTGGTCGCCTCACGGCATGGCAAAACTGGATCTTCCAGCGCCCCAATGCGGTGGGAGAAAAAGGCGCCTTGAAGGTGTACGGCAAAGGCGAAAAAGTGCAGTTCGACATGAACCGTGTTTAAGCCTTTGAGTTACAAAAAGTTTTGAAAGTGTTGTGCAGCAAGGTTCCCGGTGGTCTTTGCTGCAACCCAAATTTGACCCCACCGTTGCTTTAATTTCTGGAGACTCTCATGTCCGGTATCAACTACAGCGAAAAAATTCCTAACAACGTCAACTTGTCCGAAGACCGCACATTGCAGCGCGCTCTGGAACAGTGGCAACCCAACTTCATCAACTGGTGGGACGACATGGGCCCCGAGGGTTCAAAAGACATGGACGTGTACTTGCGTACAGCCGTCAGCGTTGACCCACAAGGTTGGGCACAGTTTGGCCACGTCAAAATGCGCGACTACCGTTGGGGTGTGTTTTTGAACCCCGGTGACCAAGAGCGTCAAATTCATTTTGGCGATCACAAGGGCGAGAAAGTTTGGCAAGACGTGCCTGGCGAACACCGCGCCAACCTGCGCCGAATCATCGTGACACAAGGCGATACCGAGCCAGCATCCGTTGAGCAGCAACGTCATTTGGGTCTCACAGCGCCCAGCATGTACGACCTGCGCAACCTGTTCCAAATCAACGTGGAAGAAGGCCGGCACTTGTGGGCCATGGTGTACTTGTTGCACAAATACTTTGGCAGAGACGGTCGTGAAGAAGCCGATGCTTTGTTGCAGCGCAACAGCGGCAACGAAGACAACCCCCGCATCTTGCAAGCCTTCAACGAGAAGACGCCCGACTGGTTGTCTTTCTTCATGTTCACGTACTTCACAGACCGTGACGGCAAGTTCCAACTCTGCGCTTTGGCCGAATCTGCATTCGATCCTTTGGCACGCACCACCAAGTTCATGCTCACCGAAGAAGCGCACCACATGTTTGTGGGCGAGTCTGGCGTGAGCCGCACCATCCAGCGGACTGTCGATGTGATGAACCAACTCAAAACCGACGACGTGGCCAAACTGCGCGCTGCCGGCGTGATTGACCTGCCCACCATCCAGCGTTACATCAACTTCCACTTCTCGGTCACCATCGATTTGTTTGGTGCTGACGAGTCTTCCAACGCGGCCACTTTTTACAGCACAGGCCTGAAGGGTCGCTACGAAGAAGGCAAGCGCGCCGACGACCACGTGTTGAAGGGCAACACCTACAAAATTTTGGCCGTTGAAAACGGTAAGTTGATTGAAAAAGAAGTGCCTATGCTCAACGCATTGAACGAAGTGCTGCGTGATGACTACATCACCGACTCCAAAGGCGGTATTGAGCGTTGGAACCGTGTGATTGAAAAGGCTGGCATCTCCTTCAAGCTCACCGCCCCTCACAAAGCCTTCCACCGAAACATCGGTTCTTTGTCAGGTTCCAAAATCACGCCCGATGGCCGTGTGGTCACCAGCGAAGAGTGGATGGCCAAAGTGGGTCAGTGGCTGCCCACCAACGAAGACCGCGCCTATGTGGGCAGCCTCATGGGCCGTGTGGTCGAGCCAGGTAAGTTTGCCAACTGGATTGCCCCTCCTGTGATGGGCATCAACCGCCAGCCTGTAGACTTCGACTACGTTCGTTTCAGCTGATATCTCAAGCAGATCCATCACACTTGCCATGACCACAGAAGCCGTTTTAATTCAGCAACACCTGATTGATCCAGAGATCTGCATTCGTTGCAACACTTGCGAGGCCACTTGCCCCGTAGGTGCCATCACGCATGACTCTCGCAATTACGTGGTTGATGCTGACAAATGCAATCTGTGCATGGCCTGTGTTCCGCCTTGCCCCACGGGCTCCATTGACAACTGGCGCAGCATGCCCAAGGTCAAGGCCTATTCTGTTGAAGAGCAATTGACATGGGATGACTTGCCTGCTGCTTTGAGCGAAGCTGAGCTTCAAGCCATGGGCATCAGCGGTGATGCCGTGCTAGCAGCGACTTCTGCAGAACCAGCTCCTGCGCAAGCAGTGAATGTTTCTGGCGAAGCCGTGTTCAATTCAGCGGCTTATGGTGCCACGTTGCCACCCTGGTCTGCGGCCCACGCCTACACCAACTTGTATGGCCCTAAATCTCCCACCACAGCCACCGTGGTGGGCAATTTCAAAGTGAACGAAGCGGGCACCACCAACGAAACCCATCACATCGTGATTGATTTCGGCAGCATGCCTTTCCCAGTTTTAGAGGGCCAGTCTGTGGCCATCGTGCCACCCGGTGTCGATGCATCAGGCAAGCCGCACCATGCACGCCAATACTCTATTGCCAGCCCGCGCAATGGCGAGCGCGCTGGCTACAACAATGTGTCTTTGACGGTGAAGCGCGTGATCGAAGATCACGAAGGCAAACCCGTTCAAGGTGTGTGTTCCAACTATTTGTGCGATGTGAAAGTGGGCGACGCCATCCAAGTGATTGGCCCGTTTGGCAGCAGCTTCCTGATGCCCAACCACCCCAAGTCCAACATTGTGATGATTTGCACCGGTACAGGCAGCGCGCCGATGCGCGGCATGACCGAGTGGCGCCGCCGTTTGCGCCAAACTGGCAAGTTTGAAGGCGGCAAGTTGATGCTGTTCTTTGGTGCCCGCACCCAAGAAGAATTGCCTTACTTTGGCCCGCTGCAAAAGTTGCCCAAAGATTTCATTGACATCAACTTTGCATTCTCACGCACGCCGGGTCAGCCTAAGCGTTATGTGCAAGACGCCATGCGCGATAGGGCTGCCGACTTGGTGGCGCTCTTAAAAGACCCCAACACTTACTTCTATGTGTGTGGTTTGAAGAGCATGGAAGAGGGCGTGGTCTTGGCCTTGCACGATGTGGCAACACAAGTGGGCCTTGATTGGGAAGCATTGGGGTCTACCCTCAAAAAAGAAGGCCGCTTGCACCTCGAAACTTATTGAGGTTTGAAACCGCCCTAATGGCAGACACTAACCGATGACTCTCAATCATTGGTACTATCCGCCCATGAGTTCCCGTCCTTCTATTGATGTTGCTGTTGTCATGCGCCGAGAGCGCGTGCAAGGTGGCATGGCCAAATGGCAGACATGGCGCTGGGTTTTAGACGACGTCACACCTCAAGAAGAAAACTTTGGCCATACGCCAAAGTGTCTGCGCGAGGGCGATGATGGCGCGCTTTGGTTGTTTCCCAATTTCAAAGTCGAACTTTTTTCAGACGATGCAGAAGGCTATCTGCTCAATGTCACCTCACCCGATCCTTGTTTCTTTGTCATGTGGCGCATGGAAGAACGTGTCGCACTGAGTGAGGAGTTAGTGGCTGTGCCCGAGCGCGTGTCGCTCAGTTATCACGATGCCGGCCGCTGGCTTGATGCGCAAGAAACCATTGAACAAGTACCAGCCTCACCCGACATCGTTCAATGGGTGCGTGAATTTGCCAATGACCATTACACCCCCGAGGTGAAACGCCGTCAGCGGCCTCAAAGCTTTCAAGCCCTCACAGATCGTTTTGGGCAACCCGCCAAGGTGACTACCGGCGACCGTTCGGGCCGGAAAGTGGACGGCGGATGAGCCAGCCAGGCAAAAACGGAGACAGCGGCAACTTTTTCAGCCGTTGGTCGCAGCGCAAGCAAGCGGTGAAACAAGGCGCTCCTTTGGCTGAACCTTTGCCAACGGCCAACGCCCAGCCACAGACAAAGCCCTTACAAGCCACAACTCAAAATGGACCCTTGGCCACTCAGGCGGGTGCACTCCAAAAAAATACTGCGTCCAATTCGCAAAGCCCAACAACAGAAGAGCCTGCCAAGCTTCTGACCCTGGAGGATGTCTCCAAACTCACGCCCGAATCTGATTTCACGTCCTACATGACGCAGGGTGTGTCGCCAGAAGTGCGCAACGCTGCCATGAAAAAACTCTTGGCCGACCCGCACTACAACATCATGGACGGCTTGGACATTTACATAGGTGATTACAACACCCCCGACCCATTGCCCGAGGGCATGTTGGCCAAAATGGTCGGCGCTCAATTTTTGGGTTTGGTCAAAGCGCCAGAAGATGTGGCACAGTCTGCTCCAACCGAAACACAAAATACAGAACCCTCACAAGCTAACGACAACTTGCAAGGCGAAGCCACAAGTTCAGCCACTTTAGAAAACGATCCAGCCCAACATGACCACACTCATTTGCGATTGCAATCAGACGATGCCCCTGCAGACCCAGAAACTGGGTCAGGCACTGGGTGAGTCGCTGACGCTGCACAGCACGCTTTGCCGCAGAGAAGCGGGCGCTTTTCAAAAGGCCATTCAGTCGGGCCAAGAAGTGGTGGTGGCTTGCACACAAGAGAAAAAACTTTTTTCAGAACTGGCCCTTCAAACTGAAGGCGCTACATCGCCCATCAAGTTCGTCAACATTCGCGAAATGGGCGGCTGGAGCCGCGATGCGCAAAACGCAAGCCCCAAGTTGGCAGCACTCTTAGCAGCAGCGCACTTGCCAGAACCAGATCCTGTGCCCGCAGTGCCGTTCAAAAGCGAAGGCCGTTTGCTGATCATTGGCCCCCTTGATCAAGCCGAAAAAGCAGCGGCCTTGGTGTCAGATGTTTTGCAGGTGGTTATCTTTTCTCAGGGTGCTGGTGAAGCCGGCGGCGCACAGACAAGGCAATACCCCGTCATTGCAGGGCACCTGCAAAAGCTGACGGGATGGCTGGGCGCATTTGATGTGTCTTGGACCGAAAACAATCCGATCAATTTGGATTTGTGCACCCGCTGCAATGCTTGTGTGGAGGCCTGCCCCGAAAACGCCATTGGCCTGGACTATCAAATTGACATGAACGCGTGTAATTCAAGCCGCGCGTGCGTCAAAGTTTGCCAAGCGGCCGGCGCCATTGATTTCAATCGTGTGGCTGCAGAAGCCACAGAAAAGTTTGATTTGATTTTGGACCTCAGAGGCGCTGGCGCAACAGGCCCTGGCTTTTTGCAACACGCGACGCCCCAAGGCTATTTCAAGTGGGATGGCCAAGATCTCTCCACCCTGCTCAAGTTGCGCGACATGGTGGGAGAGTTTGAAAAACCCAAGTTCTTCGCCTACAAGCAAAAGCTTTGCGCGCACAGCCGCAACGAAACCGTGGGTTGCAATGCGTGCGTTGACATCTGTTCAGCTGAGGCCATCTCTAGCGACAAATCGCGGCAACAAATTAAAGTCAATCCCAAACTTTGTGTCGGTTGCGGTGCGTGCACCACAGTGTGCCCCACAGGTGCACTGACCTTCGCATATCCCAAAGCGCAAGAGCAAGGTTTAAAAATCAAAACCTTGTTGTCCACCTACCACGCTGCTGGCGGAAAAGATGCCACGCTCTTGCTCCATAGCCAAGAGGGGGGCCAAGCATGCATCGAAGCATTGGGCCGCTCAGCGCAATTGAAATTGGCACAGGGCGTGCCGGCCAATGTGATTCCCATGTCTCTGTGGCACACCGCCAGTTTGGGCTTGGAAGTTTGGCTCACGGCCATTGCCTATGGTGCTAAGCAAGTGTTGGTGCTCAACACCCACGAAGAAGCACCGCAATATGTGGAGGGCTTAGAAGCGCAAATGGCGGTTGCCCAAAGCTTGCTGGCGGGCTTGGGCTACACCGGTGAGCATTTTCAAACGATCAAGGCCAAGAGTGCCATGGATTTGGATGCCAGTTTGCAGGCCAACTTGCAAGCGCAGAAACAAGCGTCTGTACAGAGCAAAAATCAAGTGCCCGCTGTGTTTGCCAAATACGCAGTGGCCCCAGAAAAGCGCGGCACGCTTGAACTGGCCTTGGACCATTTGAGCGAGCATGCACCTGCTGTTTTAAATGATGTCAACAAAGTCATCGAACTGCCCAAACCTGCACCCATGGGCAGTTTGAAAGTCAATGCCGAAAAATGCACGCTTTGCTTAAGTTGTGTCAGTGCCTGCCCGGCCAGTGCATTGCAAGACAATCCTGAGTTGCCGCAGTTGCGTTTCATTGAAAAGAATTGTGTGCAGTGCGGCTTGTGTGCCACCACCTGCCCAGAGGATGCCATTGAGTTAGTGCCTCGCTTCTTGCGAACGCCCGAGCGCAAACAAGCGCAAGTGCTGAACCAATCGCAACCCTACGGCTGTGTGAAATGCGGCAAACCCTTTGGCACCTTGAAGGCCATCGAAGCCATGTTGGGCAAATTGTCCGGCCACAGTATGTTTCAAGGAGCAGCCTTAGAGCGTCTCAAAATGTGTGGCGACTGCCGAGTGATTGACATTTATTCAAACGCTGATGAAGCCAAAATTGCGAACATTCCGCCCAAGGGCTGAAGCCTCTACCGCCTGCCCAAAACTTTTTACCGAATCAAAACGCCATGACTTCTAACTTGCTATCTTCCTCAGCGCTGGACGAAGAAACCGCGCGCGCAGAAATTTATGGCTTGTTAGCCCAGCTTTTTTACCAGGAGCCATCACCTGAATTTCTGGCTCAGATGCGAGTGGCCGTGACTGACGCGCCTGTGGCTGGGGGTTTTTTGGAGGAACCTTGGCGGCAAGTGGTCGCGGCTGCTCGCCAATGCTCGGACGATGAAGTTGCCAATGAATACAACAAGCTGTTCGGAGGGGTGGGTAAACCCGAGGTCTATTTGTATGCCTCACATTACGTCAGTGGCTTCCTCAACGACAAGCCAGTGGCCCGTTTGAGGGATGATTTGGCCGCTTTGGGGCTGGAGCGAGACGACAGCATGGCAGAGACCGAAGATCATTTTGCTTGCTTGTGCGAAGTCATGCGTTATTTGATTGCGGGCGACGACGTGTCGGTTTCCAACCTGACGCACCAAGGGGCTTTTTTCGCAGCGCACATTCAGCCTTGGGCCCATGAGATGACCGAGGCCATTGCCAAACACCCTGCAGCGAAATTTTTTGCTGCTCTGGCGGAATTTACACACGCATTTCTTGGAATTGAGGCGCAAGGTTTCGATTTGCTAACTTAGGACTTCGCGCCTAAGGGTTTTCCCATTGTTACTGGCTTGTAACCTGTTACGATTAGGTGGGTATGCAAAGAATTTCCTAAGCATCTTTCGAGGAAACATTCATGAGTTCTCAAAATCCAAAAGTTTCTCGTCGCACATTGTTTGCCGGCGCTGGAACAGTCGGTGTTGTGGCCGCGGCCACCAGCCTCCTACCTCAAGTCCAAGATTTAGCGCCACAAGCTATCAAGAAAGCCAAGCCTGAGCGGGGCGGTGGCTACGAGCTCTCAGAGCACGTCAAGCGTTATTACAAGACCACTTTGGTCTAAGTCCTTTCTCAAACACTCACCTCTTCTGGAGAGTTTCATGTTGTTGACCAAAAAGAATTCTGGCACCTCTGGTGCGTCATCGTCACCGTTTGTGCACAGCCTGCGCCGTGGCCTCACTCAAGCACTGCCCACCCTCGACCGCCGCACCTTTTTGCGCCGTTCTGGTTTGGGTGTGGGTGTTGGCTTAGCCGCATCGCAACTTAGCTTGGTGAAAAAAGCCCAAGCAGGTATGACAAACGGAAGTGCAATGGGTGCTGGCAAAGTGGAAGTCAAGCGCACCATTTGTACCCATTGCTCAGTCGGCTGCGCGGTAGACGCGGTGGTTGAAAATGGTGTCTGGGTTCGCCAAGAGCCAGTGTTCGACTCGCCCATCAATTTAGGCGCTCACTGTGCCAAAGGTGCTGCATTGCGCGAACATGGCCACGGTGAATACCGCCTGCGTTACCCCATGAAGTTGGTCAACGGCAAATACGAGCGCATTAGCTGGGACGTGGCCCTGAAAGAAATCACAGATCGCATGGCGGACCTGCGCAAAACCAGCGGCCCTGACAGCGTTTACTATGTTGGTTCTTCCAAGCACAACAACGAACAAGCTTATTTGCTGCGCAAATTCGTGAGCTTCTGGGGTACCAACAATACCGACCACCAAGCGCGTATTTGCCACTCCACCACCGTGGCCGGCGTGGCCAATACATGGGGCTACGGCGCCATGACCAATTCGTACAACGACATGCAAAACAGCAAGTGCGCCATGTACATTGGCTCTAACGCTGCCGAAGCTCACCCCGTCAGCATGTTGCACATGTTGCATGCCAAAGAAAACGGCTGCAAGATGATCGTGGTCGATCCGCGCTTCACGCGCACAGCGGCCAGAGCCGACGAATTCGTTCGCATTCGCTCAGGTACCGACATTCCTTTCTTATTTGGTTTGCTGTATCACATCTTCAAAAATGGATGGGAAGACAAGAAGTACATCAACGACCGCGTGTTTGGCATGGAGGCTGTCAAGGCCGACATCATGGCCAAGTGGACACCCGACAAGGTGGAAGAAGCTTGCGGCGTCAACGAAGCGCAAGTGTTCAAAGTAGCCAAGATGCTGCACGACAACAACCCTAGCACCATCGTGTGGTGCATGGGCCAAACACAGCACACCATTGGTAACGCCATTGTTCGCGCCTCTTGTATTTTGCAATTGGCTCTGGGCAACGTGGGCAAGACAGGTGGCGGCACCAACATTTTCCGCGGCCACGACAATGTGCAAGGCGCTACCGATGTGGGTCCTAACCCCGATTCATTGCCTGGCTACTATGGCCTTGCCGAAGGTTCTTGGAAGCACTTTGCCAAAGCTTGGGATGTCGATTTTGAATGGATCAAAGGTCGGTATGCATCGCCCGCCATGATGGGCAAAAACGGCATCACCGTGTCGCGTTGGATTGATGGCGTGCTCGAGAAAAATGAGCTGATTGACCAAGACAGCAATTTGCGCGGCGTGTTCTTTTGGGGCCATGCACCCAACTCCCAAACACGCGGTTTGGAAATGAAGCGTGCCATGGACAAGCTCGACTTGTTGGTGGTGGTCGACCCTTATCCGTCTGCCACAGCAGCCATGGCAGCCATGCCTGGCAAGCCAGAAGATGTGAACCCCAACCGTGCGGTGTACTTATTGCCTGCAGCCACACAATTTGAAACCAGCGGTTCGTGCACGGCTTCCAATCGCTCCATTCAATGGCGCGAGAAGGTCATTGAGCCTTTGTGGGAAAGCCGTTCAGATCACATGATCATGTACCAGTTGGCCGAGAAACTGGGCTTTGGCAAAGAGTTGGTCAAAAACTACAAGATGCAAAAAGTCAAAGGCATGGACGAGCCCGTGCCCGAAGACATCTTGCGCGAAATTAACAAGAGCGTTTGGACCATTGGCTACACCGGCCAAAGTCCAGAGCGCCTCAAAGCGCACATGCGCAACATGCATTTGTTCGATGTCAAAACGCTCAAATCTAAGGGCGGCAAAGACAAAGAAACAGGCTACGACTTCGGTGACGATTACTTCGGTTTGCCATGGCCTTGCTACGGCACGCCCGAACTCAAGCACCCAGGCTCACCCAATTTGTACGACACCTCCAAGCACGTCATGGAAGGCGGCGGAAACTTCCGCGCTAACTTTGGCATTGAGCGTGAAGGCAAATCCTTGTTGGCCGAAGACGGCTCACACTCCAAGGGTGCCGACATTACCACCGGCTACCCCGAACTCGATCATGTGTTGCTCAAAAAGCTCGGCTGGTGGGGCGAGCTTACTGAAGCCGAATCTAAAGCAGCCGAAGGCAAAAACTGGAAGACCGATTCTTCTGGCGGCATGATCCGTGTGTTCATGAAGAACCACGGTTGCCATCCGTTTGGCAATGCCAAGGCGCGTGCAGTGGTCTGGAACTTCCCCGATCCTATTCCGCAGCACCGCGAGCCTCTGTACGGCACCCGTCCCGACATGATGGCCAAGTACCCTACGCACGACGACAGAAAAGCTTTCTGGCGCCTGCCCACCTTGTACAAAACCATTCAAGACAAAAACATTGCCGACAAGGTGCATGAGAAGTTCCCGCTCATCATGACTTCAGGTCGTTTGGTCGAATACGAAGGCGGCGGCGAAGAAACTCGTTCCAACCCTTGGCTGGCCGAGTTGCAGCAAGAAATGTTTGTCGAAATCAATCCGCAAACAGCTTCGAAGCGTGGCATTCGCAATGGCGATCGTGCTTGGGTCAAATCCCCCACGGGTGCACGTTTGAATGTGCAAGCCTTGGTCACCGAGCGAGTTGCACCCGATACAGTGTTCTTGCCTTTCCACTTCTCAGGACGTTGGCAGGGTGCCGACATGCTGGCGCACTATCCGAATGGCGCAGCGCCTATCGTGCGCGGTGAAGCCGTCAACACGGCCACCACGTACGGTTACGACAGCGTCACCATGATGCAAGAATCAAAAACCACCGTTTGCGATGTGGAGAAAGCGTAAAGCTTTCCACACACACAGGAGTAAAACATGGCAAGAATGAAATTTATCTGTGATGCAGAGCGCTGCATTGAATGCAACGGTTGCGTCACGGCTTGTAAAAACGAACACGAAGTACCTTGGGGCGTCAATCGTCGCCGCGTGGTCACTTTGAACGACGGTGTGCCTGGTGAAAGGTCTATTTCTGTGGCGTGCATGCACTGCTCAGATGCACCTTGCATGGCAGTTTGCCCCGTCAACTGTTTCTACCGCACCGAAGAGGGTGTGGTCTTGCACGACAAAGACGTCTGCATTGGTTGTGGCTACTGCTCCTATGCCTGCCCGTTTGGTGCACCGCAGTTTCCAAGCGCTGGCACTTTTGGTGTGCGCGGCAAGATGGACAAATGCACGTTCTGTGCAGGCGGCCCTGAAGCCAATGGCAGCCAAGCCGAATTTGAAAAATATGGCCGCAACCGTTTGGCCGAAGGCAAGTTGCCTGCCTGCGCCGAAATGTGTTCAACCAAAGCCCTGCTCGCTGGCGACGGTGACGTCGTGGCCGACATCTTCCGCAACCGTGTGGTGCAACGTGGCAAGGGCGCAGAGGTTTGGGGCTGGGGCACCGCTTACGGCAGCAAAACCGATGCGAAAGGTGCCAAATCATGAGCAACTTGAAACGAATCACAGGTCTTGCCAGCGCTTTGCTTTTGGTAACAGGCCTTACAGCTTGTGGCGATAAAGCCCAAGAACTGGCCGGCCAGCCTAAGTTGGACGCCGCGCCTTACACAGGCACAGGCGTGAAGGTGTTCACCGAGTCCGACTGGAAATCGGGTGATAAGAACAGCTGGGCCCAGCAACTCAAAACTCGCGCCCAATATGGGCAAAACGATCACTCGCGATCCAACTGAACGTGGGAGAGCTAGCATGAACCGATCTTCGGTAATGAAACAGATCAAGACCCATGTCCTCATGGGTGCTGTGATCTTCGGCGCGGCCTTGAGTGTGTCGGCTCAAACACCAGCAACATCTGCAAAACCAGCATCGGCTGACACCAAAGTAACGGCTACTGAGGCGTCCAAAGCAGACGCCATGGGCGTGAAAAGTGCCAACATCTTCTCGATTGCGCCCGATGCCAACACCGATCCTAAGTACGCTGACCAAAATAATGGCGAGCGCGACAAGGTTCAACCTGGCAACAACGCACCCATGTGGCGACAAGTGGGCGCTGGTGTCAATGGTTACACCAGTTTGCCTGCATCGGTAGCACCAGAAGCTGGCAACCTCATTCAACCATTTGTGCAATACCCCGGCTCCAAGCTCACCACAGCGGGTGAGGCATGGCGCCAAGTTCGCAACAATTGGATCATTCCCTACGGTGGCTCTTTGTTGCTGATTGTGACTTTGGCCATTGCCTTGTTCTATTACGGCAAAGGCACCATGAAGCTGCATGGTGCAGAAACAGGTCGTAAGATTGAGCGCTTTACGCCGCTAGAGCGCGCTGCCCATTGGACCAACGCCATTGCGTTTGTTTTGTTGGCCGTCTCAGGTGTCGTCATTGCTTTTGGCAAGTATTTCATCCTGCCCGTGATTGGCACCACCTTGTTTGGTTATTTCACATACTTCCTGAAAAACGTTCACAACTTTGCCGGCCCCTTGTTTGCGGTGTCGCTCATCATTGTGTTTTTCACTTTCATCAAAGACAACTGGCCTAGCAAAGAAGACATCACTTGGATGTTGAAGGGCGGCGGTATGTTCTCAGGCCACGAAGTGCCGTCACACCGCTTCAATGCCGGTGAAAAAGTGGTGTTCTGGTTGGGTGTGTTGGGCTTAGGCGTCATTGTGGTGGCTTCTGGCTTGGTACTCGACATGCTTATTCCTGGTCTCATCTATGAGCGCAGCACCATGCAAATTGCCAACATGATTCATGGCGTGGCCACGGTGCTTATGATGGCCATGTTCTTGGGCCACATTTACATGGGCACCATTGGCATGCAAGGCGCTTACAGTGCCATGCGCACTGGTTATGTGGATGAAACCTGGGCCAAAGAGCATCACGAACTTTGGTACAACGACATCAAAGCAGGAAAAATTCCTGCCCAAAGATCTCCCGAAGCAGTGGCCCATGGTGGCGCGGCTTCCACGTCAGCATCTGCTTGAAGTTTGAGGATTCAAACCATGAAAAAAACATTCATCAGCATGGCCACTTTGGTGTTGGCCTCTTTGTTCAGCGTTTCTGCAATGGCCAAGTTGCCAGCGCCCAGTGACGAAGCCAAAGCCAAGGCGGCAGAAGCTGCTGCCAAAACAGCCCACGGCAACAAAGTAGCAGATTTTCAGTTGTGCAAGTCGCGTGAAAAAGTAGCTGCCCACTATTACAAAACTGCTAAGGCCAGTGGCAAGCCCACTAACCCACCAGTGGCAACGCCCCCATGCGTTGACCCAGGTGCCTTTGTGGCAGCAGCCCCAGCCGCTCCACCTGCAGCAGTGGCCGCAGCCCCAGCGGCAGGCGCTAAGCCTGCGGCACCCGGTGCTGCACCAGCCCCTGCTCCCGCTGCTGCCCCCGCCAAAAAATCCTGATTTTTCCCTGAATTCATCAGGTTGAAAGTCCCTCGCTGAAAAGCGTGGGACTTTTTGCGTTAGGCTCAGGCCTGAATCTTTGATTGACCCATGTTGCAAGCCTCTTCCCCCAAACCCAGATTGACCCAAGCCCGCGCAGAATTGACGCGTCAAATCAGTGTGGTCAATGAGTTTGGTGAAACATCCCAAGTGCACATTCCAGCAGAGCGTGCACTGACTGTGTACTTGGATAAAAAAGAGTTGGTCACACTCATGACCTTGGGCGCCAGTCCCGAATATTTGGTTTTAGGTTTCTTGCTAAACCAACGCTTGATTCAATCGGTGGATGAAATTGAATCCGTCACCGTTGACTGGTCCTTAGGCGAAGGCGAAATGGGACAACCTGGTGTAGCAGCCATTAAAACGCGCGATGGCCTCAGCCAAGCTGGCCCTAAAACGGCCGCGCGCGTAGTCACGACTGGCTGTGGACAAGGCAGTGTGTTTGGAGACTTGGTCAGCGACATCGATGCCATTCAATTGCCCGCCGATGCGCAAATTACGCAGGCTACTTTGTATGCATTGGTCAACGCCATCCGCATTCAAGAAACCACTTACAAATCTTCAGGCTCTGTTCATGGCTGTGCTTTGTTCAAAGGCGCTGAAATGCTCATGTTTGTGGAAGATGTAGGCCGCCACAATGCGGTTGACACGATTGCTGGATGGATGGTCATGAACGATGTCAGCGGTCACGACAAAGTTTTTTACACCACGGGCAGGCTCACCAGCGAGATGGTCATCAAGTCAGCGCAGATGGGTGTACCCATTGCCGTATCGCGCAGTGGCATTACTCAGATGGGTTTGGAAGTGGCCGAGCGAGTGCAGCTTTGCGCCATTGGCCGCGCCACCAACAAGCGCTTCTTGTGTTTCAGCGCAACGCACAGATTAAAGTGGCAAGCCGAGCTGGCCGAAGGCATCACAAGCAAGGCCATGACTCAAGATGTCATCTGAAGTTTCTAAAGCGCCCATCAGCTCTTCTTCAGTTGTCTTGAGCACGCATTCATGGCAGCGCTCGTTGCAATTAGGCCTGCGCAATCTTTGGAGAGATTTACGTTCCGGCGAATTGAATTTGCTCATTGTGTCAGTGGTCTTGGCAGTTGCTGCGCTGACAGCGGTCGGATTTTTTTCTGATCGACTCCAAGCTGGTTTATGGCGAGACGCCAAACAGCTCTTGGGCGGTGATGCTGTGGTGGTCAGTGACAAACCCACAGCCGAATATTTTCAGAAAAAGGCCCAAGAATTGGGCCTCAAAACCAATGCCACCTTGAGCTTTCCTAGCATGGCGCGCGCAGACGATGCCAAAGGCGGCGAAACCAAATTGGTGGCTTTGAAAGCGGTGTCTGAAGGCTATCCCTTGCGGGGACAAATGAGTTTGCAAATTTTGCAAAGTGATGGCGCTACCAACAATCAGCAGGCTACTCGCCTTACTCGCGATGTGCCTCAAATTGGGCAAGCCTGGGTCGACCCTTCTTTGCTGGAAGTGATGAACCTTCAGGTGGGTGATGCCATTTGGCTGGGCGACAAGTCTTTCCAAATTACGGCACTCATTCACCGTGAGCCAGACCGTGGCGCCGCCTTTATGAATTTTGCACCCAGGGTCATGATTCACCAAGCCGATGTGCCCGCCACGGGCTTGATTCAACCGGCCAGTCGTGTTTCTTATCGCATGGCCGTTTCAGGTGAAGTTTCACAGGTGAATGTGAAGCAGTTTTTAAAATGGGCTCGGGCGGAAGTCGACAAGCCAGAAGTGCGTGGCATTCAAGTTGAGTCCATGGAAAGCGGTCGTCCTGAAATGCGCCAAACCCTAGACCGCGCAGAAAAGTTTTTGAATTTGGTTGCGTTGCTCGCTGCCTTGTTGTGCGCTGTCGCTGTTGCACTGGCAGCCAGAACCTTTGCAAGCAAGCACCTTGATGCTTGTGCCTTGTTGCGCGTCTTGGGGCAGA
>JBIIJK010000129.1:0-3304 GCA_044233865.1 Limnohabitans sp.
CTTGTCACTGGCGCAAGCGTTGGCATTGGCCGAGGCATTGCCAAGGCTTTGGCCGCAGAAGGCGTGAAACTGGCCATCTCAGCACGCCGCGCCGACAAGTTGCAAGAAGTAGCTGATGAAATCGTGGCGGCAGGTGGACACCGCCCTGTCATCATCGAGTCAGACCTGTACCCAGAAGACGCCGCCGCCAAACTCACGGCTGCGGCCATCCAAGGTTTGGGCCACGTTGACATTTTGGTCAACAATGCTGGCGGCTCACGCAGCTTCAAAGATTTGCATGTGAGCGAAGAAGCCTGGCAAGAAGCCATCACCCTCAACTTTCACCGTCCCCGCCAAGTGGCCGATGCCTTGGTCGATCAAATGATTGCGCGTAAATGGGGCCGGATTATCAACATCACTGGCAAAAGCGAACCCGATCATGTGAACGGTGCTTTTTGTGCCAAGGCCGGTATTCACAGTTGGGCCAAGGGCTTGTCGCGCATGGTGGGCCCGCACGGCATTACCGTGAATTGCATTCCGCCTGGCCGCATTCACTCTGAGCAAATTTTCCGCAACTACACCCCTGAATACCGTCAGTGGCAGTGCGAAAACGAAATCCCCATGGGGCGTTATGGCGAGCCAGAAGACATGGCCAATTTGGTCACGTTCTTGTCTTCGCCTTTGGCCAGTTACATCACGGGTGCTGTGATTCCGGTGGACGGCGGTTTGCGTCGCTATCAGTTCTAATTTTGGGGTGCCTCGAATGAGTTTGGATGTATTGATCATTGGTGGCGGCAACGCGGCCTTGAGTGCGGCACTCATGGCCCGCGAAGCGGGTGCCAGTGTCATGGTGCTTGAGTCATCGCCACGCGAGTGGCGTGGTGGCAATTCCATCCACACACGCAACTTACGCTGCATGCACGATGCACCGCAAGATGTGTTGGAAGATGCCTATCCTGAAGAAGAATTTTGGCAAGACCTGTTGAAAGTCACTGGCGGCCTGACCGATGAGCACATGGCGCGTTTGGCCATTCGCCACTCGCACCACTGCAGACCTTGGATGGTCAAGCACGGTGTGCGCTTCCAGCCTTCTTTGTCTGGCGCATTGCACACCGCGCGAACCAATGCGTTCTTCATGGGCGGTGGCAAAGCGCTCATGAATGCCTATTACCGAAGCGCAGAAAAGTTAGGCATCCAAATTCAGTACAACGCAGAAGTGAATGAAATCGACATTGAGAATGGCGTTTTCAAAGCTGCGATCGTGAATCACAAAACGCCCACAGGCGAGCTTCTGCGAACAGAGCGAATCGCTGCCAAAACATGCGTGATGGCGGCCGGTGGTTTTGAATCCAACTTAGGCTGGTTGCGTGAAGCTTGGGGTCAAAATGCGCTTGGTGAATTCCCTGCCGACAATTTTTTAATTCGTGGCACCAGATTCAACCAAGGCACATTGCTCAAGCACTTGCTTAACTTGGGGGCCGATCAAATTGGCGACCCAACCCAAGCACACATGGTGGCCATTGATGCGCGTGCACCTTTGTACGACGGCGGCATTTGTACCCGCATCGACTGTGTGTCTTTGGGTGTGGTGGTGAACAAAAACGCCGAGCGTTTTTACGACGAAGGCGAAGACTTTTGGCCTAAGCGCTACGCCATTTGGGGCCGCTTGGTGGCTCAGCAACCGGGTCAAATTGGCTATTCCATTTCGGATGCCAAAGCAGTGGGTCGTTTTATGCCGCCCGTATTTGAAGGCACCGTCGCTCAATCTCTGCCAGAGTTGGCGCAGAAATTGGGCTTGAATGTAGACACCTTCATGGCCACCCTGAACGCTTACAACCAAGCTTGCGTGCCAGGACATTTTGATCACACCGTCTTGGACGATTGCCATACCGAGGGCGTGACGCCAGCCAAAACGCATTGGGCGCTGCCACTTGATACAGCTCCCTTCTATGCTTACCCCGTCAAGCCCGGCATCACCTTCACCTACCTCGGTTTGAAAACCGATGACACCACTGCAGTCCGTTTCAACCATCAGCCAAGCCCCAATTTGTTTGTGGCTGGCGAGATGATGGCGGGCAATGTTTTGGGCAAAGGCTACACCGCAGGTGTTGGCATGACCATCGGCACAGCCTTTGGCCGTATAGCTGGCCAGGAAGCGGCAAGGGCTGCTTTGGGCATGACTGACTCGGTGCCGCGTTTGGCAACACAGGTGATGCAGGGCACAGCTGACCAACACACGCGCGTTGCTGCTTGAATAGAACACCATGCAAACACTACAACAACTAACTCAAGAAGCACAAGCTCTGGCACGCGGTGAAATCGTTTTAACGGGCCCTGAAAAAGAGGTGGCGCGCCAACTCCAAATTTGCAACGGCTGCCGTTACTGCGAGGGCTTCTGTGCGGTGTTTCCCGCCATGACGCGTCGCTTGGAATTTGGCAAAGCAGACATTCATTACTTGGCCAATTTGTGTCACAACTGCGGTGCGTGCTTGCACGCCTGCCAATATGCACCACCGCATGAATTTGCCATCAATGTGCCCAAGTCGATGGCCACAGTGCGAGGCCAAACTTACGCTGATTACGCATGGCCCAAAGCTTTGGGTGGGCTCTACAAAAGCAATGGCCTAACCGTGTCAATGGCCTTGGCCCTCAGCTTGAGTTTGTTTTTGATCTTGGCCATTCAAAGCAACGGCACGCTGTGGGGTGGCCCTGTTGAAAATGGTTTTTATGCCATCTTCCCTCACAACCTCATGGTGAGCATGTTTGCACCCATTTTCTTGTGGTCTGTTCTGGCGCTGGCTTTGGGTGTGATCAAGTTTTGGCGCGAAGTCACGCCAGCCACCAGCGGTGCGCCTTTGAGTGCTCCCGCAGCAGCTGAAGCGGCGCACGATGCCTTGCAATTGAAGTACTTGGGCGGCGGCCATGGCGATGGTTGCAACAACGAAGATGACGCATTCACGCTGGCGCGCAAACGCATGCACCACCTCACGTTTTACGGCTTCATGCTGTGCTTTGCAGCCACCAGCGTTGCCACGGTGTATCACTATGCATTTGATTGGCCTGCGCCCTATGACTTCTTCAGCTTGCCCAAAATATTGGGCACTGTGGGTGGTATTGCATTGGCGGTGGGCACCTTGGGTTTGTGGCGCTTGAATTTGGCGCGTGACCCTCAGCATGGCGATCCTCAACAAAGACCGATGGACCGAGGGTTCATTGCCTTGTTGTTCTTCATCAGTGTGACTGGCTTGGCCTTGATGCTTTCCAAAAACACCTCGGCCATGCCAGTGTTATTGGCGGTGCATTTGGGCATGGTCATGGCCTTGTT
>JBIIJK010000012.1:0-42763 GCA_044233865.1 Limnohabitans sp.
CCCAAGGTGTAAAAACTCAAGCCCACATGCTTGCCAATGGTTCGGCCTGTTTCGTCTTTGATGGGGCCGGGTTCTTTGGAAATGTAACGATTTAAAAAATCTCTGAAAGGCCGCTCTCCAATAAAGCAAATGCCCGTAGAGTCTTTTTTCTTGGCATTGGGCAAGCCGATTTCTTCTGCAATTTGGCGGACTTGCGTTTTGAGCAACTCACCAACAGGAAATAAAGTTTTCGACAGTTGCGATTGATTCAAGCGGTGCAAAAAATAGCTTTGGTCTTTGCTGTTGTCCAAACCTTTTAGCAGCTCGTGCAGACCCGTTGTTTCATTCAAACGAACGCGCGCGTAATGGCCTGTGGCAATTTTTTCTGCACCCACGTGCAGCGCATGGTCTAAAAAGGATTTGAACTTGATTTCGGCATTGCACAGAATGTCGGGGTTGGGCGTGCGGCCGGCTTGGTACTCACGTAGAAATTCTGCAAACACACGGTCTTTGTAATCGGCGGCAAAGTTGACATGTTCAATTTCAATGCCCACCACATCGGCGACTGCAGCCGCATCGACAAAGTCAATGTTGGACGAACAAAACTCGCTGTCGTCATCGTCTTCCCAATTCTTCATGAAAATGCCGACCACCTCGTGGCCTTGCTTTTTCAATAAGTGAGCGGTGACTGCGGAGTCGACGCCGCCAGACAAACCCACAACAATTCGGTGATGCTTCATGATGCCAATTATCCCCTGATCCAAATACCTATACTTGCACCTCATGCCATTCAATTCAAACCTTTCCACCTTAGCCAAAACGAGAGCGGCCGCCAGTATCTTTTTGCATGATGTTGGCAAAGGCGTGTTCACACTGACGCACAGCAGCTTGGCGATGCTGGGCCTGGTGGTGGTCATGGGCCTCAGCGTAGCCCTATTTCGGCCCGATATCTTGGCTCAAACAGAGTCGACGGTTTATGAATGGCTTCGCTCGCGCCAATTCAGTTTGTGGTGGGAGCCGCAAAACACCGCCGAACGGGCCACCGCCACCGATTTGAAAGACATTCCGCGCAAGCAAGCGGCTGTTGCGGCTTGGCTGGCCCGCAAGTACAGGGTTGCGCCAGAGCCCATTGCCGCTTTGGTGGCTGAGGCCTATGTGCTTTCAGAGTCCACCCAGATCAAGCCACATTTGCTTTTGGCCGTCATGGCCATCGAATCGAGCTTTCATCCTTACATTCAAAGCCAAGCGGGAGCGCAGGGTTTGATGCAGGTCATGACAGAGATTCATGTTAAAAAATATGAAAAATATGGTGGCAAATTGACTGCATTTGATCCGCTCACCAACATGCGTGTTGGCACCCAGGTGCTTCAAGAATACATTCGCATGAAGGGCGGGGTGGTAGAGGACGGCCTGCTTTTCTACTTAGGAGGCGACGCCTTGCAAAGCGACACGGGCTATGTGGCCAAAGTGCTTGCAGAGGAGGCTCGCTTGGACCAAGTTGCTGCGGGCGAAAAAGTCAGCACACTGCCCTGAAATGTTGGAAGATTTGGTGAAAGCGATCGAGTCATGATTGAAGAACGTGTTTGGTTGGGCAGTTACCCTGAGGGCGTTCCGGCTGACATAGACGCTTCTCAGTACCCGTCTTTGGTGGGCTTGATGGCAGACAGCTTTGCCAAATACGCCAATCGAACTGCTTACAGTTTCATGGGGCAAGACATCAGCTACGCGCAGACTGATGTCAAAAGCCAAGCGCTGGCCGCCTATTTCCAATCCTTGGACTTAGAAAAAGGCGAGCGCGTTGCCATCATGATGCCCAACGTGCCACAGTACCCTGTGGCGGTAGCCGCCATTCTGCGTGCGGGCTTGGTGGTGGTCAATGTCAACCCACTTTACACCCCGCGCGAACTTGAGTTCCAGCTCAAAGATTCTGGCGCCAAGGCCATTGTGATCATTGAAAACTTTGCCATCACATTGCAAAAGTGCATCGCAGAAACTCAAATCAAGCACGTGGTGTTGTGTGCCATGGGCGACATGCTCAGCATGCCCAAAGGGGCTTTGGTGAACTTTGTGGTTCGCAATGTGAAAAGCCTGGTGCCAGACTTTGAACTGCCTGGTGCCATCAAATTCAATCAAGCCTTAAGTCTCGGAGAGCGAGCCACATTTGTTGAGCCAGTGGTCACAAGCGACGACATTGCCGTCCTTCAGTACACCGGCGGCACGACGGGCGTGTCCAAAGGTGCCGTGCTCTTGCACCGCAACGTCATTGCCAACTTGTTGCAATCAGAGGCTTGGAATGAGCCCGTCATGAAGCGGGTGCCTGCCAACGAGCAACCTACTTCGGTCTGCGCATTGCCTCTGTATCACATCTTTGCTTTTACGGTCAACATGATGCTGGGCATGCGCACGGGCGGCAAGAATATTTTGATCCCCAACCCGCGCGATTTACCCGCTGTGTTGAAAACCTTGTCGACGCAAACATTTCACAGTTTTCCTGCGGTCAATACCTTGTTCAATGGCTTGGCCAATCACCCTGACTTTGACACAGTCAATTGGAAAAATCTCAAGGTGTCGGTGGGCGGTGGCATGGCAGTCACCAGTGCGGTGGCTGCATTGTGGTTGCAAAAAACCGGTTGCCCCATTTGCGAAGGCTACGGCTTGTCTGAAACCAGTCCGTCTGCCAGTTGCAACCCCACCACCAGCACACAATTCACGGGGAACATTGGTGTTCCCTTGCCAAGCACGTTCATGAAACTTTTGGACGATGAAGGCCATGAAGTGACCGAGCTAGGCCTAGCTGGTGAAATAGCCATTAAAGGCCCCCAAGTGATGGCGGGTTATTGGCAACGTCCCGACGAAACTGCACGCAGCATGACCGCTGATGGTTTTTTCAAATCGGGAGACATTGGCATTCGAGATGCGCATGGTTTTTTCAAAATCATCGATCGCAAGAAAGACATGATCTTGGTCAGCGGCTTCAATGTCTACCCTAACGACATCGAAGAAACAGTGTCTTTGTGCCCAGGAGTTTTAGAGTGTGCCGCTGTTGGCGTGCGCGATGAAAAAACAGGCGAAGCTGTTAAGTTAGTGATTGTGAAAAAAGACCCCTCCCTCACTGAGTTGGCGGTGCGTGAATATTGCAAAGCCAACATGACGGGTTACAAGCAACCCAAGGTGGTTGAGTTCAAAAAAGAGTTACCTAAAACTGCGGTGGGAAAAATCCTTCGCCGTGAGCTGCGCGATACCCCTCAGTGATGCGCCTACTTAAGCCAGCCGCGTCTGCGGAAGTACCACATGGGCACCACGGCACTGGCCACCATGAGGCACAGCGCATACGGGTAGCCCCATGTTTGCGACAGCTCGGGCATGTACTGAAAGTTCATGCCATACAAGCTGGCAATGAGCGTAGGCGGTAGCAAGGCCACACTGGCCACTGAAAAGATTTTGATGATCTTGTTCTGATTGATGTTGATGAAACCCACAGTGGCGTCCATCAAGAAGTTGATCTTTTCAAACAAAAATTCAGTGTGCGAATCGAGTGAATCAATGTCGCGCAAAATTTGACGCGCCTCTTCAAACTGCTCTGCGTTCAACATTTTGCTTCGCATCATGAAACTCACCGCGCGGCGTGTGTCCATGACGTTGCGGCGAATGCGACCATTCAAGTCTTCTTGGCGTGCAATGGCACCCAGCACTTCACCGGCCATGGCGTCGGTCACGTCGCCAGACAAAACCAGTTTGCCAGCAATTTCTAACTTGTCATAAATATTTTCTAAAGTGTCAGCAGAGTACTCGGCATCGGCGTCAAACAACTTCAGCAAAACTTCTTTGGCGTCCTCCAACAAGCCGGGTGCGCGGCGCGCACGCAAACGCAGCAAGCGAAACACAGGCACGTCTTCGTCGTGGATGGAAAACAGAACGCCCATGCTGCGCAGATCAGCGTTTTGCAGATTCAAAATGAAGGCGCAACGAACTGTGCGGGGCTCGTCTTCGTCGGCAATTAAAAAGTCAGAGCGAATGTGCAATTCGCCGTTGTCTTCTTCGTAAAAGCGCGCAGACTCCTCGATGTCCTCGTCCATCGCATCTTCTGGAATGGACAGGCCATAGTATTGTTTGATCCAGCGCTTTTCTTCCACGGTGGGCGACTCAAGGTCCACCCAAATAGGTTGGAACTTGGAGAGCTCTTCCAGAGATTCAATCTCTTCCTGGACGAGGCGGCCGTTGGCCAGTGTAAAAATGTTGAGCATGGCAGATCTCCTTCAGCCCCCAAAAACGGGGAGGCCAAGTGTTCGATAAGGCGGCAATGAGGGTCATGCAGCTTTCGAACGACTGGCCAAGCTACATGAAAGTGTGTAGCACAGGAACCATCTCATTCGAAAGCTACCAACTAGGGTGGCTTTCCACGGAGCAAACTCCAGAATAATGATGGGTCGGATTATGGCACTTAATCGCTGAAAAAATCCAAGAGCTCTTCTTTGCGCATGGCCACGTCGCGAGCACCCAGGGCTATGAGTGCGCGTAAAAATCCGGGCTCGAATAAAAGATAACTCGCAAGCCCGGCGCCCGAACCCTTCAATGCACCGAGCCCCTCTAAAACACGGCGCACTGGTCGCGGCAGTTCATGGACATGCGCTTGGGCCAAGGCGTCAAGTGACTCACTGGGCTGCATGGCCAAAACTTCTACTTCTCGAAATGGCAATGACTGAGCCACGGTCAGGCCGTGATGCTCAGAGAGGTGATTTTTTAGCTCTTGAATGCTTTGATTCACGCGTTGGACTTGCTCAACATCGGCCATGAGGGTGTCGTTGAAAACACTGGCCATCGCATGGCCTGCAATGTTGCCAAGACTGGGCCTCTGTTTGCTGGACAGGCTGGCCTGAAAGCTTGCGCTTGTTAGGTCCATGGACCTGCGTTGCGGTTGCCCAACGCCAATGGCCAAAATTTTGTTGGCGCCCAAGTGCACGGCAGGCGATAGCGGTGAGCTTTGCCGCATGGAGCCATCGCCAAAGTATTCCATGTTGCCGTCGACCCAAAGTGGTGTGGCTGGAAATAAAAAAGGAATCGCACTTGAGGCCATCAAATGCTCGATGGTGATGTCTTGCAATTCGGCGCGACGTCCAGGCCTGTTCCATGCCTTTGCGCTTGCCAGTTGATGAGTTTGGCAAAAAGTCCAGTGCACGCCCGTGGTGTAACTTGATGCCGTGACGGCCAAGGCTTTCAAGTCCCCCCGTGACAATGCCAGTTCAATGTTGTTCAGGGCAATGCGTCGGTGTAAGGTGTCGACCAGTGGCATGCTGTCAAGCGCGGCGCCTTGTTTGCGGGCCGACAGGCTGACGCCCAATGCCGTTGCCCAGCGGCTGAACTTAGCCATGGGTGTATCGGGCAGGTGGTAGACCAAATCAGAATGCAGACCCTGCCAAAACTCGCCCAGTCCGCTCAATGCCGCTAGGCCGTCAATGGCCCGGCTGGCCAAATAGGTTGCATTGAGAGCGCCTGCAGAAGTCCCCACCAAGACTTGGAAGGGAAAGGCATCGGCCTTGTCATTCGGTGGCTTGATTAACTCAGCCAAGGCCTGCAAAACACCGGCTTGGTAGGCCGTTCTGGCGCCACCCCCCATGAGCACCAAACCACGTGTGATGCTCTGTGTAGGCTGGCCCAAGCGTCCACCAAGGGTGTCAGTTTGAGTGAGGTCATCAAGGTGCATGAGCGAATGATAGAGTCAGAGCTTCAGGAAAACCACCCATGACTTCACATTTGACGCCAAAGCGCGAACGCTGGCTTTTATTGACACTCGCCAGCATCCAATTCACCAGCGTCCTTGACTTCATGATCATGATGCCCTTGGGGCCTCAGTTGACTGAGCTCTTTGGCATTTCTGCGGGTGAGTTTGGGTTCTTGGTGTCGGCCTATACCTTTGCTGCGGGCTTGTCAGGTCTTTTGGCCGCTACCTACATTGACCGCTTTGGCCGCAAGCGAATGATGCTGACCCTGTACCCCTTGTTTGGGGTTGCAGCATTGGCTTGTAGTTTCGCCCCCACTTTTGCTTGGCTTATGTTGGCGCGAGTGGCCTCGGGATTTTTTGGCGGTGTCTTAATGGCCTTGTCTCAAACCATCGTGGCAGAAGTCATTCCGTTTGAGCGCAGAGGCCGGGCGATGGGTGTGGTCATGACATCCTTCTCCGTGGCCACGGTAGCGGGCGTGCCCTTGTCACTTTTCTTGGCCTCTCATTTCAACTGGCATGCGCCATTTTTGGCCATTGCACTGATGGTCAGCGTGTGTGCATTGGGTGCTGCCAAAACCCTGCCTAGCTTGAAGGGCCATCTGGTGGCAAACCCGAGTGGCGATTCAGCACCGAACATGTTGGCCAACCTGCGCTTGGTGTTGGTCGACCCCAATCACTTAAGAGCCTATGCCATGTCTTCCAGCATGGTGTTTGCGGGTTTTGCAGTCATCCCTTACATCACGCTTTATTTGCAAGGCAACGCGGGCTTTAAGCCGGAGCAAATTCCTTATGTCTATTTGACCGGCGGAGTTTGTACCTTGATTTCTGCGCGATTCATTGGACATTGGTCAGATCGCGCGGGCAAAGCCTATGCGTTTCGCCGCTTGGCCCTTCTGATGCCCTTGCCCTTGCTGGCAATGACCTTGTCTGCAGACTTGCCCATGGTGGGCGTGTTGCTGGTTTCTTCCATGTTGTTTGTGGTGATGAGCGGCCGCATGATTCCTGGCATGGCCTTGATTGGCGCCTCAGCCGATCCTCGCAGGCGCGGCAGTTTCATGACCCTGAATTCAGCAGTGCAGTCACTTGCCATGGGCTTGGCTGCTCTAGTGGGGGGGCAAATTTTGGGTCGTGATGGCAATGGGCATTTGACCCATTACTGGATGGCGGCATTGCTGGGGGGCGGCGCCAGCCTTTTAAGCTTTGTGCTGGCCAGCAAACTGAGGCTTCATGGCCAAGCGAAAGCTTGAGCAATTAGCGAATTGTTTCAAGATAGGAATTTATCAGCTTTTTTGCAAAAAAGTGCAAGGCTGGAGCAAATCAAAGGGTTTAAATTGCCAAGCTTGCTTTTCATGTGAGGGGGGCGCATAGTGGATTCAGCCCACCCCCTATTTGGGGAGGTGGATGTTTATCCCAGAGCGCAACAGGAGGCTTTTTTATGAATCTGACGATCAGCGGTCACCACCTCGAAGTTACCCCCGCACTCAGAAGCTATGTCACAGGCAAGCTAGACCGAATCACTCGGCATTTTGACCAAGTGGTGGATGTGAAAGTGTTGCTCACGGTTGAAAAACAAAAAGAGAAAGACAAACGTCAGCGAGCAGAGTGCAATATTCATGTCAAAGGCAATGATTTATTTGCAGAAAGTTCGCACCAAGACCTCTATGCGGCCGTCGATGACTTGGTTGATAAACTGGATCGCCAAGTGGTCAATCACAAAAATCGAATCATGGACCATCACCATATTGCGCCCAAGCGCATGATGTAAAAGCCCTTTTTTGAAGCGAAGAACACCGCCGCACCCCTGAGGTGCGGTTTTTTTTGGGAGATTTGCTTTCGCAGGGTGCATAATCCGCCCTCGATATGAACAGACTTGCAGCCATTCTCCCTGTTGAACAAGTGCTGGTTGGCGTAGATGCCACCAGCAAGAAGCGCGCTTTTGAAGAGGCGGGTTTGTTGTTTGAAAGTTTGCATGGCCTGTCCAGGGCCTTGGTCACTGACAGTTTGTTTGCCAGGGAGCGTCTGGGCTCTACGGGCTTGGGTCATGGCGTGGCCATTCCGCATGGCCGCATCAAGGGCTTGAAGTCCCCCATGGCTGCAGTGTTTCAATTGGCTCAAGCCATTGGCTTCGATGCGCCCGATGAGCAAGCTGTGAAGTTGCTCATTTTCTTGTTGGTGCCCGAAGCGGCCACCCAAAAGCACTTGGAAATCTTGTCTGAAATTGCTGAATTATTGAGCAACGGTCGGACACGAGACGACATGATCAGCAGCGCAACGTCGTCAAGCTTGCACGATCTGATCGACAAGTGGTTGCCTGCCAAGTGAGAATGCTGCTCTTAAGCCCATCAACGAATCGAGGTTGAGATGAAGCCTACCGCCGTCAGCGCAGATGCGCTGTTTGAAGACCACCGAGGCAAACTCAAGTGGCAGTGGATAGCGGGCTTGGGTGCCTCAGAGCGCCGATTTGATGAAGTCGCCGTTCGTGCTGCTCGCTCAGGTGCCGACTTGGTGGGCTATTTGAATTACATCCATCCTTACCGGGTTCAAATTTTGGGTGAACGCGAGGTGTCCTATTTGATGCGGGGCAGTGAAGAGGATTGCTTGAGGCGTGTTTCACGCATCGTCACTTTGGAGCCCCCTGTGTTGGTCTTGGCCGACGGCCAAACCGCACCAGAGGCCTTGCTTCGAGTGTGTGAGCGCGCTCAAATTCCCATGTTCTCGACGCCCGAGTCGTCGGCTTTTGTGATTGATGTGCTCAGGGCTTATTTGTCCAAACACTTTGCCGACCGCACCACGATGCACGGTGTGTTCATGGATATTTTGGGTTTGGGTGTCTTGATCACGGGCGAGTCGGGCCTCGGTAAGAGCGAGTTGGGCCTAGAGTTGATTTCCCGTGGCAATGGCTTGGTGGCCGATGACGCCGTTGATTTATTTCGCATCAACCAAACCACCATTGAGGCCCGTTGCCCGGAGTTATTGCAAAACTTGCTCGAGGTTCGCGGCATTGGCCTGCTCGACATTCGCGCTATTTTTGGTGAAACCGCGGTTCGTCGCAAAATGCGTTTGAAACTCATTGTTCACTTGGTGCGTCACGAGAACTTTGAGCGCGACTACGAACGCATTCCCACAGAGACGCTCACCCAAGATGTACTGGGCATTCCGGTTCGCAAAGTGGTCATTCAGGTGGTGGCTGGCCGCAACATTTCGGTGCTGGTGGAGGCTGCTGTTCGCAACACCATTTTGCAAATGCGGGGCATTGACACCTACCAAGATTTCATGGCGGCCCAACGCGCGGCCATGGACTGAGTGAGCATGTTTGGCTTAGGTTCGATTGCGATGCGGGCAGGGGTTTTGGGTGCAGTGAGCGTACAAACTAAGCGCATGGTCGGCAATCACAAAGCCCTTGGACAAGGCCACATCGTGTTGCCTTTTTTCAATCTCAGCGTCGTAAAACTCTTCAACTTTGCCGCAGTCTAGGCACACCATGTGGTCATGGTGCTGCCCCTCGTTTAGCTCGTAAACCGCCTTGCCACTTTCAAAATGGTTTCGGCTTAAAAGGCCAGCCTGTTCAAACTGGGTGAGGACCCGGTACACCGTGGCCAAACCGATGTCGGCATTGTCATTGAGCAGGTGCTTGAAAACATCCTCGGCAGTCATGTGCCTTTGCACCCCTTTTTGAAAGATTTCCAAAATCTTTTGACGAGGGATGGTGGTTTTCAGCCCGGTGCTTTTGAGTTCGTCCATGTGTTTTCAGTTGCAAATGAATGAGAAGGGCTTTGGTCAAAGGGGCTTCGCCAGAGCCGAATGCTACCGCTACAATGACTCCATCATATGGTCTGCCAAGCATCCATGAAAAAACAAAATCTTATTTCTTTGCGCAACACGCTTTCTTTGAGCGTGGCCGTGCCTTTTTTGTTGGCCCTTTTAAGCGCATGCAGTTTGCCTCGCCTCAATGTGGCCACGGATGCTGTTTTGTACATCCCCGAGGTGGTTCAAGGCAACTTTGTCTCGCGAGAGCAAAAAGAATTCCTCAAGCCAGGCATGTCGCGCATGCAGGTGCGAGAAGTTCTAGGCACACCCTTGGTTGCCAGTGTGTTCCACGAGCAGCGCTGGGATTACGTCTTCACCATTCGACGCCAAGGTGTGCCGGCGCAAAGTTTTAACCTCAGTGTTTGGTTCAAAGGTGATGTGCTCGATCGCGTCACAGGTGACGAGTTGCCCAGCGAAACTGAGTTTGTGACCAAATTGGTGGCTAAAAAATCCAGTACCAAAGTGCCAGAGTTAGAAGCCAAAGAAGAAGACTTGCGCAAATTCCCTGCACCTGTTCGCAAAGCCGACCCCGCCCCAGCGGCCTTGCCATTGCCAAGTTCTTACCCTCCGCTTGAACCAGCCAAGCGCTGATGAATCACATGACACAAGTTGCTTATTCACACCCGGTGCCCTTGCATGCTGTGGCCGTTGCAGGCGCATCTGGCCGCATGGGCCACATGCTCATTGAGGCCATTGCCAATGCCCCAGATTGCCGCCTCACGGGCGCGCTTGATTTGGCCAGCAGCACGGCCGTCGGTACCGATGCTGGCGCTGCCATGGGCAAAGCCAGTGGCGTCTTGGTCACTGGCGACCTGAAGCTGGGCTTGCAAAACTCCCAATACCTCATTGACTTCACAAGGCCTGAAGGCACCTTGGCGCACTTGAAAATTTGCCAAGCCTTGGGCGTTAAGGCGGTCATCGGCACCACCGGTTTTTCCGATGCCGAGAAAAACGAAATCAAAGCCATCGCCAAAGACGTGGCCATTGTCATGGCACCCAACATGAGCGTAGGCGTCAACGTCACGCTCAAATTGCTTGAAATGGCGGCCAAAGCGCTGGCCACGGGTTATGACATTGAAATCATTGAGGCCCATCACCGCCACAAGGTAGACGCGCCATCGGGTACCGCCCTCAAAATGGGCGAAGTCATCGCCGATGCATTGGGCCGAGACTTGAAAGACTGCGCCGTGTATGCCCGCGAGGGCGTCACGGGCGAGCGTGACCCTTCCAGCATTGGCTTTGCCACCATCCGCGGCGGCGACATTGTGGGCGACCACACCGTCTTGT
Source organism: Limnohabitans sp. (assembly GCA_044233865.1). Classification (GTDB taxonomy): domain Bacteria; phylum Pseudomonadota; class Gammaproteobacteria; order Burkholderiales; family Burkholderiaceae_C; genus Limnohabitans_A. The sequence goes on from JBIIJK010000012.1 coordinate 10,793, forward strand.
TTGCGGGTACCGGCGAACGCATCGAAGTCACGCACAAGTCATCAAGCCGGGCTACCTATGCGCAAGGCAGTTTGCGAGCGGTCCGATTTTTAGCGGACCAAAAAGCGGGCCTCTTCGACATGTTCGATGTGCTGTCCCTGAGATAAAGCCACAGCCTATGAGTTTATTGACCTTTTGGGCAGAAGGTGACTGGGTCACCCGCTTTGTGGCAGTGGCTTTGTTGGCCATGTCGGTTAGCACTTGGGTGGTCATTTTTTGGAAGCTCAACTTGCTGCGCCGCGTAAAGCTAGACGTGCCCCAAAGCACGGCCGCTTTTTGGCAAGCCGCCCAATTCGATGAGGCCCATGCCCGCGTTGCACAATTTGACCGCGATCAATCTGTCACCCCACTTTTAGAGGCCACCTTGTTGCCCTTGGGCGGCACTTTGGCGGCCGCAGGTGAGCGTGAACATCAACTCACCCGTGTCCTTCGCGACAGTTTGCAAGCCACGGTCAACCGGCTGCAATGGGGCCAATTGTTGTTGGCCACAGTGGGTGCAATTTCACCCTTTGTGGGTTTGCTAGGTACAGTGTGGGGCATTTTCAATGCCCTGAGCGGTATGGCTGAGGTGGGCCAAATTACCCTCGACCGAGTGGCCGGCCCCGTAGGCGAAGCTTTGGTCATGACTGCTGCTGGCTTGGCAGTGGCCATTCCTGCGGTTTTGGCCTACAACGTGTTGGGCCGCACGGTGGCGCAAATTGAAATTGAGCTAGAGGGTTTTGCACAAGACCTGATGAACTTGCTCACCGGTCGACACAACTAACAGGCCAGAAGGCAAAGCCATGGCATTTGGTCGATTCCCTCGCGCAGCGCATGCCAAACCCTTCAGTGACATCAACGTCACGCCTTTGGTGGACGTGATGCTGGTGTTGTTGGTTATTTTCATTCTTACGGCGCCCTTGCTAACCAGCGCTATTCGTCTTGACTTGCCTCAATCCAAAGCCGCGCAAGCGGGGGAAGCGCCCGAGGCGCTCAGCCTCAGCCTGAAAGCATCTGGCGAACTTTTCATCAATGACAAGCCCGTTACGCTGGCGGCCTTGCCAACTGAGCTTCAGCAATTGGCAAATCAAAAGCCCAATTTGGAAGTTCAGCTTCGGGCAGACCAGGCAGTGCCTTATGGTCAAGTGCTTGAACTCATGGGCTTGGCTCAGCAGGCTGGCTTAAGCCGAATAGGCTTTGTGACGGCACCTGGAACGGATGCTCAAAAAGACGGTCAAAGGGACCTTCAAGGGGACACCCAAAAGGCTGTCACGCGCTGATCTTCTGCAATGCAGGCGCCCTTTGAGGGCCAATCAGGGCTCATGGCACTCTGCAGAGTAATTTCACCTCGCCAAACACCTACAATTTGCACCATGCAAGACAAGTACAACCACCTCGAAGTTGAGCCCGCGGCGCAAAGCCAGTGGAACGCTCGCGATGCCTACCGCGTGACCGAAGACGCCAGCAAAAAGAAGTTTTACGCCTGCTCCATGCTGCCTTACCCCAGTGGCAAGTTGCACATGGGCCACGTGCGCAACTACACCATCAACGACATGCTCACGCGCTATTTGCGCATGAACGGCTACAACGTGCTCATGCCCATGGGCTGGGATGCGTTTGGTTTGCCTGCCGAAAACGCCGCACTCAAAAACGGTGTGCCGCCCGCCAAGTGGACCTACGAAAACATCGCTTACATGAAGAAGCAGATGCAGGCCATGGGCTTGGCCATCGACTGGAGCCGCGAAGTAGCCACCTGTGACGCCAGCTACTACAAGTGGAACCAGTGGTTGTTTTTGAAGATGCTCGAAAAGGGCGTGGCCTATCGCAAAACACAGGTCGTCAATTGGGACCCGGTTGACCAAACGGTGTTGGCCAACGAACAAGTGATCGACGGCAAAGGCTGGCGCACTGGTGCGGTGGTTGAGAAGCGCGAGATTCCGGGCTACTACCTCAAGATTACCGATTACGCCGAAGAGTTACTCGACTTTGTGACCGGCGACAAGTTGCCCGGTTGGCCTGAGCGCGTGAAGCTCATGCAAGAAAACTGGATTGGCAAATCCACGGGTGTGCGCTTTGCGTTTCCGCACGACATTCGCGGTGCAGACGGTCAGCTCATTCAAGACGGCAAGATGTATGTGTTCACCACACGGCCTGACACCATCATGGGCGTCACCTTTTGTGCGGTGGCAGCCGAGCACCCCTTGGCGGCACATGCAGCACTCACACAACCCGCATTGGCCACGTTCATCGAGACTTGCCAAAAAGGCGGTACCACCGAAGCCGAATTGGCCGTCAAAGAAAAAGAGGGCATGCCCACGGGCTTGTTCGTTTCGCACCCGCTCACAGGCAAGCCTGTTGAAGTGTGGGTGGGCAACTATGTGCTCATGAGCTACGGCGATGGCGCCGTCATGGGCGTGCCTGCGCATGACGAGCGCGATTTTGAATTCGCTTTGAAATACAAGCTTCCCATTCAGCAAGTGGTGTCCTCCAAAGGCGTGGCCTTCAGCCATACCGAATGGCACGACGGCTTTGGCGACAAGGCCAATGGCGTGTTGGTCAACTCTGGCCAATACGACGGTCTGAATTTCAAAGACGCTTTAGAAGCTGTGGCCGCCGACTTGGTCGCCAAAGGCCTGGGCGAGAAGAAAACCACTTGGCGTCTGCGTGACTGGGGTGTCAGCCGTCAGCGCTACTGGGGCACACCCATCCCCATCATTCATTGCGATGAACACGGCGCGGTGCCCGTACCTGAAAAAGATTTGCCGGTGGTTTTGCCGCTTGATTGCATTCCCGATGGATCGGGCAATCCGCTCAACAAACACGAAGGCTTTCATGCTGGCGTGGTGTGTCCTGTATGCGGCAAACCTGGGCGCCGCGAGACCGACACCATGGACACCTTTGTTGATTCGTCGTGGTACTTCATGCGCTATTGCGACCCGACCCATACCGACAAGATGGTGGCAGAAGGTGCTGACTACTGGATGCCCATGGACCAGTACATTGGCGGCATTGAGCATGCCATTTTGCACTTGCTCTATGCGCGTTTCTGGACCAAAGTGATGCGCGATTTGGGCTTGGTCAAAGTGGACGAACCCTTCACCAAGTTGCTCACACAAGGCATGGTGCTGAACCACATTTATTCGCGGCGCACCGACAAAGGCGGCAAGGATTATTTCTGGCCACAAGATGTCGAAAACGTTTTGGCAGAAGACGGCAAAGTGATTGGCGCGCGTTTGAAAAAGGCCGTGGGCAATTTGCCCGAAGGCACCGCCATCGATTACGAAGGCGTGGGCACCATGTCCAAGTCGAAAAACAACGGCGTCGATCCACAAGACCTGATTGAAAAATACGGTGCCGACACTGCGCGCCTGTACACCATGTTTACCGCACCGCCCGAAGCCACCTTGGAGTGGAACGATGCGGCCGTGGAAGGCAGCTACCGTTTCGTGCGCCGTGTCTGGAACTACGCGGTCAAAGTGGAAAGTGCTTTGAAAGTGGGGCTGGGCGTCGATCGTTCGCAGCCTCTCACCTTCAGTGCTGAAGCCAAAAAGCTGCGCCTCGAAATTCACTCGGTGTTGCGCCAAGCCAATTACGACTACGAGCGCATGCAATACAACACCGTGGTGTCGGCGCTCATGAAGATGCTTAATACGCTGGAAGATTCTCCGCTCGCCGCCTCCAAAGATGTCAACGACAACGCTGCTCTGGCTGAGTGCTATTCCATTTTGTTGCGCGTCATGTACCCCGCTTGCCCGCACTTGGCCTTCCAGTTGTGGAACGAGTTGGGCTACGGCGCAAGCCAAGGCGATTTGCTCGATGTGGCTTGGCCGACCGTGGACGAAACCGCATTGCTGCGCGATGAGATTGAACTCATGTTGCAAATCAACGGCAAGTTGCGTGGCTCGCTGACTGTGCCCGCCAATGCCGACAAGGCAAGCATTGAACAGGCGGCTGCAGCGCACGAGCAAGTGATCAAGCAAGGCGCTGGCGCGGTGCCCAAGAAGATCATTGTGGTGCCTGGCCGCTTGGTCAACGTGGTGCTGTAAACCTATCGCTTTGAACTACAGCACCCTCAAATACTGCACCTTCACTCACACAACATGAACGTTCCCCCACAGTTGCTGAACCGCCGCCAATCGCTGCAAGCCATGGGGCGCAACTTGGCTGGCGGCGTGCTCGTAAGCGGCCTCGCGGCAACTGGTTTATCGGGCTGTGGTTTTCAATTGCGCCAAAGCGCTGACTTGCCATTCAAATCTTTGTTTTTGATCTTGCCTCGGCAATCGGCCTTGGGCACAGACTTGCGGCGCAATTTAGCCAGTCAAGCCAACTTGAAGGTTTTCACTGAAGCGCCTGACATGGCCACTTCTGAAGTCGTGTTGGATGTCATGTCTGAAGTGCGCGAACGCGTGGTGGTAGGTTTGAATGCATCCGGCCAAGTGCGTGAATTGCAACTGCGCTTGAAAGTGAAGTTTCGTTTGCGTACGCCACAAGGCCTGAACCTCATTCCAGAAGTTGAGTTGCAGCAGCAGCGCGATCTGAGCTTTTTGGAGTCAGCGGCCCTGTCCAAAGAAATTGAAGAAACCATGATGTACCGAGACATGCAGGTCGACATCGTGCAACAAATTTTGCGTCGTTTGGCTTCGGTCAAATCTTTTTAAAGCCAGCGCAAAGGCCCTTCTTTTTATGCAACTGGCCCTGCCTCAGCTTCAAGCACATTTGCAAAAAGGCTTGCGAAGTCTTTATACCTTGCACGGTGATGAGGCTTTGTTGGTCCAAGAAGCGGCAGATGCCATTCGTACAGCAGCGCGACAACAAGGCTATACCGAACGCAGCGTGCATGTGGTGTCGGGCGCTCACTTTGATTGGAGCGAGGTGCTGGCAGCAGGCGGTTCCATGAGTCTTTTTGCAGAGCGACAAATTCTAGAAATTCGCGTGCCTACAGGGAAGCCCGGCAAAGAGGGCAGCCCCATGATTCAGCAACTGGCTCAGAGCGCAGAAGGCAACGACAGCACCTTGACGCTGTTTATTTTGCCCCGCTTAGACGGCCCCACCAAAAAGGGCGCTTGGTTTGGGGCCTTGGAACAATTTGGGGTTTCTTTGCAAATTGACTCTTTAGACAGGGCCCAATTGCCGCAGTGGATTGCACAGCGATTGAAGTTGCAAAATCAAAGCGTTGCAGCTGGACAAGATGGCCAAAACTGTTTGCAATTTTTCGCAGACCGCGTGGAAGGCAATTTGCTGGCAGCCCACCAAGAGATTCAAAAACTGAGTTTGTTGTACCCCGCCGGTGAGCTGACACATGCGCAAGTTGAAAGTGCTGTCATGAATGTGGCGCGCTACGATGTTTTTAAATTGTCGGAAGCTGTGTTGGCGGGCCAAGTAGCCCGCGTGCAACGCATGCTAGATGGTTTGCAAGCTGAGGGTGAGGCGGCTGTTTTAGTGCACTACACGCTGGCAGAAGACATTCGCGCTTTGAAACGGGTCAAGGACGCCATGGCAGAAGGGCGGCCCTTGCCTATGGCTTTGCGCGAGCAACGAATTTGGGGTGTGCGCGAAAAACTTTTTGAACGTGTGTTGCCCAAATTGTCAACGGCTCGCTTGGCGCAGTTGCTGAAAAACGCCCATCAAGTGGACGGCATTGTGAAAGGCTTGAAAGTGGCCGATTGGCCTACCGACCCATGGCAAGCATTGCAGCGATTGGCTTTGCGAGTGTCTAGCGCCTGTGCCATCAAAGCTTAGGCCATTCCAGACAACTCAGCTTAAAAGAGCACAAGGACTGTTTGGGGCTTCCTGAATTAGAGAAATGAGAAGGTCAATTCCCCGTTTGAGCCTAAGAGTGCGAAAATAGCGCCATGAACGCAAATTCGCAAACAACTTTGCAGACCCCCATGCAAATTTTGGGGCAGCAGGCCAAAGTGGCCTCAGCCGCCATGGCCAAGGCATCGACTGCCACCAAAAACAGTGCTTTGAAACGCCTGGCTGCTTTGCTGCGCGAAAACACAGAAGCACTCCAAATTGACAACGCCAAAGACTTGGCGCGGGCTCAGACTGCAGGTTTGGCCGCGCCCATGGTCGACCGCTTGCGCCTCACGCCCCAAATACTGGCCACCTGTGCTGAAGGTTGTGAACAATTGGCGGCTATGCCCGATGTCATTGGTGAAATCTTGGGAATGAAACAACAACCCAGCGGCATCCGCGTGGGTCAAATGCGCGTCCCTCTGGGGGTGTTCGGCATGATTTTCGAAAGCCGTCCCAATGTCACCATTGAAGCGGCCAGCTTGTCGATCAAAAGTGGCAACGCCTGCATTTTGCGGGGTGGCTCGGAAGCCATCGACTCCAACAAGGCCTTGGCCTTGTTGGTTCAACAAGCCTTGCAAGAGTCGGGTTTGCCTGAGCACGCCGTGCAGTTGGTGCAAACCACCGACCGCGAGGCGGTGGGCCAACTCATTGCCATGCCCGAGTATGTCGACGTCATCATCCCGCGTGGTGGCAAGGGCCTCATTGAGCGCATCAGCCGAGAGGCCAAAGTGCCTGTTATCAAACACCTGGATGGCAACTGCCACACCTACGTTGACGACCCCTGTGATGTGGCCATGGCCGTGAAAGTGGCGGACAACGCAAAAACTCAAAAATACAGCCCTTGCAACGCTAGCGAAGGCTTGCTGGTGGCGCAGGGCGTGGCCGCAGAATTTTTGCCACTCATTGGCAAGATTTACGCAGAAAAAGGCGTTGAAATGCGTTGCTGCCCCAAGGCCAAAGTTATTTTGTCGCAGGTCACGGGTGCCAAGTTGCTAGACGCTACAGAGCAAGATTGGTTTGAAGAATATTTAGCACCCATCATCAGCATCAAAGTGGTGGAGGGCTTGGACCAAGCCATTGCTCACATCAACCATTATTCAAGCCACCACACCGATGCCATTCTCACGCGCAACCACACGCATGCGCAACGCTTCTTGCGCGAGGTCGATTCTGCCAGCGTGATGGTCAATGCCAGTACCCGATTTGCAGATGGTTTTGAATTTGGTTTGGGTGCAGAAATTGGCATCTCTACCGATAAGTTTCATGCCCGTGGGCCCGTCGGTATTGAAGGACTCACTTCGCTCAAGTACGTCGTACTGGGTGACGGTGAAGTTAGAAATTAACAGTTAAAAGGCCTTTATGGTTCCGCACTTAGTCACCGCCTTGAATGGCCCCATCAACGAACTTGAGCAGCGGGTTCTTGACTCCATGCCCGCCATCGAACGCTGGTTCAGGTTGGAGTGGATGGAGCACACGCCGCCCATTTACACCTCGGTGGACATTCGCAATGCAGGTTTCAAGTTGGCTCCCGTCGACACCAATTTGTTTCCTGGTGGTTGGAACAATTTGTCCACAGAGATGTTGCCATTGGCTGTGCAAGCGGCCCAAGCGGCCATTGAAAAAATTTGCCCTGAAGCCAAGAACCTGCTCATCATTCCTGAGAACCACACACGCAACACATTTTATTTGAGCAATGTGGTTCAGTTGCAGCGCATCTTTCACATGGCGGGTCTCAATGTGCGCATTGGCTCGATCAATCCCGAAATCAAAGAAGCCACACTCATTGAATTACCGGGTGGCGAGCAAGTCACCTTAGAGCCTGTCATTCGCACCAAGCACCGGCTGGGTTTGAAAGACTTTGACCCCTGCACCATTTTGCTGAACAACGATTTGTCGGCTGGCGCGCCTGGTATTTTGGAGGAGTTGCATGAGCAGCACTTGTTGCCGCCATTGCACGCGGGTTGGAGTGTGCGCCGCAAAACTGTGCATTTCCAGAGCTACGAAGAAGTGGCCAAACGTTTTGGCAAGTTGTTAGGCATTGACCCCTGGCTCATCAACCCCATGTTCAGCCAATGCGGCGATGTTAATTTTGCAGAGGGTTTGGGCATTGAAGCACTGCGCAGCAATGTCGATGGACTCTTGACCAAAATCAAGCGCAAGTACAAAGAGTACGGCATCAACGAAAAGCCGTTTGTGGTTGTCAAAGCCGATAACGGCACCTACGGCATGGGCATCATGACGGTGCGCGATGTGTCCGACCTTGATCAGCTGAACCGCAAAACACGCAACAAAATGAGCGTCATCAAAGACGGCCAAGTGGTCAGCGACGTCATCATTCAAGAGGGCGTACTGACCAATGAACGCATGAACGATGCCGTGGCCGAGCCCGTGGTTTACATGATGGACCGCTATGTGGTGGGTGGGTTCTACCGGGTTCATGCCGAGCGTGGTGTCGATGAAAACTTGAATGCGCCGGGCGCGAGCTTTGTGCCCTTGGCGTTTGCTGAAACCCCGCACCTGCCGCAGCCTGGCATGAAGCCTGGTGCCAGCGTGCCCAATCGCTTCTACATGTACGGTGTCATTGGCCGCTTGGCCATGTTGGCAGCCAGTTATGAGCTCGAGTCAACCGATCCAGAGGCCGAAGTTTACGACTAAAGTATTCGGAAAGCCGCCTGAGTTGCTGCGGTGCAACATTTCCAGACAGTGCTGTCTTTTAGACGCCAGCCTCCATGGTCAAGACCTGAAAAGAGGCGCAGAATCGCGTTCATTCTGACAAGAGCCTAACCGCGTGCTGGGCTAATTTTGTGTGTCTTCAAGCAAAACCTCTTTAACCGCCCTGACCGTCGGCGCTATCGGCGTGGTCTATGGCGATATCGGTACCAGTGTCTTGTATGCCATGAAAGAGGTCTTCGGATCTGGGCATGTAGAGTTCACAACTCAAAACATTTATGGCATTTTGTCCATTTTCTTTTGGACGCTCACCACCATCATCTCGCTGAAATATGTCAGCCTTGTGCTTCGGGCCGACAACCACGGCGAGGGCGGTTTGGTGGCCATGTTGGCACTGGCCTCTCAGTCTGTCAAAGACCAACCTCGTTTGCGCAAAGTTTTGCTGATGCTGGGTATTTTCGGCACGTGTTTGTTTTATGGCGATGGTGTGATCACGCCAGCCATTTCGGTGCTTTCCGCGGTCGAGGGTTTGGAGATCATTTCTCCCAACTTTAAAAAGGCCGTCATTCCCCTCACCTTGTTGATTTTGTTTGCCTTGTTTGCGGTGCAAAAGCGTGGCACAGCAGGCATTGGCAAATTCTTCGGCCCCATTACCCTAGTTTGGTTTGCTGTCATTGCCATTTTGGGTGTTTATCACATCTCGGCCCACCCAGAAATTTTGTGGGCCATCAGCCCGCACTATGCGGTGATGTTCATGTGGGAGAACCCAGGCACCACCTTCATCATTTTGGGTGCCGTGGTCTTATGTGTGACCGGCGGCGAGGCGCTCTATGCTGACATGGGTCACTTTGGTAAGCAGCCCATCCGATTGGCTTGGTTCACCACCGTCATGCCTGCCTTGACTTTGAATTATTTTGGTCAGGGTGCGTTGTTGTTGTCCAACCCCGAGGCCGTCAAAAATCCTTTTTACATGATGGCCCCTGATTGGGCTTTGATTCCATTGGTGTGTCTTGCCACCATGGCCACGGTCATTGCTTCTCAAGCCTTGATCACGGGCGCATTCAGTGTCACCAAGCAAGTAATTCAGTTAGGTTATTTGCCCCGCCTGCAAGTGCTTCACACCAGCGTGAAGGAACTAGGTCAAATCTACATCCCCTTGGTGAATTGGGGTTTGTTTGTTCTGATTGTGCTGGCCGTAGCTTTGTTCAAATCTTCGAGCAATTTGGCTGCAGCTTACGGCATTGCGGTGTGTACCGACATGTTGATCACCACCATTCTGACCTTCTTTGTGATTCGCTATAGCTGGAAATTACCGCTGTCACTTTGCATAGGCGCAACCGGATTTTTCTTTGTGGTGGACTTTGCATTCTGGGCCTCTAACCTCATGAAACTCTTTGAAGGTGGCTGGTTCCCATTGGTCATTGCCAGCGGCATTTTCTTGCTGATGGTCACTTGGAGCGATGGTCGTCGTTTGTTGAATGAGTCGAGGAAGGCTGACGGATTCAGCTTGGTCGATTTCATAGACGCTATTTTTGTAGCCCCACCTGCCCGAGTGGAGGGCACAGCTGTATTTTTGACTGCCGAAATTGGCAGTGTGCCCAACGCCTTGCTGCACAACCTCAAGCACAACAAAGTGTTGCACCGCCAAAACTTGTTTGTCACGGTTCAAAACCACGAAGTACCCTGGATCGGATTGAACAAGCGAATAGAAATTGAGCCTTTGCATCACGACTGCTGGCAAGTGATCGTCAACTATGGCTTTAAAAATGATCCCGATTTACCCAAAGCCTTGGAGCAGTTAAAAGTTCATGGTGCAGACCTTGACCCAATGACCACCAGTTATTTCTTGTCACGCGACATTGTCATTCCAACCATCGGCGGCGGCATGGCGACATGGCGTGAGAAGCTGTTTGCACAGATGCACTTGAATGCGAGTGCCGCAGCTGAATTTTTGAAACTGCCGAATAACTCGGTGGTGGAGTTGGGCTCTAAGATTGAAATTTGAAGGCGCAAGCCTTCAAATACCTAGCGGCACTGCAAGCTCGTAGGTCCGCGGTAGATCAGGTGTTGCTCATTGCTTCGCCCATTTGAAGTGGCCGCGTGCTAAGCCAATCGCCCGGTAACTTAAGGCTGTTTTCTGGAAACAGAATCACCACAGTCGAGCCCAACAAAAACCGACCCATCTCTTCGCCTTTTTGCAAGCGCACGTCTTGTGAGTCATATCGCCATTCACGCACGGTACCTGGGCGAGGCGGATTCACCTGGCCATGCCACACCGTGGCCATGCTGCCCACAATGGTGGCGCCAACCAGCACCAAAACCATGGGGCCTTTCTCGGTTTCAAATTCGCACACCACGCGTTCGTTGCGCGCAAACAAGCCTGGTACACCACGTGCCGTTGTGGGGTTCACAGAAAACAAATCACCTGGTACATGAATCATGCGCAACAACTTACCCGCAATCGGCATGTGAATGCGGTGGTAATCCCGCGGGCTTAAATACAGCGTTGCAAATTGTCCATTTTGAAATTGTGCGGCCAGTGCGGCATCGCCGCCCACCAAGGCACGGGTGCTGTAGTGATGCCCCTTGGCTTGAAAAATTTGGTCGCGTTCAATGGCGCCGCATTGGCTGATGGCGCCGTCGACTGGGCAAACCCATGTGCTGTTTGACATGGGACGTGCGCCGTCTTTTAAAGGGCGTGTGAAAAATTCATTGAAACTTTTGTAGTGCGCAGGGTCGTCGTGAGCCGCTTCAGACATGTTGACGTTGTAGCGTTTGACAAAACGCTTGATGACCCAGGTGGTGAATGCGCCCCACTCAGCACTGGCCACAAGGCCTGCCAAGCGGGTCATGGCCAGCTTGGGCATCAGGTATTGCGGTACTACCGCCAATTGATCGGACACTCGGACTCCCTAGATTCGCACGATGGCCTATTGTAGGAGGCTCTTTTGTCGATGAGACCGGGTAGGCACTGACACGAATGGAAGGTCTTTAATGGGTCAATGAGTTTTCAGCACGCCAGCCATACAGCCACTCCAGGGCATCGTAGAAGCGCTCGGGCGTGCGGCCTTCCCACAGTTGATTGCGCACCAAGCGCTCCACACCTTTGGCGTGATAAAGACGGCCCATTTCACGGGCCGACAGCACCACCCGAGCCGTGCGTGGAATGCGGCTTTTTTCATACAACTGAAAAGTTTTTACCACATCACCTTGGCAATGCTTCATGGCTTGGCCCAAAGTGACAGCATCTTCAATGGCCATGCACGCACCTTGCGCCATGTACTGCAGCATGCCGTGTGCGGCATCGCCCAACATGGTCACGCGGCCATCGCCCCATTTTTCGAGCGGGTTGCGATCTGCGGTGGCCCAGCGGCGCCAAGTTTTGGGAAGGTGCAGCATTTGCCTGGCGCGAGGGCAGATGCCATCAAAGTAACTCAGCACTTCTTCCTTGCTGCCATCGGTCACGCCCCATTCCTCTTCGTCTCGGCTGTGAAAAGTCACCACCAGGTTGTATTGCTGTCCGTCGCGCAGCGGGTAATGCACCAAGTGGCAGTCGGGGCCCGCCCAAACCACGGGCGCATTGATTTGCAAATCGAGAGGCATTTCTGCCACAGGCACCACCGCGCGGTACACCACGTGGCCTGAAATCCGCGGTGGATCGTTGAACAGTTTTTCGCGAATGACAGAACGCACACCATCGGCAGCCACTAAGGCATCTGCTTTGAAGATGCGGCCGTTTTGGTCAACGGCCGTCACGCCTTCGTTGTCTTGGGTCACGCTCACAACCTTGGTCGAAGTTTCCACATGAATCAAATCGGAGCCTTGCGTAGCTTCCAACATCGAGGTGTGGATGTCTGCACGGTGAATCACAGCGTAAGGGTTTTTGAAGCGATCACGAAAAGCCTGACCTACTGGAAAGCTGCCAACTTCAGAGCCATCTACTGCATCCATCATGATGAGGCGTTCGGTAAACACAGCCCGCTTGCGCGCGTTTTCGCCCACACCTAAAGCATCCAGCGCTGCAAAGGCATTGGGCCCGAGTTGAACGCCCGCACCAATTTCTCCCAGCTCGGTCGCTTGTTCTAAAACAGTGACATGGACACCTTGTTGACTGAGTGCGACTGCCGCAGCCAAACCGCCAATACCGCCGCCCACCACAATGAACTTTTTGCCAGTGCAGCTCATGCAGAGAACTCCTGATAGAAGCCCAATGCGCGCTGCGTGGGCGCATCGTCCACATGGAAAAGATAGGCTTGGCCGTTGCTGGCGCGGTGCTTAATTTGAGCGTGAGTGGGAATGGCCACCGTATCGCCTTCCGACCATTTCAAGCTTACGCCGTCGATCTCAGATTCGCCGCGGCCTTCAATGACGTGCATGACGGAACTGGCCGAGCGACGAAGTGGGCTGAAATCAAGGCCATCTCTTAAAAGTTGTGCAGAAAAACCCAAGGTGGGCAAACAAGGCGCACCTGTTTCTGGATTCACGTAAGCCAATTGAACGGCATCGTCTTTGGCCGTGCCCTGGTCGAGTGCCAACAAAGCTTTGCGCACATCCACCCATGGGTAGCGAATTTGGGGATAAGGCGCGCGCACCGATTGGCTTAATGAACTGAAAGGCACCAGGCCTGCACGTTGGTATTTGGTTTGCGAGGCGTCCAAATCTGGGCTGGCATTTTGCGAGGGTCCCTCAATGGCGTAGGAGGCTTCCATGCCGTAAACCATGGGCAAGTCCAATGCATCCATCCACACCACGGGGCCTTTGCCCTCATGGCCGTGTTCGTGCCACAAACCGGCAGGCGTCAAGATCAAGTCGCCTTTGTGCATGGGGCACTTCTCACCTTGCACAGTGGTGAAACCGCCTTCGCCTTCCACCACAAAACGCACTGCGCTGGGCGTGTGACGGTGGTTGGGGGCCACTTCGCCCGGCAAGATCAACTGCATGCCCACGTAAATGTTTGGGGTGGCCACCAGCTTTTCAATGCCGTGCCCTGGGTTGCACAGCACCAACACGCGGCGCTCTGCTTTTTCAATGGGCGTGAGCTCGCCGGCGCGCATGAGTTGGGGGCGCACATCTTTGTAATGCCAAACAAAGGGCTGAGTGGCGCGCGATGGTTTGCCACGCGGCAAGAGACCCCTCAATTGCGGCCATAAAGGCGCGATTGACAGGGCGGTCATGTCGGCAATGTAGTCTGCGGGCAAGTCTTCTAAACGGCCTAGGGAATCGGTATGTTGAGAGGGGTTCAAGATCTGTCTCCGGCAAATTTTCATTAATTTAATAAGTATACATATTAAATTGAAGCTGACAAGTAGCCTGTAAGCCCTTGGTTGAGATGGCGCGTTTGCTTTTTAAAACTTGACTTGCGTCATCAATTGACAGGTATCTCCGAGGCACAATCAAGACATGAATTATTTATTGAATGTCGAAAACTTGGTTAAAAGTTTTGGCAGTAACACCGTCGTGGACGATCTTTCGTTTCACATCTCACCTGGAGAGTGTCTGGGCGTCATTGGCCCCAACGGTGCAGGCAAAACGACCACCCTACGGATGTGCTTGGGATTGACAACCCCCGACGCTGGCAGCATCACTTATTTTGAGAATTTGTCTATGCCCGACGAAGCCTTGGCCATCAAGGCACGTTTGGGCGTTGTGGCTCAAATGGACACCTTAGACCCTGATTTCACCGCCGAAGAAAATTTGCTGGTGTATGGCCGTTACTTCGGCATGAAAGACCGCGACATCAAATCTAGGATAGCCACCCTGTTGGAGTTTGGTGCATTGACCAGTAAAGCTAAAGCCAAGCCGGGTGAGTTGTCAGGCGGCATGAAGCGGCGCTTGAGTTTGGCGCGAGCGCTTATCAATCACCCGCAAATGTTGATGTTGGATGAGCCCACCACAGGGCTTGACCCGCAAGCGCGTCACCTCATGTGGGAGCGTTTGCAAATGCTCATGCAAGAAGGCAAATCTATTTTGCTGACCACCCATTTCATGGACGAAGCAGAGCGATTGTGCGATCGTTTGTTGGTCATTGACCATGGCAAAAAAATAGCCGAAGGCAAGCCGCGCGATTTGATTGCACAACATTTAGAACCCGATGTGGTTGAGTTGTATGGGCAAGGTGCTTTGGCCTTGGCCGACGAAAACTCGCCTTTAAGGCAACACGCCGCACGCGTTGAAATCAGCGGCGAAACGGCGTTCTTCTACACATCTCAAGCTCAGCCATTGCTCATGGCGTTGCAGGCATGGCCGCAGATTCGCAGCTTGCATCGTCCTGCCAACTTAGAAGACTTGTTCTTGAAACTCACCGGTCGACAAATCAGGGAGAACGCATGATGCGCAAACAACATGTGATTCCATCTGTTTGGGCACCGCCGCAATTGTCGATGCGCTGGTGGCCTGTTTTCTTGCGCAACCTTTTGGTATGGCGCAAGCTGGCGCTTCCCAGCCTGGTGGGCAACATTGCCGAGCCCCTCATGTGGTTGGTAGCCTTCGGCTATGGCTTGGGCGCATTGGTGGGTGAGGTGACTACGGGCGGTCAGCAAGTGCCCTACATTTTGTTCTTGGCCAGCGGTAGCATTTGCATGAGCGCCATGAACGCTGCCTCTTTCGAAGCTTTGTATTCCGCCTTTTCGCGCATGCACATGCAAAAAACCTGGGACGGCATCATGAACGCGCCAGTGCGCTTAGACGATGTGGTCATGGCCGAAATGTTGTGGGCTTCGTTCAAAGCACTGTTCACCGTGACCGCCATTTTGGGGGTCATGCTGGTCTTGGGCATCAGCCACAGTTGGAAGCTGTTGTTGGCATGGCCGGTGTTGTGGATGGTGGGCGTGACCTTCAGTTGCATTGCACTGATTTTCAATGCACTGGCCAAAGGCTATGACTTTTTCACGTACTACTTCACCTTGTTTTTAACGCCCATGATGTTTTTATCGGGCATTTATTTTCCGCGCACACAGCTGCCGGGCTGGCTGCAAACGCTGACGGACTATTTGCCGTTGACGGCGGCCATTGAATTGGTCAGGCCGCTTTTCTTGGACCAATGGCCCACCCATGTCGCCAGCAACATGTGTTTGCTGATCGGCGTGACGGTTGTCGCTTTTTGGGTGGCCTTGGCCTTAACGCGCAAGCGTTTCAGAGCTTGAGATCAAGCCTTGCAATTTTTTTTAACTTTCTATTTTTTTACATCATGATCATTCAAAAAGTTGGCATCATTGGCGCAGGCACCATGGGTAACGGCATCGCACAAGCATGTGCAGTCGTCGGTATGCCAGTGGTGATGGTGGATATTTCTGAAGCAGCCGTGGCCAAAGGCATTGCCACGGTGTCTGGCAGTTTAGACCGCTTGCTCAAAAAAGAAAAAATAACGGAAGCAGACAAAGCGGCAGCGCTTTCTAAAATTCAAGGCAGCACGCGCTACGAAGACTTGCAAGACGCAGATTTGGTCATTGAGGCCGCCACAGAGAACCAAGATTTAAAAATCAAAATCTTGAAACAGCTGGATGGCATGTTGGCGCCCGAAGTGATCATCGCCTCCAATACATCGTCAATTTCCATCACACAGTTGGCCGCTGTGACCACGCGTGCCGACCGCTTCATTGGCATGCACTTTTTCAACCCCGTGCCCATGATGGCGCTGGTGGAAATCATTCGCGGTTTGCAAACCAGCGATACCACACACGATGCCGTGCACGCCTTGGCGACGGCTCTAGGTAAAACGCCCATCACCGTGAAGAATGCGCCTGGCTTTGTGGTCAACCGTATTTTGGTGCCCATGATCAATGAAGCCTTGTTTGTATTGTCAGAAGGCTTGGCCACACCCGACGACATTGACGCCGGCATGAAGCTCGGTTGCAACCAACCCATTGGCCCCTTGGCTTTGGCCGACATGATCGGCCTGGATGTTTGTCTGGCCGTCATGGAGGTCTACCTCAAAGAATTTGGCGACAGCAAATACCGCCCATGCCCGCTCTTGAAAGAGTTGGTGGCCGCAGGCAGATTGGGTCGCAAAACAGGCCACGGTGTTTATCAATATTGATCTCGCTCAAGTGTGCTGAGCGCACTTGTCTTTAACCTGAGCACAAGGATTTCTATGACCCCCATTCATCCTGAAGGTAGCATTGAATTCGAAGTGCGCAGCGGCGTGTTGCTGATTGGCATTAACCGACCCAACAAGCGCAACGGCTTCACGCCCAAAATGTACCGCGAGTTGGGCGAGGCTTATACGCGGCTGGACGACGACCCGACACTGCGTGTTGGCGTGTTGCACGCCATGGGCGAGCACTTCACAGCCGGCCTTGATTTGCCCACCATCGCACCCCTCATGCAGCGAGGTGAAAAAGCGGTGCCGCTGGGCTTGGTCGACCCTTTGAATTTGGGCATGGAAGGCTATCGTCGTCGTACCAAGCCCATGGTCGTGGCGGTTCAAGGCATTACCTACACCTTGGGCATAGAGCTGATGCTGGCGGCCGACATTGTGGTGGCTGCAGACAATTGCCGTTTCTCGCAATTGGAAGTGAAGCGCGGCATCATGGCCACGGGCGGCGCCACCTTGCGCATGGCAGAGCGCGCTGGCATGGGCAATGCCTTGTTGCATTTGCTAAAGGGCGATGAGTTTGGCAGTGCAGAAGCTTTGCGTTTGAATTTCATTCAGCTTGTCGTGCCTGCAGGTGAACAGTTGAACGAGGCAATCAAGATTGCAGAAGCCATTGCCGCACAAGCGCCACTGGCCGTGGTGGCCACTCGCCAGAATGTTTTGAAAGCAGTGGAGCAAGGCCCCTTGGCGGCCATGCACGATTTCATTTCAGTTCAAAAAACTTTGTCTAACAGCGAAGACGCCAAAGAGGGCGTGCAGTCATTCATCGAAAAACGCGCTGCACGATTCACCGGGAAATAAGCTCGTGAAAATTTCATTGCACAGTTTGAATTTTTAGGAACACTGAATGACGAATGAACTCCCACAAGGGCCTGCCGAGTGGGACGCTTTGCATCCTTATGCTTCGCTGACTCCCGATGCTGTCTTGGATGCTTTGGCCGATATTGGTTTGATGGGGGATGGCCGCCTTACAGCGCTCAGCTCCTACGAAAACCGCGTCTATCAAATCCAATTGGAAACTGAACGTGCACCGGCACAAACTGACGGAACGCTTGTGCCTGACAGTGTGGTGGCCAAGTTTTATCGGCCTGGCCGGTGGACCGATGCGCAAATTCAAGAGGAGCATGACTTCGCGGCAGAGTTGGTAGCCGCAGAAGTTCCGGTGGTGCCGCCTTTGAATTTGCAAGGACGGACTTTGCATCACAAGGTTTTTCCAAGCAATCTGAACAGGTCTGCGGCACCTGCATCTGGCGCTGCTGTGAATCACCAAGACTTCCAAGGCTTTTCCTTTTCTGTCAGCGAACGAAGAGGAGGTCGCCCTCCTGAGCTAGACGATGATGAAGTGTTGGAATGGATCGGTCGATTTCTAGCCCGTATTCACACAGTGGGCGCGGCCAAGTCATTTCACAATCGACCTGTCCTCAGCATCGATACCTTCATGCAAGAGCCCAAAGATTGGCTGTTCAAGAACAAAGCCATTCCAATGGAAGTAGAGCGCGCATGGCAAGACACTTGGCAGCAAGCCATGGATCTGATGCATGCCAATGGCCTAGGCGTTGCACATGGCAGTGACTGGCCAAATTTTCAAATGCTCAGATTGCATGGCGATTGCCATCCCGGCAATATTTTGTGGACGCCCGCTGACTTGCCGGGAGGTGGCCCACACTTCGTTGACTTAGACGATGCGCGCATGGGACCCGCTGTGCAAGATTTGTGGATGTTGTTGTCTGGCGATCGCAAGCAACGCTCAGGACAATTGAGCATGTTGCTGGAAGGCTATGAGCAAGTGCGCGATTTTGATCGCCGCGAGTTGGCCCTGATTGAGCCGCTGCGCACCTTGCGCTTGGTCCATTACAGCGCGTGGTTAGCGCGCCGTTGGAACGACCCCATTTTCCCCATCAACTTCCCTTGGTTTGGCACGCCAGATTATTGGCGTGGCCAAGTGCAAATGTTGGAAGAGCAGATCGAGCAAATGCAAGAGCCGTTGTTGGTGGTTTAAACCAATAGCGCGTTCACGCGGCGCACATAAGCCGCTGGGTCTGCAGGCATACCGCCTTCTGCCAGCAAGGCTTGGTCAAACAATATGTGGGCCAGGTCATTGAAGTGCACAGAGCCATCTAGCTTTTTGACCAAAGCGTGTTCAGGATTGACTTCCAGCACTGGCTTCGATTCAGGGGCTTCTTGACCGGCTTGTTTGAGCATGCGCGCCAACTGCATGCTCATGCCGTTGTCGGTCACCACCAAACAAGCAGGTGAGTCCACCAGGCGGCTGGTCACCCGCACATCCTCTGCTTTGTCCTTCAAAGCTTCTTTCAATTTGGCCAGCAAAGGCTTGAAGGTTTCAGCCGCTTCTTCCGCGGCTTTCTTTTCTTCTTCGTCTTGCAGTGTGCCTAAGTCGACAGCGCCTTTGGCCACGCTTTGCATGGGGGTGCCATCAAACTCGTTCAAGAAGTTCAAGGCCCACTCGTCTACGCGATCGGTCATGAGCAAAACTTCAATGCCTTTTTTCTTGAACACTTCCAATTGGGGGCTGTACTTGGCGGCGGCCAATGTGTCGGCTGTGATGTAGTAGATGGCTTCTTGGCCTTCTTTCATGCGCGCTTTGTAGTGGGCCAAAGACACACTCACTTCGTCTGAAGACGTGGAAGCAAAGCGCAACAATTTGGCCAAGCGATCGCGGTTGCCAAAGTCTTCGCCCAAGCCTTCTTTGAGCACGGCACCAAACTCTTTGTAGAAGCTGGTGTACTGGCCTTGCTTGGCTTTGTCTTCTTCGCTCACCACATCGGTCACGCCATCGGCAGAAGCTTCTGGTGCGTCGTTGTGTTTGGCCAAGTCTTCCAACATAGACAACACGCGCTTGGTACAACCTTCGCGAATGGCTTTGACATCGCGGCTTTCTTGCAGCAACTCACGGCTGACGTTCAATGGCAAATCGGCAGAGTCCACCACGCCTTTGACAAAACGCAAGTAGCTGGGCATGAGGGCTTCTGCATCGTCCATGATGAAAACGCGCTTCACATACAACTTGATGCCGGCTTTTTTATCGCGGTTCCACAGGTCTTGCGGGGCTTGTGAGGGGATGTACAAAAGTTGTGTGTACTCGGTGCTGCCTTCGACGCGGTTGTGCGTCCATGTGAGGGGCTCGGCAAAGTCCTTGCTAATTTGTTTGTAGAAATCTTTATATTGTTCTTCCGTCACGTCTTTTTTAGGACGCGTCCACAATGCCGTGGCTTTGTTGATGGCTTCCCATTCACCAGTCTTGACCATGCTGCCAGGTTGGCGGCCTTCGCTTTCGTCTTTGCCAATCAGTTCGCCATCTTTCCACTCTTCTTTTTCCATCAAGATGGGCAAGCTGATGTGGTCGGAGTATTTGCCAACGATTTCTTTCAATTTCCAAGTGTTGGCGTACTGCATCGCGTCTTCGCGCAAATGCAAAATGATGCTGGAGCCGCGATGTGCCAACTCAATGTTTTCAACTTCAAAATCGCCCGTGCCACCACTGATCCAGCGCACACCCTCGGAGGCAGGCGCGCCGGCGCGGCGCGTTTCCACTGTGATCTTGTCGGCCACAATGAACCCAGAATAAAAGCCCACGCCAAATTGACCAATGAGCTGTGCATCGGCCTTTTGATCGCCCGAGAGCTTGCTCACAAAGTCCTTGGTACCGCTCTTGGCAATGGTGCCCAAATTGTCGATGGCTTCTTGCGCCGTCATGCCAATGCCGTT
This sequence comes from Limnohabitans sp., assembly GCA_044233865.1. Lineage (GTDB taxonomy): Bacteria > Pseudomonadota > Gammaproteobacteria > Burkholderiales > Burkholderiaceae_C > Limnohabitans_A. The sequence continues at coordinate 31,098 of JBIIJK010000012.1, forward strand.
GTCGGCAATGGTCAGGGTCTTGGCCTCGGTGTCAAATGACAAACGAACTTCCAAATTGGGCTGACTCTCATACAGCGCATCGTTGTTTAAAGCTTCAAAGCGCAGTTTGTCGCAGGCGTCTGAAGCGTTGGACACCAATTCGCGCACAAAAATTTCGGGGTTGGAATACAGGGAGTGGGTGACCAAATGAAGCAGTTGGGCCACTTCGGCTTGGAAAGCATGGGTCTTTTTAGTCATCTTCTGAAGAGCGGTTAATAGGGGTTAAAAAGGTTCTGCCGCACAGACGGCAAGGGCCAAAACAGCCACAACTTGAGAGTTGGGGGTAGCTTGGAAAATTTCAAGGGGTTCTTTGAGGCAGAAGAAGCCTTAAAACGACTCTTTGGGGCCTAAATAACGCCACTGCCCTACCGGCAAAGCCCCCAAGCTGATACGGCCCATGCGAATGCGCTTGAGTCCCACCACTTTCAGACCCACTTGCTCGCACATGCGCCTAATCTGGCGTTTCTTGCCTTCCTTCAGCACAAAGCGAAGTTGCTCTGGGTTTTGCCACTCCACTTGCGCTGGTTTCAAGGGTTTGCCATCCAAACTGAGGCCATGCCTTAAGCGTTGCATTTGTGCCGCCGGAAAATGCGCTTGCACATTGACCGCAATATCGCCTTGCGGCCCCGCGCAAGTAACGCGCACCAAATATTCTTTCTCCATGTCGGCGTCTTCGCCAATGAGCTGACGCGCCACGCGACCATCCTGTGTCATCACCAGCATGCCCACAGAGTCAATGTCCAAGCGGCCGGCAGGCGCCAGACCTTTGAACTGCGCAGGGCTGAAACGAATTCGAGTGGTATCGCCCGACCATTGATTGCGCGCTTGAAACAGCACCATGGCGGGTTCGTGACCATCTTCGGCCTGGCCACTCACGTAGCCCATGGGCTTGTGCAGCAGCACCGTCACTTGCTGTTCTTGTTGGGCTTGCGCTTCACGTTCTACCGTGATGCGATCGGTGGAGCCCACTTGCATGCCCATCTCGGCCACTTGGCCATTGACCCTTACCCACCCTTGCTCAATCCATGCATCGGCTTCGCGGCGTGAGCAAAGTCCTAGCTCGGCCATGCGCTTGTTCAAGCGGACGGTGGTAGCGCCAGAAGCACTGGGGTGTGCGCTCGAGACCGCGTTGGCAGGTCGTGGCGCGCGAGCAAAGGCTGGCTTTGGAGGAGGCTGATTCATAAAACGTTTTCTTTGGACGGATTGTCCCTGTTTCTGCGGTCAATCATGCGGGTTCGCAGGCCATGCAAATTCAAAATACGAACGCCGCCATATTCAACCCGTATGAGCTCCTCTTCCTGCAGGTGAATCATGGCTTCATTGACACGCTGCCTGGAAAGCCCCACCAAATAAGCAAGCTCTTGTTGGGTAATGCGCAGCAAATCGCCCACACCTGGAAACAGCACCGGATTAAAGAGTGCCGCCAAATTGCGGGCAACGCGCAAATCAGGATTGCTCAATCGGTCAAACTCCCTGGCCGCAATGAACTGAGCCAGTCGCTCATTCAACTGGTTCATCACAAAGCGGTTAAAGCCCAGCGAGTTGTCAATCAACCAATGAAAGGTGTCAAGGGGCAAGCCCGCCACCACGCTGGCCCTCAGGGTCTGTATGTTGTAGCGGTAGGCCTCGCGTTTCAAAGCCGTGCCTTCGCCAAACCAACCGCCTGGCGGCACGCCCGTGAAAGTCATGGTTTGACCATCGATGTTGTCGGTGCTCATTTTGAGAAGGCCCGAGACATTGCCAAACCAATAAGTCACAGGGCGGCCAACACGGCAAACAAAGTCACCTTTTTCAGCGTCACCTACCCGAAGTGCATTGACAGCGCGTTCGAGTTCCTTGGGCAACAGCAAAGACAGCCAAGGAATGTTGCTCAATTCCTCGTCTGTGGGGGGGCGTCTTCTTTGATGCAGATCAGATGTCATGTCAACTTACTGTAAGACGTTGAAAATCCTAGGGAAAATCCTAGTGGGTGAATCTCGAGATTGTCGTCGAAATGACAACTTGACGTCAAATCACAGTCTAGCATCCAGTTTCAGAATTCAACAAGTCTCTCTTGATGGGGAGACGGCGAACCATCAGGACCCGTATGCAGACGACCTTTCCCCAATTGCTATTGACGCATGCCAAGCAACGACCCACCGCGCCGGCTATGCGTGAGAAAGAATATGGCATCTGGCAAACCATCAGTTGGCAAGACATGGCCACCATGGTGGCGCACATGGCGTGTGGCTTGCACCAAGCCGGCTTAAAGCGCGGTGAGCACATGGTTGTGGTGGGCTCTAACCGTCCTCGCCTTTACGCCACCATGTTGGCTGCGCAATCGCTTGGCGCCATCCCCATTCCTTTGTACCAAGACGCAGCGGCTTCTGAGTGTGTCTTTCCCATGACCAATGCCGAGGTGCGTTTGTGCGTGGTGGAAGATCAAGAACAAGTGGACAAAATGTTGGAAGTGCGTGAAACCTACGCAGCACTTGAACACATTTATTACGACGATCCCAGAGGCCTGCGCAAATACGACGAGCCCGGACTCGGTTCAGTGGACGAATTGTTGGCGGCTGGTGAAGTTTTTTCCAAACAGCATCCGCATTTTTACAAAGAGCAAGTTGAAGCTGGCACCAAAGACGACGTGGCCGCCATGTTCTTCACTTCTGGCACCACGGGCAATCCCAAAGGTGTTGTGCACACGCACGGTACCTTGATCGACCGCGCACAAGCTGGCGCCGAATTTGATCACCTCACGTCTAATGAAGATGTGTTGGCTTATTTGCCACCCGCCTGGATTGGTCAAAATATTTTCAGCTACGCACAGTGGTTGGTAGCCGGCTACGTGGTCAATTGCCCTGAGTCTGCTGCCACTGTCATGATCGACTTGAAAGAGATTGGTCCTACTTACTACTTTGCGCCTCCTCGGGTGTTCGAGGGCATGCTCACCAGTGTGAGCATTCGCATGGAAGATGCCAGCAGCATAAAGCGCAGCTTGTACAAATACTTCATGAGCTTGGCCATGAAAGTTGGCCCTAAGCGCATGGAGGGCGAATCGATTGGCTTGTTCAACAGCCTGTTGTATGGCTTGGGCAACTTCATGGTCTACGGCCCTCTGCGCAACAGCCTCGGCTTTAGCCGTGTGCGCGTAGCCTACACCGCGGGTGAAGCCATTGGCCCCGATTTGTTCACGTTCTACCGCTCGATTGGCGTCAACTTGAAGCAGCTTTATGGCTCCACCGAAACGGCTGTGTTTGTTTGCTTGCAACCCGACAATCAAGCACGCGCAGACACCGTGGGCGTGCCTTGCCGAGGTGTTGAAATTAAAGTGGCCGACAACGGCGAAATTTTGGTGAGGTCACCAGGGTTGCTCAAAGGCTATTACAAAAACCCAGAAGCTACCGCCGAAGTTTTGACAGCAGACGGTTGGTACCACACCAGCGATGCAGGTTTTTTAGACAGCCACGGCCATTTGAAAATCATTGACCGCGTGAAAGACGTGGGCCGCATTAAAGGTGGCAGCAACGATGGCGCCATGTTTGCGCCCAAGTATGTCGAAAACAAACTCAAGTTCTTCCCGCACATCAAAGAAGTGGTGGCCTATGGCGATCAGCGCGATCAAGTCTGCGTCATGATCAACATCGACTTTGATGCGGTGGGCAACTGGGCCGAGCGTCGCAATTTGCCTTACGCCGGTTACACCGACCTTGCGCAAAAGCCGGAAGTCTATCAACTCATCAGAGAGTGTGTTGAGCAAGTCAACGCCGATTTGGCTGAAGACGAATTGTTGGCAGGTAGCCAGGTGAGCCGCTTCTTGGTTCTGCACAAAGAGTTGGATGCCGATGACGGCGAACTCACACGCACCAACAAAGTTCGCCGCGGTTTCATTGCCGAAAAATACCTGCCTTTGGTCGATGCGCTGTATGGTGGTTTGACCACCCAGTTCATTGAAACGGTTGTGAAGTTTGAAGATGGCCGCTCAGGCAGTGTCAGTGCCACGCTCAATATTTCAGATGCCCAAACATTTGTACCCGTAAAGGCTGCAGCTTGAAGTCTCAATAGGCTGAAGCAGAGAACACTATGACAAAAAAAATTGGTGACGTGATTCTGGATGTGAACAACATCAGTCTCAGATTCGGTGGTGTGAAAGCGCTCACCGACATTTCATTCAACGTTCGCGAGCATGAGGTCAGGGCCATCATCGGGCCCAACGGTGCTGGCAAAAGTTCCATGTTGAACTGTATCAATGGCGTCTACGAACCTCAAGAAGGTAGCATCTCTTTTCGTGGCCAAACTTTCAGCCACATGAACAGCCGGCAAGTGGCAGAAATGGGCATTGCCCGAACCTTCCAAAACTTGGCTTTGTTCAAAGGCATGAGCGTGATTGATAACATCATGACCGGCAGAAATTTGCGCATCAAAAGCAATCTATTTATGCAAGCCTTGCGCATTGGCCCTGCCCAACGCGAAGAAGAAGAGCACCGCGACTTTGTCGAGCACATCATCGACTTCCTTGAAATTCAAGCCCATCGCAAAACGCCTGTGGGTCAATTGCCCTATGGTTTGCAAAAACGCGTCGACTTGGGTCGTGCCTTGGCCATGGAGCCACAAGTTCTTTTGCTAGACGAACCCATGGCCGGCATGAACATGGAAGAAAAGCAAGACATGAGTCGTTTCATCTTGGATGTGAACGACGAGTTTGGAACCACCATTGTGCTGATTGAGCACGACATGAGTGTCGTGATGGACATCTCTGACCGTGTGGTGGTTTTGGACTACGGCAAAAAAATTGGCGACGGAACCCCCGAAGAAGTCCGCAACAACCAAGAAGTGATCAGTGCCTATTTAGGCACCAGTCATTAAGGAGCACACAACATGGCATTTTTCTTAGAAGCTCTTTTAGGTGGCCTGATGGCCGGCATGCTTTATTCGTTGGTGGCGCTTGGCTTTGTGCTTATTTTCAAAGCCTCTGGGGTGTTTAATTTTGCGCAAGGTGCCATGGTGCTCTTTGCCGCATTGGCCATGGCGCGATTCTCTGAGTGGGTTCCTCAAATCTTGGGGCTTGACAACAAAATCCTTTCAAACGTCATCGCTTTTGCCTTGGCAGCCGTCTTGATGTTTGTCTTGGCTTGGCTCATTGAGCGGTATGTGCTGCGTCACTTGGTCAATCAAGAGGGCGTGACTTTGTTGATGGCCACCTTGGGCATTACCTATTTCATTGACGGCTTGGGCCAGACCATCTTTGGCAGCGACATTTACAAAATTGATGTGGGCATGCCCAAAGAACCTGTGTTCCTTTTGGACTCTGTTTTTCCTGGTGGCATTTTGGTGAACCTGGAAGATGTTTACGCCGCCCTCATTGCAGCATTGCTGGTGGTCACTCTGTCCTTGTTTTTCCAAAAAACGGGCACAGGCAGAGCCTTGCGTGCCGTTGCAGATGATCACCAAGCGGCGCAGTCGATTGGTATTCCGCTGAACCGAATTTGGGTCATCGTTTGGTTTGTGGCCGGTATCACAGCCTTGGTAGCGGGCATCATTTGGGGCTCCAAGATGGGCGTTCAATTTTCTTTGACCACGGTTGCTCTTAGGGCCTTGCCTGTGATTATTTTGGGTGGCTTGACATCGGTGCCAGGCGCCATCATTGGCGGCTTGATCATTGGTGTGGGCGAAAAATTGTCCGAAGTTTTTCTCGGCCCTTATGTCGGTGGTGGCATTGAAATTTGGTTTGCGTATGTCCTTGCGTTGGTCTTTTTGCTGTTTCGACCACAGGGTTTGTTTGGCGAAAAAATCATTGATCGCGTTTAAGGAAGCACAACATGTTCTACAGAGAAAACGGTCAATTTAAAACTTCTTACCGAAGCGACCAACAAATTTTTGCCATTGCCCAAGACCGATGGGCCATCTTGGCATTGATTGCATTTGCCTTTGTGGGCGTGCCGATGTTGGTCGACGAATACATGTTCAGAGCCATCTTGATTCCCTTCTTGATCTTGTCCTTGGCTGCATTGGGCGTGAATATTCTGGTGGGTTATTGCGGCCAAATCTCTTTGGGTTCGGGCGCATTCATGGCCGTGGGTGCTTATATGGCCTACAACGCCTACATTCGAATTGATGGCATCCCCCTCATCGTTGCGATTCTCAGTGGTGGATTCTTTGCAACGCTGGTCGGGATCTTTTTTGGCATCCCCAGTTTGCGAGTCAAAGGACTCTACTTAGCGGTTGCCACACTGGCTGCCCAATTCTTTTGTGATTGGGCGTTTCTTCGCGTGGGTTGGTTCACCAACTACACGCCCTCTGGCTCAGTTTCAGTCTCTAACTTGAACATCATGGGTCTGGCCATTGAGACGCCTGTCGAAAAGTATTTGTTCTGCTTGGTCTTCTTGATTGCCTTCGGCCTCATGGCTAAGAACTTGGTCCGTTCAGCCATTGGTCGTGAGTGGATGGCCATTCGCGACATGGATGTGGCTGCGGCTGTCATTGGCATTCGTCCTATGTACGCCAAGCTCAGCGCTTTTGCTGTGAGCTCCTTCATTGTGGGCGTTGCAGGTGCTTTGTGGGGCTTTGTGCATTTGGGTTCTTGGGAGCCAGCAGCGTTCTCAATTGACCGTTCATTTCAATTGCTCTTCATGGTGATCATCGGCGGCATGGGCTCCATCATGGGCAGTTTTTTTGGCGCAGCCTTCATTGTTGTGCTGCCCATTTTCCTCAATCAGTTTTTACCTTGGGTGGGCAGTTTGGTGGGCGTGGTCATTTCCACTGCCGCCATCTCTCACGCAGAGTTCATGATTTTTGGCGCCTTGATTGTGTGGTTCTTGATTGTCGAACCCCATGGCTTGGCCAAACTGTGGTCAGTGGCTAAGCAAAAGCTTCGCTTATGGCCATTCCCACATTGATTTTTCCCTCAGTGCTTCAAACTTTACTTAACAGGAGACAACCATGAAGCTTCGTCAACTCGTCCTGGCCGCTACGGTGGCCGTTGCAGGACTTTCCAGTGCGCTGGTTAGCACCGTCGCAACTGCTCAAACCAAAGAGCAATTTTTTCCAGTTTTGGTTTACAGAACCGGCGCTTACGCACCCAATGGTGTGCCATTCGCCAACGGCTATGTCGACTACCTCAAGCTTGTCAACGCACGCGGTGGTATCAATGGCGTGAAAGTCAGCTTCGAAGAATGCGAAACTGGCTACGCCACAGACCGTGGTGTGGAGTGCTATGAGCGTCTTAAAGGTAAAAATGGTGGCGCTACAGTGTTCCAGCCATTGTCAACAGGCATTACTTTTGCGCTGACTGAAAAAGCCCCTGGCGACAAAATTCCTTTGATCACTGCAGGTTACGGCCGCAGCGAATCTGCTGACGGTGGCGTCTTCAAATGGAACTTCCCATTGGCTGGCACTTATTGGGTGGCAGGCGATGTGATCATTCAAGACATTGCCAAAAAAGCAGGCGGCGCTGACAAACTCAAGGGCAAACACATTGCCTTGGTTTACCACGACAGTCCGTTCGGCAAAGAAGCCATCCCCATTTTGCAAGAGCGCGCAGCCATGCACGGCTTCAAGTTGAGCTTGCTGCCTGTCACACACCCTGGTGTTGAGCAAAAATCAACTTGGTTGCAAATCCGTCGTGATCGTCCCGATTACGTCGTGAACTGGGGTTGGGGTGTGATGAACTCCACCTTGCTCAAAGAAGCGCAAGCAACTGGTTACCCACGTGAGCAAATTTATGGCGTGTGGTGGGCAGGTGCAGAGCCAGATGTCAAAGACATTGGCATGGGCGCTAAGGGCTACAACGCCATCACCATGCAACACGGTGCCGAAAAAGGTTCTGCTGTTGTGAAAGAAGTGTTGGAGAAGTTGCATGCCAAAGGCCAAGGCACAGGACCCAAAGATGAAGTGGGCGAAGTGCTTTACATGCGCGGTTTGTTCAGCGCCATGTTTGGTGTTGAAGGTGTTCGCCAAGCCCAAGAGAAATACGGCAAAGGCAAAGTCATGACCGGCGAGCAAGCGCGTTGGGGTTATGAAAACTTGAACCTGACACAGCCCAAATTGGATGCCCTTGGCTTCAAAGGTGTGTTGCGTCCTGTTTCAACCTCTTGTGCCGATCACATGGGTGCCAACTGGGCCCGTATTCACACATGGAACGGCAGCAAGTGGGAATTCACCAGCGACTGGTACCAGGCCGATGACCAAATCATCAAGCCCATGGTGAAAGCCGCTGCAGACAAATACGCTGCAGAAAAGAAACTGACTCGCCGTACACCGGCTGATTGCCAGTCTTAAGCCGTGCTAACACCGCACATGTGTGCGGTGCTTTGGTAACTGCGAAAGCAGTTGCCAAATGAAAGTCTCAGCGCCTGAGATTTTCATTTGGTCATAAAGGCAGAGTCCATGAGCGATAAAAAAATTGTATTGAATGTCAGCGGCATTGAAGTCATTTACAACCACGTCATCTTGGTCTTGAAGGGTGTCTCCCTGCAAGTTCCAGAGCAAGGCATCGTGGCTATTTTGGGTGGCAATGGTGCTGGCAAAACCACCACCTTGCGGGCCATTTCCAATCTGCTCAAAGGAGAGCGCGGCGATGTCACCAAGGGCAGCATTGAGCTGCGTGGTGAGCGCATTGAAAACCTCACCCCTGCCGATTTGGTCAACCGCGGTGTTGTGCAAGTGATGGAAGGTCGTCACTGCTTTGCGCACCTCACCATTGAAGAAAACCTCATGACGGGCAGCTACACGCGCAAGGACAAAGGTGAAATTGCGGCCAACCTTGAAAAGGTGTATACCTATTTCCCACGTCTCAAAACACGTCGCACTTCACAAGCCGCTTACACCTCAGGCGGCGAACAACAAATGTGTGCCATTGGCCGCGCCTTGATGACCAACCCGAGCGTCATGCTTTTGGACGAACCTTCTATGGGCTTGGCCCCACAAATCGTGGAAGAGGTGTTCAACATTGTCAAAGATTTGAACGAGAAAGAAAAAGTCACGTTCTTGATCGCAGAGCAAAACACCAACATGGCGCTCAAGTACTCTGATTATGGTTACATCATGGAGTCGGGTCGCATCGTGATGGACGGCGCGGCCGAAGACCTGCGGACCAACGAAGACGTGAAAGAGTTTTACCTGGGCATAGGCGGCGGCGAGCGCAAGAGCTTCAAAGATGTGAAAAGTTACAAACGGCGTAAGCGCTGGTTGGCTTAATTTTTTCCAGTCACATTCAAAGGATTTTTATGAAGACGCACATGGATGCATTGGAAACGCGCGACCCTGCAGCGCGCGAAGCCGCTTTGATGGCTGCCTTGCCTGGGCAAATTGCACACGCACAAAAAAACGCGCCTGCTTTTGCAGAAATTTTAAAAGACATTCATGCGGCTGATATCACATCGCGCGGTGCATTGGCTGAGTTGCCCGTGATTCGCAAATACGAACTGCTTGAAAAACAAAAAGCCGCACGTGCCGCGGGTGGCAATGTGTTTGGGGGCTACAGTGCTGTGAGCTATGGCTCAAAAATGCCACGCGTGTTTTCAAGCCCTGGCCCTTTGTATGAGCCTGAAGGTTCCCGCCCAGATTACTGGCGCATGGCGCGTGCCATTGCGGCAGCTGGCTTTCAGTCGGGTGAACTCATTCACAACTGCTTCAGTTATCACTTCACACCAGCGGGCTCCATGATGGAAACCGGCGCCCATGCCTTGGGCTGCACGGTGTTTCCGGGCGGTATTGGCCAAACAGAGCAGCAAGTGCAAACCATGGCTGAGCTTCAGCCTGCTGGCTACATTGGTACTCCCAGCTTCTTGAAAATTATTCTTGAAAAAGCGGCTGAAATGGGCGTGGCCTTGCCTTCTGTGAAAAAGGCCTTGGTCTCTGGCGAAGCCTTTCCGCCAAGCTTGCGTGACTGGATGACAGAACGCGGCGTCAATGCTTTTCAATGCTATGCCACAGCAGATGTAGGCCTCATTGCTTATGAAACCAGCGCACGCCAAGGGCTGGTGATTGACGAAGGCGTGATCGTTGAAATTGTGCGACCTGGCACGGGCGATCCCGTTCCTGAAGGTGAAGTGGGCGAACTGGTCATTACCAGTTTGAACCCCGATTATCCCTTGATTCGTTTTGGCACGGGTGATTTGTCCGCCATCTTGGCGGGCACCTGCCCAACAGGCCGCACCAATCAGAGAATCAAAGGTTGGATGGGACGTGCCGACCAAACCACCAAAGTGCGGGGCATGTTTGTGCATCCAGGCCAAGTGGCTGAGGTGGTTAAGCGATTCCCTGCCGCATTGCGTGCACGTTTGGTTGTCCAGGGCGAAATGGCCAATGACAGCATGGCGTTGCATGTGGAAACCACAGCAGCCCACGGTGCTGAAGCCGAGTTGAAGGCTCAGATTGCCGAAGCCATTCGGGACATCACCAAATTGCGAAGCGATGTCCATTTGGTGGCGCCTGGCACTTTGGCCAATGATGGCAAAGTGATTGAAGACGCACGCAGCTATCAATGAAAGTTTGATTTCGCACAAAATGGGTGCGTTTGGGGCATGCCATCCCCCTAAATAATGAGGTTTTGGGTCGTGCGCTGAATCCTCTTCGCTTGCTTAGACGCTACACTTCCATCTCTAACTTAGGAGATATAGATGAAACGCTTGTTGGTCCTTGCTGCTGCTGCCTTAGCCTTGGTAGCGCATGCTCAAAATTTTCCGGGTTCAAAGCCTATTTCCATCGTGGTGCCTTTTGCTGCGGGTGGCCCCACAGACAAGGTTGCCCGTGACCTTGGCGTTGCCATGGCCAAGACAATGCCAGGTGGCAATTTCGTGGTCGAAAACGTGGCAGGTGCCGGTGGTACCATTGGCGCCTCCAAAGTGGCACGCGCCAACCCAGATGGTCACACTTTGTTGTTGTTCCACATTGGCATGGCTGCCACGCCTGCTTTGTACCGCAAACTTTCCTACAAGCCCTTGGAAGACTTTGAGTACTTGGGCATGGTCAATGATGTGCCCATGACCTTGGTTGGCAAGCCACAGTTGCCTGCCAACACCTACCGCGATTTTGAAAACTACATTCGCGCCAACGCTGGCAAGTTGAACATTGCCCACGCGGGCTTGGGTTCAGCTTCGCACATTTGCGGCATGTTGTGGCAAGCGCAATTGCAGTCTAAAGAGGCCATGACCACCATTCCGTTTGGCGGCACAGCACCTGCCATGAACGCCTTGGTTGGCGGTCAAGTCGACGTCATGTGCGATCAAACCACCAACACCACGGCACAAATTGAATCTGGCCGTATCAAAGCATTTGCTGTGACCACAGCCAAACCTTTGTCAGATCACAAATCCTTGAAGTACTACCCCTCATTGCAAGAAATGGGCATGAAAGGTTTTGACCTCACCATTTGGCACGGTCTGTATGCTCCCAAGGGCACACCCGCTGCCATCACCACGGCTTTGAACGAAGCCATGAAAAAAGCTTTGAAGGACCCCGAGTTCATCAAGAAGCAAGAAGGCCTGGGCGCTTTGGTCGTCACTGACAAACGCGTTGAGCCAGCAGAGCACAAAAAGTTTGTGGCTGCAGAAATCCAGAAAATCAAAGTGGCCGTCGATGCCAGCGGTAAGTACGCCGATTGATGTCATCGCTCAATGAAAAAACCGCCTCACTGAGGCGGTTTTTTT
>JBIIJK010000125.1:0-3418 GCA_044233865.1 Limnohabitans sp.
GCACCATCATTGATGAGGAACTCGAAGGCGTCTGGAGTGGCAAAAAGCAGCCCAAAGAAGCTTTGGACTTGGCCATCAAGCGTGGCAATGAACAACTTGAGCGTTTTGAAAAAGCCAACAAGTAAGCTCACACGGGTCAAACTCCAGCATGAATCTGTAATGATGCATGCCAGCTAGCAAAAAAGCAGAGAAGAGATTCTCTGCTTTTGTCCTTTTACTTGGCATCAAATTGTTTTAAAAACTCATGGAAAAGCGCGTACGTTTCAAATCAGCTTGGTTGCCTTGGGTGCTCATCGCACCGCAAATGGTGGTTGTGTTGGTTTTTTTCTTTTGGCCCGCGGGTCAAGCCCTCTACCAAAGTGTGCTCACCCAAGACGCATTTGGGGGCTCTGTGCAGTATGTCGGCATGGAAAACTTTGATCGACTGTTCAGCGACGACAGCTACCTCAACTCGTTCAAAACCACCGCCTTCTTTTCCATCTTGGTTGCTGGCACAGGTTTGTCAGTGTCTTTGCTGTTGGCAGTCATGGCCAACCGCTTGGTGCGCGGCGCTGGCATCTACAAAACATTGCTCATTTGGCCCTACGCTGTAGCCCCAGTGGTGGCTGGCGTCTTGTGGCTCTTCATGTTTGCATCGCCCATGGGCGTGGTGGCCTTTTTTATTCGCAGCATGGGTTTTGAATGGAACCACTTGCTCAATGGCAACCATGCCATGGCCTTGATTGTGATGGCCGCCGTCTGGAAACAAATCTCCTATAACTTTTTGTTTTTTTTGGCAGGGCTTCAGTCCATCCCTAAATCCTTGATTGAAGCGGCCGCCATCGATGGCGCATCGCCTTGGCATCGCTTTTGGACCATTGTTTTTCCTTTGCTTTCGCCCACCACATTTTTTCTTTTGGTCATCAATGTGGTGTACGCCTTCTTTGATACCTTTGCCATCATCGACGCCACCACGCACGGCGGGCCTGGCAAAGACACCGCCATTTTGGTTTACAAGGTTTACTACGATGGCTTCAAAGCCCTCGACATGGGCGGCTCAGCCGCTCAGTCCGTGATTTTGATGATCATTGTGGTGGCGCTCACCGTCATTCAATTCCGCTTCGTCGAAAAGAAAGTGCAGTACTGACATGATTGAACGACGCCCAGGTCTTGACTTGCTGTCGCACCTGATTTTGCTGCTCGGTGTAAGCATCGTGGCTTTCCCGCTGTACCTCACTTTTGTCGCCTCAACCCAAACCGCTGAGCAAATTTCCAGAAGCATCCCCATGTCCATGGTGCCTGGTAACCATTTTTGGGAGACTTATCGCCTGGCCTTGTTTGGCGGCGAAACATCTTTAGGCAGCAAGGTGCCTGCGGTTTGGCCCATGATGCAGACCAGCTTGATTAGCGCACTGGTCATTTCCATAGGCAAGATTGCCATTTCCTTGTTGTCTGCATTTGCCTTGGTCTATTTTCGTTTTCCCTTTAGGACTTTTTTCTTCTGGATGATTTTCATCACGCTCATGCTGCCTGTTGAGGTGCGCATCAGTCCTACCTATGAAGTGGTCTCCAACCTGGGCATGCTCAATACCTACGCTGGCCTTACTGTGCCCCTTATTGCTTCGGCCACTGCCACATTTTTATTGCGCCAATTTTTCTTAACTGTGCCCGATGAACTGGTGGAGGCGGCACGCATGGATGGCGCGAGCCCGATGCGATTCTTCAAAGATATTTTATTGCCTTTGTCGGCCACCAACATTGCGGCCTTGTTTGTGATTCAGTTTATTTATGGCTGGAATCAATACCTGTGGCCTCTTCTCGTCACCACCAACGAGGACATGTACCCCATCGTAATGGGGATCAAGCGCATGTTGGCTGGCGAGGCTTACACCGAATGGAATGTTGTCATGGCCACCGCCATTTTGGCAATGCTCCCCCCCGCCCTCGTGGTGATCTTGATGCAAAAATGGTTCGTCAAGGGCCTGGTAGACACTGAAAAATAATGGCTTCCATCACACTTCAAAACATTATTAAAGAATACGGCACGGGTGCGAAGGCAGTCCCTGTCATTCACAATTTGAACGCCCAAATCAACGATGGTGAATTCGTTGTGATCGTTGGCCCGTCGGGTTGCGGCAAGTCCACCTTGCTGCGCATGGTTGCAGGTCTTGAAGAAGTGACGGGGGGTCTCATCTCAATTGGTGACCGCATCGTGAATGACCTAGAGCCCGCAGAGCGCGACATTGCCATGGTGTTTCAAAACTACGCGCTGTACCCACACATGAGCGTGTTTGACAACATGGCTTATGGCTTGAAAATTGCCAAAGTTTCCATGGCAGACATTCAAACCCGGGTTGACAAAGCTGCCGGTATTTTGGAGTTACGCAACTTGCTTCAGCGCAAGCCCAGAGAATTGTCAGGCGGTCAGCGTCAGCGTGTGGCCATGGGCCGCGCCATCGTGCGTCAGCCGCAGGTGTTTTTGTTTGACGAACCTTTGTCCAATTTGGATGCCAAACTGCGCGCTCAAACTCGTTTGGAAATTCAAAAGCTGCACCGCGAATTGGGCATCACTTCTTTGTTTGTGACGCACGATCAAGTAGAAGCCATGACCTTGGCGCAGCGCATGATTGTCATGAATGCCGGCGTGATGGAACAGTTTGGCACACCCGAAGAAGTCTATAACCGCCCTGCTAGCACCTTTGTTGCCAGCTTCATTGGGTCACCGCCCATGAACTTGCTCAACCAAGCGCCAGGTTTGCCAGTTGGCCAAATTTTGGGCATTCGACCCGAGCACCTCGATCTGGCTGCCGAAGGCTGGGAATTGAAAGTAGATACCGTTGAACTGCTTGGCGCAGAGCGCTTGGTGCATGCTCACTTAGACAATGAATCGCTCACACTCAGACTCGACGCCAGCATGGCTGCACCCAAGCCCGGCGAACTTTTCCATGCCAAGCCCAAAGCGGGCTGCATTCATCATTTCAGTGCTGAAACAGGAAAACGTCTGTGACCCTGAACACTGCTAAGCCACTCAAGCCCTGGCCCTATCCAAGATGGATTGCCCATCGAGGCGCTGGTACTTTGGCCCCCGAAAACACCATGGCCGCTTTTCGAAAAGGCGCCGAGTACGGCTACCGCATGTTTGAATGCGACGCCAAACTCAGCGCAGACGATGTGGTGTTTTTAATGCATGACGCCACATTGCAGCGAACCACCAACGGCCATGGCATTGGCGGCGAGCAAAGCTGGCAAAAATTGTCGCAGTTAGACGCTGGCAGTTGGCACTCTAGACACTTCAGTGGCGAGCCCCTGCCTACGCTGGCCAATCTTGCGAACTATTGCATTCGCAATCGCTATTTTCTCAACATTGAAATCAAACCAACGCCAGGTGTTGAATTCAAAACAGGTGAGGTCGTGGCCCAACAAGCGGCTCTTCTTTGGC
>JBIIJK010000010.1:0-45059 GCA_044233865.1 Limnohabitans sp.
CACCCTCTGAGCCATCCACCACAATGAAGTCTGGGTAGATACCTGTTTTCTGCATGGCTTTGGCAATGCCAAACCACTCCCATGGGTGGCCAACGCACAACTTGAAACCAACCGGTTTACCCTCGGACAATTCTCTTAACTTTTGCACAAATTGCAAAAGCTCGACGGGATTTGAAAAACTGCTGTGGGCAGCGGGTGAAACGCAGTCAACGCCCATCGGCACACCTCTGGCCTCAGCAATCTCGGGCGTTACTTTGGATCCGGGTAAAACGCCACCATGGCCAGGCTTTGCGCCTTGGCTTAATTTAATCTCAATCATTTTGACTTGAGGCGTCAGGGCGTTTTGAACAAAGCGCTCAGGGCTGAAGGTGCCGTCTTCATTGCGGCAACCAAAATAACCAGAACCAATTTCCCAGATCAGATCGCCACCGTGTTCACGGTGGTACCTGGAGATAGACCCCTCCCCCGTGTCATGGGCAAAGCCGCCCCTCTTAGCTCCCAAGTTCAAAGCCATGACGGCATTGGCGCTCAAAGCACCAAAACTCATGGCAGAGACATTGAACAAACTGATGTTGTAGGGTTGTTTACATTCCGAGCCACCCACATTCACTCTGAAGTCATGCGAATCAATGACAGAGGGGCTGATTGAATGGGTTAACCACTCATACCCTACTTCTCGAACATTCATTTGGGTACCGAAGGGCCGCTTGTCAGATTCGCCCTTTGCCCTGGCATAGACCATAGTGCGTTGTGCCCTGGAAAATGGCACGGCCTCGTTGTCGCTCTCAATGAAATATTGACGCAGTTCAGGTCTTATAAATTCAAGCAAAAAGCGCAAGTGACCAATGATGGGATAGTTGCGCAAAATAGCGTGATGGGTTTGTTGCAAATCACTGATACCGACAAGGACCAATGCCGATAAAAGCAAGACCCACCAAAAGCTGGCTTGTCCAACCACCAATTGCAATGCCGACAATACCCACAAGACCACAATGGCAAAGAACGCCAAGAAGCGCAGCGGTAGGCGCTGATCAATCCAATTTAACATCTTGTGATCCTTGTGAAGTAGACGCACCGAGCGTCGAAAATTCAATCGTTTAAGTGACAGGCCGCTTGGTGCTGGTCACCAACAAATTTTAAAACAGGTTCTTCAACGCGACAACGTTCAGTGGCCTTGGGGCACCTAGGGTGAAAATGACAACCGCTAGGCCGGTTCACAGGATTGGGGACGTCCCCCGTCAAAACAATGCGTTTTTTCTTGGCGCTAGGATCTGGAATGGGCACCGCAGAAAGCAAGGCCTCCGTGTAGGGGTGTTTAGGTTGCGTGTACAACTGACGCGAAGGCGCAATTTCTACAATACGGCCCAAATACATCACAGCAACGCGATTGCTGATGTGCTCGACCACCGACAAGTCGTGGGCAATGAACAAATAAGTCAAACCCATCTTGGCTTGTAAGTCTTCAAGCAAGTTGATGACTTGGGCCTGAATAGAAACATCGAGCGCCGAAACAGGCTCATCGCACACAATCAATTTAGGAGACACCGCCAAGGCTCGTGCAATGCCAATGCGTTGACGCTGCCCGCCCGAAAACTCGTGCGGAAAACGCTTCATGTGATCTGCGTTCAAGCCAACGGTTTCTAAAAGATCAACAATGCGTGCGCGGTAGGTTTCAGGCGTAGGCGTGAGTTTGTGAATGGTCAGGGCCTCGCCAATGATGGCCTCCACGGTCATGCGCGGATTCAGAGATGCAAACGGATCTTGAAAAATAATTTGCATGTCACGGCGAATTTCACGCAAGGCATCAGAGCCCATGCTTGTGACGTTTTGGCCATTGAACTTCACTTCACCAGAACTGGGCTCAATCAAGCGAAGGATGCAGCGCCCCGTAGTCGATTTGCCACAGCCCGACTCTCCCACCATGCCCAAAGTTTCACCTGCAGCAATTTCAAAGTTGACGCCATCAACGGCATGGAGACGGTCCACTTCACGCCCGAAGATACCGCCTTTGATCGGAAAGTGTTTGGTCAGTCCTTTGACTTCTAAAAGCGGTGTAGAACTAGAGGACATTGAATGCGTATCTGACATTTGAGTTAGAGAGAGAAGTGGCAAGCCACTGAATGGCCAGTCGAAATTTGACGAAGTTCTGGCATTTCTTGTGTGCAACGTTCGCTGGCGTATTGGCAGCGCGGCGCAAAACGACATCCCATGGGTGGATTGATCAATTTGGGGACCGAGCCAGGAATGGCTTCAAGCCTTTGTTTGTGGTCGCTGTCAAAATCTATGCGGGGAATGGAACGAATCAGACCTTTGGTATAGGGGTGTGCAGGCGACGCAAACAGTTTTTCGACGCTGGCCTCTTCGACAACACGACCGGCATACATCACCACAACCCGCTGAGCCGTTTCGGCCACCACGCCCATAGCGTGCGTGATGAGCATGATGGACATGCCCATTTGAGATTTAAGCTCGTTCAGCAAATCCAAAATTTGCGCTTGAATGGTCACGTCCAAGGCGGTAGTAGGCTCATCGGCAATGAGCAATTTGGGTTTGCAAGACAAGGCCATGGCAATCATCACCCGCTGACGCATACCGCCAGAGAACTGATGGGGATAGTCATTGACACGTTGCGCCGGCTTGGGAATATTGACCAGCCCCAACATGTCACTGGCTTTGGCCATTGCCTGCTTGGGTGTCAGGCCTTCGTGCAACCTGAGTGTCTCGGCAATTTGCTCACCCACACTCAAAACCGGGTTGAGTGACGTCATGGGCTCTTGAAAAATCATGGCTATTTCTTTGGCCCGCAGATTGCGCATGGTTTGCGCATCTGCTTGCACCAGATCCTGACCTTCAAACCAAATTTGGCCCTTGGCAATTCGACCGGGCGGCATGGCCAAGAGTTTCATGATGGTCATGGCGGTCACACTTTTACCGCAGCCTGACTCACCTACGACACCCAGTGTTTCGCTTCGGTCGATGTGAAAGTTAACGCCATCGACCGCATGCAACACACCGTCATCGGTGTCAAAGTGAACTTGAAGGTCTTGAACTTTCAACAAAGGGTTGGTGGTCATCCAGAAATCTCTTTAAAGCACGCGGCGAGGATCATAGGCATCCCGCAAGCCGTCGCCAATGTAATTGATGGTGAGCACAGTGATGAAAATCAAGGCACCAGGAAACAAGGCCCAGTGGACCGCTACATCCATGTGATCTTTGGCATCGAACAAAATGCGACCCCAAGTGGGAATGTCTGGCGGAAAGCCTAAGCCTAAAAATGACAAGGTTGACTCTGCAATGATGGCCGCAGCCACATCGATGGTAGCCGCCACAATGACGGGGCCCATGGCATTGGGCAAGATGTGCACTGTGACTTGTCGCCAAGGGCTGGCACCTAAAGCTCGTGCCGCTTCAACAAACTCTTTTTCACGCAATGTCAGAAATTGGGCCCTGACCAATCGGGCTACAGGCATCCAACGCAAGCCCCCGATGACAGCCACAACCAAAACAAAAACGCCTGCCTCAGGGCCCACCATTTTTTTCAAGGTATCGTTGAACAAATAGAAAATCAAGAGCAGCAAAGGCAGTTGTGGCAAGGACAAGAACAAGTCTGTGATCCACATTAAAAACACATCGACAGGTCCCTTGGACATGCCTGCCACTGCGCCTACAACCACGCCCACAGTGATGGCAATCAGCATGGCGGCCAAACCTACAGCCAATGAAATTCGGCCTCCGTAAAGCACGCGCGCCAAAATGTCTTGCCCCAAATCATCGGTACCCAAAGGGTGCGCCCAAGATGGACCTTGCATGCGAGACATGAAATCAATTTCATTGATGGGCACTCGCCAAACAAACGGGCCCAGCAAAACAGCCAACACAATGAAACTCAAAACAATGGTGCAAACAACGGCCAGTTTGTGGCGTTTAAAACGGCGCCATGCCTCTCGGCCTGGCGACTGCGCTGACGACTTGGCCACCAAGGCCTTGTTGTCAGTTGAAGGAGATGCGAGGGTCGAGCCAGCCATACAAAATATCTGCTAAAAGATTACACGCGATGACCAAGGTGGAAAACACAAAAGTCACAGCCATGACCACTGGGGTGTCATTGGCCAGCATGGAACTGATGATGAGAGAGCCAATACCAGGGACACGGAAAATTTGCTCCGTGACAATGGCGCCACCAAAAATGGCCGGCATTTGAAGTGCTACCAATGTGACCACGGGAATAAGCGCATTGCGCAAAACGTGCTTTGTGATGACCACTTTTTCGGACAAGCCTTTTGAGCGTGCCGTGGTGACATAGTCCAAACGGATGACATCTAGCACGGCTGAGCGCACATAGCGCGTCCAGGCACCCGCTTGAAACAAACCCAATACCGTGACCGGCATGATCATTTGCTTCAAGTGCTCCCAGTAAAAGCGCCAGCCTGTATCAGGGATGTCGGCCCTGTAAACAAATGGCAACCAGTCTAGGTGAATGCTGAAAAACAAAATGAGCAAAATACCCGTGAAGAAGGTTGGCAGTGAAAAACCAATGAACGCCAGCGTGCTGGCAATTTGGTCAAACAAAGAGTAAGGCCTTGTGGCCGCATACACGCCCACCGGAATAGCAATACAAAGTGCCAACACCTGCGACGAGCCGATGACCAACAAGGTAACCGGAATGCGCTGCATGATGAGTGTTTCGACATTGATGCGGCTGATGAAGGAGTAACCCCAGTCGCCCTGGACCATGGCTGTCAGCCAGTTCCAGTAGCGAACCATGAGTGGGTCGTCCAAACCAAACTTCTCCCGCAAGGCCAAGGCCACTTCAGCAGGAATGTTGGGGTTGGATACCAACTCTGAAAAGGGATCTCCTGGCGCTAACGCCAAAACAGAGAACAGCACCAAGCTAATGCCCAAAAGACTGGGCACGGCGATCATCAATCGCCGCATGACGTAACGAAACATATAACTTGATTAAGTGTTTTTGTACCAGTCTTTCAACAGCCACAAATCGTTGTCCCAACCCGACAAAGGCGCAACCAAACTGTGAACTGCGGCCGAAGTACGGGGGCGGTAAACCACAGGAATGATGGCAATGTCGTTAACGGGCATGTCGTTCATCCGAACAAACAAAGCGGCACGTTTCACGGGGTCCATTTCAGATTGGGCCGCCAAATAAGCTTTGTCATATTCAGGGTTGCTGTAGCGAGTGGAATTTCGGCCTAGCCATTTGTTAGCTTTGGTCGCAAATTGGTCAGTCAAGTACTGGTTCATGAACACCTCAGGGTCTGGCTGGGGCATTGTGGTGGTGAACATTTGTATGTCAGCAAACAACTTGGTGTAAGTGTCTGGGTTGGCTGGGTCTGAAGAGAAGTAGACCGATGCGGGCACCGCTTTCAATTCCATGTCAATGCCAGCCTTTTGTGCAGCTTGCTTGATAATTTGCTGTGTTTTCTGACGCGGTCCATTGATCGAAGTTTGGAAAACCAGCTTGAGTTTTTTGCCACCTTTTTCACGGATGCCGTCTGCGCCTTTTTTCCAACCGGCTGCCTCTAAGACTTGGGCTGCCTTGTCTGGGTTGAACTCGTATTTTGTGTTTTTAGACACAAAACGTTGTGGGTTGTTCAAGAAGTTGGCAGTTGCAATACCAGTGCGGCCGTAGATGAACTTTTGCACACCGTCGCGGTCGACGCACAAACTGATGGCTTGGCGAACCGCAAATTCTGACAAAATAGGGTGCTTGGATTTGGGGTGCGAACGCTCGCCATCTGTTTCTGTCCAGGGGTCGGCCATGTTCAGTTGAATGAACTCAATGTTGCCACCAGGAACAATGCTTGTTTTGCCTTTGCCGCCTTGCTCTAAACGCAAGAGTAGCTCGTCTTCAACTTGTAAATTCCAAGCGTAATCGTATTCACCTGTTTGCAAAACAGCTCGCGCTGCCGACACGGCATCGCCGCCGCCCTTCATTTCAATGGTATCGAAGTAAGGCCGATTGGCTTCGTGGTAGCTGGTATTGATTGCGCCACGCAGCATGTCACCTGGTTTGAAATCAACAAACTTGTACGGGCCGGTGCCAACAGGCTTCAGGTTGGCAGGTGCATCACGTGATGTTGCGCCCTTGAAGGATTCAAAAATGTGCTTTGGAATGATCATGCCAGCGGCACTCACAAACGGATCTGCCCAGAATGGCGAAGGCTTTTGGTACTCAACCTTCACAGTATGGCTGTCCACCTTCGTCACTTTAACGTCTTTGTATGAGCCAGCGGTGTATGCAGAAGTGGCTGGGTCGGCGGCATATGCGGCGGTAAATACGACATCGTCGGCCGTGAAGGGCTTGCCATCGTGCCACTGCACGTTTCTCTTGAGTTTCCAAGTAATGGATTTGCCATCTCTAGAAACACCTCCATTGGCCAGAGTAGGAGCCTCTGCCGCCAAGATGGGAACTAAGTTGCCATCTGCATCCCAAGCACCCAAAGGCTCGTAGAAAATACGTGAGCCTTCTTGGTCTTTGGTACCACTGGCGAAGTGAGGCTGAAGCAAGGTAGCACCTTGCCACCAGAGCACTTTAAGTGCACCGCCACCGCCACGCTTGGTGGGCTTGTAATTAGATGCCGTTTGAGCTTGAGCCAGACCTGATGTGAGCAGCATTTGGGCTGCCATGGGCACAGTCAAACCAGCGCCAATCATGTGGCGAATAAACTGCTTGCGGCTAATGCCATTGTCGCGAACTTGATCGATCAGACCGCGAATTTCACTCTCGTTCATGGTGCTCTCCTAAAAATTTAAATGGACATTCACAAAAACATCTCACACACTAACTCTAATCTATAAATCGAACATTAGGGTTTTGCATTAGACAGAATGCGCATAAACTAATTTCATCCGACATCTGATTCAAAAAAGGATCCCTCATGGCCATCAAGACAAAAACCGTTCAACTCCCCAGCATGACCCCTGGCACCCACCGCACTGTTTCCGTGCTCAGTTTTGGCAAACCTGGTGCACGGCCCAAGGTCTACATGCAAGCGGCCATCCATGCCAATGAAATGCCCGGCACCATGGCGCTTCACCATTTGATGCCCATGCTGACCGAGGCGGACAAAAAAGGCTTGATCAAAGGCGAGATCATTTTGGTGCCAACGGTCAATCCCATCGGCCAGTCTCAACTTATAGGTAATTCCCATGCCGGCCGCTACAACTTCCTCAGCAATGAAAACTTCAATCGCAATTGGATAGATGTGTCAGAGCCCGTGGCTCAGAAGGTGTGGAAAAAAATTGGCACAAATCCTGAGGCCAATGTGAAATTGATTCGCAAGGCTGCGCTAGAAGCTTTGAACGAAATGAAGCCCGCCAATGAACTGCAAACACTGCGCGTTGAAATGCAAAAGCTCAGCACAGACGCTGACTACGTACTCGACTTGCACTGCGATATTTATGCCGCTTTGCATTTGTTCACGGCCCACAATGACTGGGTCAAGGGACCTACCGGCCCCTTAGGCAACGAAGGCGCGGTGCAAGCCTTGGCAGCAGATTTGGGCGTTGAGGCCACGATGTACAACGACCCCTACCCCAGCACCCTCACCTTTTCTGGCGTGAACAGCGCTTTGTGGGCTCGCCTGCAAGACAAGTTTCCACAAGCCCATATTCCCCAAGCTTGTATGTCGGTCACGCTAGAAATGCGCAGCCAACACGACGTGAGCGATGCACTCGGTATGTCTGACGCCAAAAATCTTTACCGCTGGTTGGTCCGGCAAGGTGTGGTGGGCGGCAAAGCAGCCCCTCTGCCTAAAATGAAAAGCGCTGCATCGCCTATGAGCGGCATGGACGTGGGTTACAGCAAGGGCACAGGCTTTTTGGTGTTCCACGTCAAACCTGGCGCCAAGGTCAAAAAGGGCCAAGCCATTTGCGATGTCATTGACCCCGCCAACCCCAACGGGCCCAAAGCCCGCACCACCTACAACAGCCAAACCGATGGCATTTTGTTCTCTCGCAGGCTAGACGGCTACCTGTCTTGGCCAGGTCAGGTGATGTTCAGAATTGCAGGTCCCAAGCCCTTGGCACACCGCATCGGCATGTCGGGCTTGGACGACTGATACTAAAACTGCGCAAGCTGCGCAGTTTTAATTCAGCAGGATTTAGATTTTTCCCAAATAATCTGACTTGCCAATTTCAACACCCCCTGCGCGCAGCATGCTGTACGTGGTGGTGGTGTGGAAATACAAATTGGGCAAGCCATGGCCTAGCAAATACTGCATGCCTTTGTAGTGCGTTTCTTTCTCGCCGCGCTTCACCACAATGTCTTTGTCTTCTGTGCCGTCAATTTGCTCGGGTTTGAAGGTTTCTAAAAACGCAATGGTTTTTGCAATGCGCGCTTGCAAATCTTTCAAATCTTTTTCAGTGTCTTCATGGGCTGGAATCTCCACGCCAGCCAGCCTTGCAATCAGTCCCTTGCAAACATCGCAAGCAATTTGAACTTGTCGGCTCAAGGGAAACATGTCGGGATAAAGGCGCATTGAAGCAAACACCACGGGGTCAATTTTTTTAGCTTCTGCATGGGCTTGCGCTTTGTCTAAAAGATGCGACAAGTTAATCAAGCCATTGATCAAACGGGGCACGCTGGCTTGGTACATGGAAATGGTCATAAGTTCTCCGGTTTAAAAATACAAAAAATTTGAGTCTTGTTCAAGCTTCTTCAAGAAAGCGCTCTACAAGTCGCGTCCAATAAGCAGCGCCATAAGACAAGTTTTGGTCGTTGAAGTCGTATTTGGGGTTGTGCAATAAAACGCTGTCTAAGCCATTTCCTAGGCGCAAGAAACTACCGGGTTTGTGCTGCAGGTAGTAGGCAAAGTCTTCACTGCCAGTGACGGGGCCAAAGGGGAACACCACCTTGTCTTCTCCCACCAACTCCACAGCCACCTGACGGGCAAATTCGGTTTCGGCTTGCGAATTGATGACTACGGGGTAACCGCGTTCATAAATGATTTCCACCTCACCCCCATAAGACTCAACTTGTGCGCGCACCAAGCTCTTAATTCGTTGCTCTAAAAGCTCACGAACTTCCGGGTTGAAAGATCGAATGCTGAGCGACATGCTGGCAGAGTCGGCAATGACATTGGACACGCTGCCGGCATGGGCCGTGCCAATGGTGACCACCGATGTTTGCAGAGGATCGATGTTGCGCGACACCACCGTTTGCAAAGCCATGATCAGGCTACCCATGATGACCACTGAATCGACTGTCTGGTGCGGTCTTGCGGCATGACCGCCCTTGCCTTGGACTTTGATGTAGCAAGTATCTGAGGCAGACATGAAGGCGCCAGCCCCAAACATGAACGTGCCGACGTCTGCCCCTGGGTGGTTGTGAATGCCAAAAATAGCATCACACGGAAAGCGCTCAAACAAGCCGTCCGCAATCATTTGCTGCGCGCCACTGTTCTTGCCAGCCTCTTCCGCCGGTTGAAAAACCAAGTGAACGGTGCCCTTGAAGTTTTTGGTTTTGGCCAGTTGCTGGGCCGCTCCCAGCAGCATGGCGGTATGGCCATCATGTCCGCAGGCATGCATGGTGCCCGCATGTTGGCTGGCATAAGGTTTTTGGGTTTCTTCTTGAATGGGCAAGGCGTCCATGTCGGCGCGCAATGCAATGCCCTTGCCTTCGCCATTTTTCAAAGTGGCCACCAGCCCATGACCGCCCACATTGCGTGTCACTTGATAGCCCCAGGCTTGCAACTTGTCGCCAACCCACTGCGCGGTTGATTTTTCTTGAAAAGAGAGTTCGGGAAATTGGTGCAAATGACGTCTGGCTTCGGTCAAAGATTCCTGAGCACCTAGCAGGTCTGTCAATTTGCAAAAACAATCGTAACGAGCATTCATCTTGTGTCCTTTGATCTTTTTTGGGGCGATTGGCGCCACAGTTTAATTGGCTTACGGCGTGTTGTGCGCGGTGTGATGCGGCGTATTGCCCGCACCCAAATCCCAGTAAAGTCCCGTCATCACCTGCAGCGCCTCTTTCAGCAACTCGGGAGGCAGGTGCTCATTGGGCGCATGCTGAGAGCAACCTGGGTACGAGTGTGGCACCCAGATGGTCTTTAAACCCAGCACATCGATAAAGATGTCGTTCGGCAGTGAGCCCCCTAAATTGGGCAAAATGGCCGGTTTTTTTTGCGTTGTTTGCTGCAAAGAATTGGCCGCCCAAGTGACCCATGCGTCGTCTGGGTCAATGCGGGTGGCTTTGAAAATTTCATCGCGTGCCGCCGTAATTTGGACATAGCCAAAGCCATGGCTGTCCAAATGGCGCCTGAGCGCACTCAAGATGTCTGAGCTGTCGATGCCCACTACAAATCGGAGCTGGCATGTGGCCTTGGCTCTGGGCGGAATGGCATTGACAGGGTTGTCTGGATTGCCCGTTTTGAAGGCCAGTACTTCAAAGGAACACCAACCAAAAACGCGCTCAGCAGGACTCAAACCAGGTTGACCCCATTCGGGTTCGATTTGAGGCCCATTGGCACCCCCGTCCACCTCACAGTCTGCCAAAACACGCCTGACGGAATCTGGCAAAGACTTGGGTTTCCATTCGGGCACTTTGATTTCGCCATGGTCTGTGACCAAACTGGCAATGGCATGCGCCAACTGGATACCTGGGTTAGAAATCAGGCCACCCCAATTGCCAGAATGGTGAGCACCCGATCTGGAATCTATGCTGAGGTCAAAGTTAATACAGCCTCTAGAGCCCAAAAAGATGGTGGGACGGTCTGCTCTGAGTCGAGGCCCATCGGACGCCACCAGCAGATCTGCTTTCAAAAGTTCTGCATACTCTGCGCAGACATCTTGAAGGCCTGGCGACCCTGTTTCTTCGCCCATTTCGATGATGAATTTGGCATTGAAACCTAAGCAACCCCGCTCTGCCAGAACACAAGCCATGGCCTGCAAATTGACCGAGTGTTGGCCCTTGTTGTCAGCAATGCCGCGACCGTACCAACGGCCTTCTAATTCGGTCAAAGTCCATGGAGATAAGCCCTCACGCCATTCAGATTCCAGCCCCCGAATCACATCGCCGTGACCGTAGCCAAGTACGGTGGGCAAGTCTGGGGATTCAAGGCGTTCAGCAAATAAAAATGGGGCTTTCGCTTTAGGATGCTCTATGAGGCGGCACGCAAACCCCATGGCATTCAGGGCGGGCTGCAGGTCTTCCGTCAAATAAGCCAAGAGTTCAGCCGATCTGGCTGGATTTTGACTTTCTGTGGGCCTGGCAATTCTTTGGCGAAGTACTTGCTGAAATGAACCACTGTCAAATTCTTCGGCGGCTCTTTGGATAGCGGCTTGTCTGGACATCATTTTTTATAGGAATTCAAAAATGTCAGACTACCTCAATTTGCGATGAGCCCACCATAATGACTGTACAAACACACAAAATGTGACGCAAAATTAGGCAAACTCTTTCAATCCCCTTTTAACCTATGGTCACTAAACCTATAGTTGGTAAACAATAAGTTAAATAACAGGTAGTTAACATGACAAATCACAGCCATGATCATTCGGACCACGTAAATCCAACGGATTGGAAACATCAAGGTGTGCGTGTCGTACCGGGCAACCAGTTAGACGGTAATGTGCCATCTACCCCCGGCATGGACAGAAAAGCCGCCATCAACCTTGCAAGAGTGGGCGCTGAAAAACTCTGGGCAGGCACTGTGACCATTCATGCCAACGCTAAAACAGGGGCACACCATCATGGCCCCCTAGAAAGTGTCATTTATGTCATCAAAGGACGCGCCCGCATGCGTTGGGGCGACCATTTGGAGTTCACCGCAGAAGCTGGACCTGGCGATTTCATTTACGTGCCGCCCTATGTGCCGCATCAAGAAATCAATGCCAGCGCCACCGAGGTTTTGGAATGTGTGCTTTGCCGAAGCGATGGGCAGGCTGTATCGGTCAACCTAGACATTGAACCCATCGAAAAACCTGAAAACGTGCTTTGGATTGACCCGACACACCCGCACGGCGGGGTGTAGTCGAAATCAAGCAACAAGGTCAATCAATTTTGGCGCCAGAATCTTTCACAAGTTTCGCCCAGCGCACCAAGTCGGATTTCACAATTTGAGCCAGTTGATCACCCGTACCTTTGAAGGGTTCGCAGCCCAGCGTGGCCAAACGATCCTGCGCATCTTTGGCATCCAAGGCCTTGGCCACATCATTTTGAATTTGAAGCAAGATGTTTTTGGGTGTGCCCGCTGGCGCAAACATGCCATACCAAGGTGTGGCGCCAAAACCAGGCACCGTCTCGCCAATGGTGGGCGAGTCGGGCAAGGCAGCAAGGCGTTTTTCATTCACAACGCCCAATACCTTGAGTTTGCCAGCACGGATAAATGCAATGGAGGAAGGCATGCTTTGCACAGAAAGCGGCACTTGACCTCCCACCACATCGGTAGCGGCAGCCGCCGCAGCTTTGTAAGGAATGTGCTGAAGCTGAATGTCGGTGGCCTTTTGCAGCATTTCGCCAATTAAATGGTTCAATGTCCCATTGCCCGCAGAGGCAATGGACAACGAACCCGGCTTGGACTTGGCCAAAGCAATGAGCTCGGCCACATTGTTGCCAGGAAAACTAGGGTTGGCCACCAACACATAGCCGGCTTTTGCCAATGGGGCGATGGGGTCAAAGTCTTTGACAGGATCAAATCCTGTTCTGGCGTACAAAGCCGGATTGATCACCTGCGCACTGTCTGCGTTGACCAACAGCGTGTAGCCGTCATTCTTGGCTTTGGCTGCATAGGCCGTGCCAACGTTGCCACCTGCACCGGGCCGGTTTTCAACCAGCACCGTCTGGCCCCACTGTTCTGAAAGCTTTTGAGCCACGACACGCGCAATGGCGTCATTGGCACCACCGGCCGCCTGCGGCACCACAATCGTGACCGGGCGGGATGGAAACTTCTCTTGCGCCATGGCCACGCCTGCAAAAGACAGACTCAAACCCAAAGTAGCAAGCTTCAAAATGGCAAAACGGCGATGTGTCATGGCTAAACCTCAGTTCGTTCAAAAATAGTGCCTTTCGATTTCGAGAACCGCAAGGCACTGGACATGGGTTCATTGTTCCCACAAATCCAGAACTCTCCAAGTCGGGTTTGCCATAATCAAGGCACTTCCCTCGAAAGGCTTTTTGTGAACGTGAACCCAGTTAGCGCTAAAGAAGCCATGGCCCGAATGTCTGTGCCGATAGGACAAGCAGGTGGCTACAGCGCCATCATTGATGCCAGAAGTGAAGACGAGTTTGCACTGGATCATTTGCCAGGCGCCCTCAATTGGCCTTCACTGGACAACGAACAACGCATAGAGATCGGCACTCTGTACAAGCAGGTTGGCTCTTTTGAGGCGAAGAAAAAAGGCGCAGGCCTGGTGGCAGCCAATATTGCGAAGCACATTGCGAAGCACGTCATTGACTTGCCCAAAGACTGGCAGCCTCTTGTTTATTGCTGGCGCGGTGGCAAACGCAGTGGTTCCCTGGCACTTATCTTGGGCCAAATTGGCTTCAGGGTGGACATCATTGAAGGTGGCTACAAGGCCTTTCGCAGTGAACTGGTGACAGCCATTCCTCCCCTGGCTGAACGCATTCAGTGGCGCGTCATTTGCGGGCCCACGGGCTCTGGCAAAACAAGGCTTCTGCATTGTTTGCAAGCCCAAGGCGCACAAGTATTGGATTTAGAAGGCTTGGCTAATCACAGGAGTTCTGTCTTGGGCTTTATTCCAGGCGAACCACAACCTAGCCAAAAGAATTTTGACACGCTGATTTGGGATGCCCTCCGCCAAATGGACCCCTCCAAACCTGTTTATGTAGAGTCTGAAAGCCGCAAGGTGGGCAACCTGGCCGTACCCGAATCATTGATTGTGGCAGTTCGATCAGGGCAGTGTTATCAACTTGAATTGTCGGACGACGAGCGCGTGAAACTGCTGCTGGAAGATTACGAATTTTTTGTCAAAGACCCCAACTTGTTTTCAAGCAGATTGGATGCGCTGGTGGCCATTAGAGGCAAGCAGCAGGTTGAAACTTGGCAATCGCACATTGCACAGGGGCAAATTGACATCGTCGTGCGCGAGCTTTTGACGATGCACTACGATCCAACCTATTTTGCTTCAATGAAGAGAAATTTCTCTCACATTGAAAATGCCCAAACTTTAAAGGCAGAGAACAGATCGATGGATGGCCTTACCGCCATTGCCAAAGAACTCACACTGGCATGATCCACGACATCTTGCTTGCTACATTTAGAAAAAGCAGGTGTGAAATTAGATTGATTGGAAGCACAAGGACCGTAGCATCAACGTCATCTTCACTTTTAAGTTGACACAAATAATTAAATATTTCAGTCAACAAGTGTGTCTTCCCTGCCGTTGAATGATCACTCCCAATCGGTGGAGTTTTCAAACAACCTGAAAGACTCATCATGACTAAACTTCTCGCTACCTTGATCATTGCCGCATTCTCAACAGCCGCTTTCGCAGCTGCACCAGCGACAGCAACTGCACCCGCAACAGCCACCGCTGCAGCACCTGCAAAGGCTGAAGCCAAAGCCGACGCTAAAGCTGTGGCCAAAACCGAAGTTAAGCCAGACGCTAAAGCAGACGGCAAAAAAGCTGAGAAAACAGCCAAAGAAGTGGCCAAAGACGGCGCGAAAAAGTAAGCTCCGCCCCCATGGCGTCAACGCAATATCGTGTGTTGACGCCATTTTTCTTTTCGAGCCAATAGGTTCAATCGTGTCCCTTCTAGGCAATGTGCGAAAATCACTTTTTTTAGCCTTGAAAGTACGCATTGACACTTGCTTTAAACGGGCAACTCCAAACCATTACCAGTGACACAGGTCATCTTTGCGCTTACGTTAAAGGGCAAGGCCGCCCTCTCGTTTTGGTACACACCATCAATGCAGCCGCCAGCGCTGCTGAAGTTCGACCGCTTTTTGAATCACTAAGCCAGCACCGCACGGTTTACGCCATTGACCTTCCAGGCTACGGCTTGTCAGAGCGAGCCAATCGCTTGTACACACCGCGCCTTATGACCGACGCCATTCATGACTTGGTTCAACACATTCAAGCTGTGCATGGCGCCCAAGCCATCGATGCCTTGGCCGTTTCTTTGTCATGCGAATTTTTAGCTCGCGCAGCTGCTGAGCAACCCACACATTTTCAAACCATCTCTTTGGTCAGCCCAACAGGCTTCACAGGCTTGAAACTCAGACAAGCTGAAGAGGGAAAAACTTATGGGCTCAACTGGCTTTGGAAATTGCTAAAGGGTCCTGGCTGGGGTCTATCGATTTTCAACCAACTCACTCGGCCCAAAGTCATTCGGTATTTTTTAAAGAAAACTTGGGGGTCTCCCAACATCGACGAGGAGATGTACCGCTATGCCGTTTGGACTACTCGACAACCCGGCGCTGAACATGCACCCTTAAGCTTTTTGTCGGCCCAACTCTTTAGCGCAGACATTACCAATATCTACGACAGACTGACTCAGAGGGTTTGGATGAGCCATGGTACGCGCGGTGATTTTGTCGATTACCGTGGCAAACAGCGCTATGCCCATTCAGAAAACTGGCGCTTCACTGTTTACGAAAGTGGTGCACTCCCCTACTTTGAAACGCCCGATCAATTTTCAGCAGAACTGCTTCAATTTATAAGCCCAACATGAAACTCTTTCCAAGCATGAATCATCCCGGTGTTTGGATCACCACCATCATGGCGTCCTCTATCTTGATGATCACCATGGGAACGCGCCAATCGATGGGTCTGTATGTGGGGCCCCTCAACACAGATACCGGCTTAGGCATTGTAAGTATCAGCTTGGCCATGGCCATTGGGCAATTTGTGTGGGGCGCAATTCAGCCCATTGCCGGCGCGTTTGCCGATAAATTTGGACCCCGTCCTGTCTTGCTGTCTGGCTTGCTTATCTTGGTCTTGGGCTCGGCGCTCACCCCTTTCGTCTCAAGTCAATTAGGCCTCATTCTCACCTTGGGCTTGCTGACTGCCATCGGATCGGGTGCCTGTAGTTTTTCAGTTTTGCTAGGTGCTGTTGCCCAGCGCATACCTGCAACATCACGCGGTACGGCCTCTGGCATCATCAATGCAGGCAGTTCATTTGGGCAGTTTGTTTTTGCCCCCATCATTGGCAAACTGATTCAGTGGGTAGGTTGGATGAGCACCATGTGGGCCATGGCGGCTGTGGCCTTGCTGGCCATTCCATTGCTCAACCGTCTCACCAATGACACCCATGCACCTGCCGCCGCGCCCACACCTGAAGGTGGCTTGAAAAAGGCCGTGGCCGATGCCCTGCGCAACCCCAGTTACTTGCTCTTGCACCTGGGCTTTTTTACATGCGGCTTTCACATTGCATTTTTAGTCACCCATTTGCCCACCGAGGTAGGCTTGTGCGGGCTGTCACCTACTGTCGCCAGTTGGTCATTGGCCCTCATTGGTTTGGCCAACATTGTGGGCAGCTTGTTTGCAGGTTCATGCATCAATCTTTATCGCAGCAAATACGTGTTGGCCGTGATGTATGGCTCGCGGGCCGTGCTCATTGCTTTGTACTTGGTGGCGCCCAAAACTGAATGGACTTTCTATGCGTTTGCGGTGGGCCTTGGCTTAACTTGGTTGGCCACCGTGCCGCCAACAGCGGCCTTGGTGGGTAAACTTTTTGGCATCCGGTATTTGGCCACCCTTTTTGGCCTTACTTTGTTATCACACCAAATTGGCGGCTTTTTAGGCGCTTACTTGGGCGGCTTGGTCTTAGAAGCGCAGGGCGACTACCAATGGATGTGGTGGGCAGACATTGCTTTGTCTGCCATGGCGGCTCTCATTAACTTGCCCATCAAAGAAGCCCCCATTGTGAAATTGCAAACGGCTTGAAGCTTCAACGCTGCGGCATGTCTTTCACAGAAAAGCCAAGGCTGATGGTGGCATCTTCTGGAATGGGCGGCATGGTGCTGTGCCAGCGCTCCCATTCCGTCTTCATAGCTAGAAGTCTTTCAGGTTCTTGTTTGGCCAAGTTGGCCCGCTCGCGGGCATCGGCCACCACATTGAACAAGTAATCGTTGTCATCAACTCGCAAATACTTCCAATCGCCTGAGCGCAACGCGCGCTGCCCCCGGTGGTTCATGCGCCAATAAAGGGGCCGCTCAAAGGTGGCCTCAGGGTTGGCTAGAACAGGTTTCAATGACACCCCATCGAAGGGGTAGTCAACGTGGGCTTGGCCACCCCCAAGGTCAACCAATGTGGCTGACCAGTCCATGGTCATGCAATGTTGCGCGGTGGTGCTGCCAGGTTTTGCAATACCTTCTGGCCAATGGGCAATCCAAGGCACCCTGATACCACCTTCAGTGAGATCCATTTTGCCGCCCACCAAAGGCCAGTTGTCACTGAACCTTTCGCCGCCGTTGTCACTGGTGAAAACGATCAAGGTGTTGTCGAGTTGGCCTGTTTCTCTCAAAGCATTCACCACCCAACCTATGCCTTCGTCCATGTGGTGAATCATGCGGTGGTAGGTGTGAATGTTGCCGCCCTGAAGGTGAAAAATATTGTCTTTGATGGTTTGCGCCAGTGCGTGATCTTCACGCGTTTCCCAAGGCCAATGAGGCGCCGTGTAATGCATGCTCAAGAAAAACGGTTGCGTGGTGTCTTGCGCCATTCGCTTCACAAAGTCGACTGACTTGTTGGAAATCAAATCGGTCAGGTAACCTTCGTGAGGCTGCTCTTCCTCGCCCACCCACAGGTCGTGCGCACCCGTTGAGGCGCAATGCGTAAAGTAGTCAACACCGCCGGCCATGGGGCCAAAAAACTCATCGTAGCCCGAGCGCAATGGGCCAAATGCGGGTGGATATCCCAAATGCCATTTGCCAATCAAGGCAGTTCGGTAGCCTTGCTCTTTGAGCAAGGAAGGCAATGTAGGGTGTGTGGGGGGCAGGCCCAAGGTGGTACTGGTTCTGGCCTTGCTGTTGATAGGTTCTTCGGCGGCACCCCTTAATCGGTATTGGTACCTGGCCGTCATGAGGCCAAACCGCGTGGGCGAACACACTGGCGAATTGGCGTAACCATCGGAGAATTTCAATCCATTGGCAGCCAGTTGGTCAAGCACTGGCGAAACTTTTCCAAATGCTGCATCACGCCCCCCGTAACAGCCCAGGTCGGCAAATCCTAAGTCGTCGGCCACGATGAAGATGATATTGGGGCGTTTCATGCGCTCTGTCCTTAAATGTGTTGGCCGTAATTCTCACACGATTTAGATTTTTAAAACGGAATGACTCTGCAATCAAGGATTTCCTTTTTACGGAAGCCAACCCCTAAGCATTTCAGGCGATGGTGGGCCAATGACTTTTTGCAAATTGCCTTTGGCATCGATCATCACCACATAAGGGGTGACGTTGGGCCAAGAAGGGTCAACAGACTGCCTTATTTCTGGCTCAAAACCCTCAAAGGCATACATCTTGGTCATGCCCTTAAAGTGGCTGGCATGCCTTAAAGCTTTGGCACCACTGGCGTCCATCATGACCGCCATCAGAGGAACGGGTCGACCTTTTTCCTTCACAGCTTGGTGTAGCACTTCAAATGCTGCAGGACACGTGCTGCAATACGTGGTGGTGAACAAATAAGCTGCAGGTCTAGGGCCATTTTTCAAAAGTTGAGCCCAAGATTTTTCATTGAAGACCTGCGTTGAACTTAGCGTTCTAGCGGGTGCGCTTTGGGTGGTACCTGCGCTGTGTTTGTGCTCATGCTTGTGATCTTGCGCTTGCAAGGATTGCCCTAGAAAAATGGACAACAAAAAAGCCAGACAAGAAAAATTTTTGAACTTGAGTCTGCGTTTGAATTGAGACTTGGGCAAGTCGATCTGATGATTATTGAGAAACGTCATAAACTTTGATTTCCTTGGTATCGCGCCACACCACCAGCATTTTTTCTGCACGCTGAACCAAACGCGGATGGTCGTTAGGGCCTTGAGTTTGGCCCAACACTTTCACACTGAAACTCTGGCCCTCGTTTTCAGAAATCCAGGCCTTGAGTGTGGAGGTACTGCCTTCGCTGGACCGCCATACCACCACCACGCGCTGCTTGTGAGCCAGCACATCGGCATGCTCGGCCCTTGCATCTGGCAAGGCTTTAACGGAGCTCAACAAGGGTTCGCCATTGGCGTTTAAGCGTGCATAACGCACGCCCGGTACATCTTGACCATCTTGTTTGCGAATACCAAACCAGACCATGTGAAATCCAGTTTGTGAGGTAATTGCGGCTAGACCTGGGCCATGGTGAGGGCAAGCATTGATTTGCCAATCGTCAAATGTGCTTCTGACGGGGGGTTTAGATTGACCTTGCGCAGACGAAGAAGCAACCGAAGAGGCTCCAGGCAACACAGCAAAAGCATGGTCACGCGTTTGTTCACCAAACACATGCCGCCACACAGCGGCCACTTTGCCATCTGGCGTGTTGCTCATGGCAATGCGACAACATTCGCATGAATGGTCTGCCAATTTGTAGTCAGGGCCAAAGGTGGCGCCACCGTCTTTGGAAACGTTGCCGTAGACGGCTGCCCCAATGTACTTTGGCCCTGCACCTTTAGCCGGCATGTCACGCTTGTCAATCCAAAGGGTATGCAAATTGCCTTGCGCATCAAACAGAATCGATTCGAAGCGATGGGTAATTTCTTGACGGTCTTGGTGCACCGTGAAAGGGGCAGAGAATGTTTGACCGCCATCTGCACTTCGAAGCATTCGAACAAAACCGGTATAGGGCTTGGGCAGTGGTTGCGTGTATGTCACAACAGCCCAGCCATTGGGGCCAAAAGCCATTTTGGGACGCGACTCCCCGTCTGCTGCAATCTCATCTTGTTGGGTGTTAAGTATCACCGGCGCTGTCCATTGATCCAAGGCTTGCGCGGTTGAAGATTGCACGAACATTTGGCCCTGCTCATTCAGCCCCACAACCCACAAACGACCGTCGGGGCCCAAGGCAGCGCCAGTGGCCAGTTGAATGCGCTTGGCATGTTTCACGGGTTTGCTTTGAGCGTTGGCAGAAAGCGCAGTGGTCATCCCCAGCACCATCACACTGAAAACCATCCAAGCACACCATGATTGTTTGATCAATCGCATTGAAATTCCTTTCAAATCAAAGACACACCAAGTCATTCAACATTCAAAGCCAACTCAAGCGCCAAAGGACTTGTTCAAGCCCAGCATGACACCGCGCGGTGCTCCCAACTGGTAGGTGTTTTGCGTATTGGGCGAGTAAGTGCCTGTGCCTTTGTAAGAGCTTGAAGCACTGTCAGAGTAGCGTTGGTTGGTCAGGTTCCGAACTTGGCCCCAAACTTCCCAACCACCCTGCAGCATTTGGCTGGCATGCACATTGAGCAAGGTATGCCCTTCGTATTTCACCGTGTTGGCATCGTTCATCCAAGAACTGCCCTGTCTGATCAGGGTCAGGGCAATGCGTGCACCTGGTGCAAACTTGTAAGCCACCGAGGCATTGAGGGCATGTGCCGGCGCTTGTTTCATGGTTTTGCCAGAGTAGTCTTCTATCGCACCCACTTTGTCACTCACCTTGTAGTTTAAGTAGGTGTGTTGAACCCACGTTGTACCGACGCGCCATTCCATCCATTTGCCTTCATGGCTCAATGCAATTTCAAGGCCCTCACTGCGGGTTTGGCCTGCATTTTTGTTGCCACTGTCGCCCACTGCAGGGGTGTAGCTCACAATGGTGTCCTTGCCATCCAGCCTGTAAATGGCGGAGTCCAACTTCACACTGCCATCAAGCAAAGCAGCACGCCAGCCCAACTCTGTGTTGTCGTAAATTGAAGGCTTCAAATCGGGCACTGTGGTTTTGCCATACAACTGACTCACCTCGGGCGGCGTAAAACCTTGGCTTAAGTTGCTGTAAAAACTATTCCGTGAGTTCAATGCATAGGTAGCACCTAGCTTAGGCGTGACTCGGCTGAAACTTCTAACCTCGTTGGCTGCACCATAGTTGGCGCCTGGCGTTAAGTTGTTTTGAAAATCGTACGAAATGCTGTCGTAGCGGGCACCCGCCACGATTCGCAGTTTGTCCAAAGGCACGAATTCAAATTGAGCAAAGGCTGCATTGTTGGCAATGTCAGCACTGTAGTTGCGCACGCCTGAGGGGTTCTTCACGCTGTTGAGGGTATAGGACATGTAACGACCTGTTGCGGCATCGCGCGTTATGGCCAGATTGTCAGACACATAATCGTTTTGACTGCGATCGATGGTGATACCCGAAACCAACTTGGCTTTGTTCCAAGCCAAATTCTGTTCATGCTTCAGGTCCACACCCAATGACTCAACATGGTTGTTGTTCAAAGTGCCTCTGCAAGTGGTCCCTCCACAACCCGTAATGGTGTAGTTGGGCAATTGGCCATGGTCATTTTTGCGTGCAAAGGCCGTAACAGTGGTCAAGCCCCCTGCTGTGGTTTCACCCTCCCAAGCCACATTGGCACGCGAAGCAATGTCTTTGCGCCATGTGAAGGTGTTCAAACTTTTGCCCACAGAATTGCGGTAGTCTGTTTCAAATAAACTACCGGGCGTTTCAGTGTCCAAGTCTGTTTTGATCAAAGAAGCGCGCATCCATGAAGTAGCCGACAAGTTGTAGTCTGCTCGCAAGGAAAAAGAGTCCTTGCTGCCACCGCCGTACTCTTGCCAATTTTGACTTTGGCGGTGCGAACTGTAGTGAGAAAACCGCAAGCCTAAATCACCCCAAGTGTTGCTAGCGCCTGAGTCAACACGGGTAAAGCCATCCTTATCATCAACCCGAACACCCAAAAAACCCGTGGGCGCTCTGGAGGCGCGTTGCGTTAAAAAGTTGACGGCACCACCCACGGCATTGCTGCCATACAAAGATGAGGCAGCGCCCTTCACAACCTCAACACCTGATGCAGCGTTCATGTTGTTTTCATTCAGCGCGTTGTGATTAAAAACACCCAATGGACGAATCGGTATGCCGTCTTCTAAGTATTGATACACCGCATTGGTACTAATGGGTTGGCGAATGGACATGCTGTGCTGCTCGTTGCCCAGGTCGTTCCAAAACACACCAGGAATTCGGTTGATGATGTCGCCAACTGATTTCGGCTTTTCCTCATCCCATTGGGCGCGAGTCACCACACCAATGGAGGCCGGTGTTTCTGAAAGTTTTGAAGCCGATCTTGATCCTGAGACCACCACGGTGTCGTTGGCCGTTTTAGAGGAAGAGACGCTTGATGTTTGATTTGGAACTTGTGCTTGTAATGCTGAGCAACTCAGCAGATAAGCCATACAAGCCCCTGAAAGTAGGTTGAATTTGAATGTCATGTGATTGATCCGATGGCTGTTAGCCAAATCCAAGGCGGCGCAAACGCAAGCTCGCCAGGAATTTGGTCCACAAAAATTAAGAAGGGTTATGGGTGTTGAGGTTTTGGGCCCCAACATGCCACGAAAAAGACCGTTTCGGTCGTTCAGTGCTTCATGCCGGAGTGCCCGCCGTGTGGCGATTGAGCAGGGGCCTTCATGGTGCGCGCGGTTGCCTTGACCTCAAGCGTTTGACGTTTGCCATCCTTGGTTTCAAAGGTGAGCGTCAGAGGCACAGCATCGCCCTCTTTCACTTGCGACTTAAGGTCCATCAACATGACGTGATAGCCACCTGGCTTTAACTCAACTGCAGTGCCCATGGGCAAAGCCAAGCCTTCGATGGCACGCATCTTCATGACACCGCCGTCCATGGCCATTTCGTGCACCTCCACAATGCCTGCTGCTGGTGACTTGGCACTGATCAACTTGGCATCTTGCGTCGATTGCAACTTCATAAATGCACCGGTGGCTTTTTGCTGGGGCACTGTGGCTCGAACCCAAGGCTCAGACACAGTGACTTGGGCTGACGCTGCCAAGGAGGCCAAGGCCAAGGAAATGAAAAATGTAAAACGCTTCATGAAAATTCTCCGTCTGTCTGTTGGCACTCAGGGCCAAACTATGTGAAAAATACACTGAACTTTTGCTTTCAAGACAAACCGTTAGGTTTGTCTGAAAACAGCACATGAAAATTCAGACAGCGGGCGGTCCGCGAGATGGGAGAGGTGGTGCCGTCTGGGCTGCAATGATGGCAGCAGCGACAGGATGCAGTGAATGGGCCAGAGGACTGGCATGGTCAAATGTGGTGGAGCCTGATTGAAAAGGCACAACAACATGGGCGCACAGAGGGCAGTCCATGTTGACCGTCAATTTGGCCTCAGCACCCTCAGTGCCCTCTTCGCCTGCGGCCACCATTTTCATGCCACCAGCACTGGAGCACACCATTTGGGTTTCTGTGGGGTTCAAAATGGGCGAAGCAATGGCCACGCCAATGAACAACGCAAACCACACCAGCACGAGGCGTGCGATCAGTTTGTGGGTTGCTGCTTTGTACATGTTTCGTATTATCGCCGAAGTAAATTCATTCAATAATGAACTTGTCGTTGGTGCGACGCACTTTCTTCATGTTGACCAACCAGTCTTTATCGGCTTCGCGATAACCCAATGGCAACAAAACCGTGCTGCGCAGTCCGCGAGATGCCAAGCCCAAAATTTCGTCTACTGCAGGTGGGCTAAAACCTTCCATGGGTGTAGCGTCTACTTCTTGCTCAGCGGCAGCAATCAAAGCAGTGCCCAAAGCAATGTAAGACTGCTTGGCAGCATGTTGGAAATTAACTTCTGGGCCTTTTGCCGGATAGTTCTTCAACAACATTTGACGATAGGCTTCAGCACCTTCGTTCACAAAACCGCGTACTTCATTGTTGTAGTCAAACATCATGTTGATGCGGTCGGCGGTGTAGTCGTTCCATGCGGCAAATACCAAGAGGTGTGAGCCTTCTGTAATCTGAGCTTGGTTACTGGCAGCAGCTTGAATTTTGGTTCGTACTTCTTTGTTGGTAACCACAATGATTTCATAGGGCTGCAATCCGCTTGAAGTAGCGGTCATGCGAATGGCTTCCAAAATACGTTGCACTTTGGCTTCTGGAACCGCCTTGGTGGGGTCCATTTTTTTGGTGGCATAACGCCAGTTGAGAGCTTGAAGCAAATCCATGAATAAATCCTAGTGATCAAAAAACAAACGGGAGTTTAACTCCCGTTTGTCCCTCATCACCCCAAGAAAGGCAAAGCTTGCGGCAGGCCCCGACTATTCAGCGGTATAGCCAGAAGCCTTGATAGGCGCTTCCCAACGCTTTAAATGGGCGGCCTGCGAAGCAGTGAGCGCCTGAGCGTTGGCATAGTTTGGCACCAAGCCAAAGCCTCTGATGCGGGCTTGCATGTCAGGGGCATTCAAAGCCTGTGCCACAGCATCACTGATTTTTTGCACACGATCATTGGCCATGTTGGCAGGTCCATAAACGCCAAAGTAAGCATCGGCCACAACGTTCACACCCACTTCTTTCAAAGTAGGCACATCAGGCAAAGCCGCAGAGCGAGTCTCACCCGTGACAGCCACAATTTTCACCTTGCCTGTTTTGTGATGTTCCAAAGTTTCAGAGGCCGTATCAATCATGACGGGAATTTGCCCCCCAATTAAATCTTGAGCAGCTGGCGCGCCACCTTTGTAGGCTACGTGAGTCATGGGCGTGCTGGTTTCTTGGGCCAACAATTGACCCGCAAAGTGAGGCACGGTGCCTGCACCAGACGTAGCGTAATTGGCTTTGCTGGGGTTGGCCTTCAGCCAAGACATCAAGCCTCTGATATCTGTAGCAGGTGAACCAGGGCCTGTTGTGACTGCAAAATCAAATGTGGTCACGCGAGCAATAGCCGTGAAGTCTTTCACAGGGTCGTAGCCCAAATTCTTAAAGAGCCAAGGCATGATCACAAGTCCACCAGATGGCACCAAAGCAAGCGTGTTGCCGTCAGGGTTGGCTCTCTTTAACTCTCCCAATGCAATGCGACCGGCTGCGCCTGGCTTGTTTTCAACAATGACATTTTGGTCGAGGCTGACGCGAAGCTTTTCTGCCAACAAACGAGCCACCACATCGACGGACCCACCTGGCGGAAAGCCCACCATGATCTTCACTGTTGGTTTGTCTTGTGCCAACGCTGAAGTGCTAAGGCCTGCCACGGCTAAGCTTGCGCTCAAAATGACTAACTTTAAAAGATTTCTTTTCATGTGGTTTCCAATTGTTGTTGAACTTATTTCGCTGGATGCAGGACAAGTGTCGCTCATAATCTAAGCTTAAGCCCATTGGGGTTTTCGTGATGTCTAACCTCTATTTCAACAATTAGGAGCCCTCTGCCATGCCTGTGATTGATGTCCATACCCACATGTTTACGCCCAAATGGCTTGAGCTTCTCAAAGCTGAAGGGGGTCAGTACAACATTCAAACAAGGCCAGATGGTCAGCAAGAGGTTTTTAGGGGCAACACGCCCGTGGTGATTCCGCAAAAGGGACATTTTGATTACGATCTGCGCATCAAGCACATGGATGCTGCGGGCATTGACATCTCCATCGTTTCGCTCACATGCCCAAACGTTTATTGGGGTACAGAAGAAATAAGCTGCAGAGCGGCTCGCGAGTCCAATGACACCATGGCGCAAGCTCAAAGCACTTACCCCGACCGCATTCGTTGGTTCACTTCATTGCCTTGGGAATATCCTGCTCGAGCTATCGAAGAACTCGATCGAACTTGCCGCAATGGCGCCAGTGGCGTCATGGTGTTGGCCAACATTTCTGGCCGCAGTTTGACCGACCCCATGTTCGCCCCCATCTGGGCAGAAATTGACAAGCGTGGCTTGCCTGTTTTGGTTCACCCCACAGACCCACCCGGCGTGGATGTCATGGACATGACCAAATTTGATTTGAGTTGGTCTGTTGGCTTCATGTTCGACACCACCTTGGCCATCACCCGCATGATTTTTGAAGGCTTCTTTGATCAATACCCGAATTTAAAAATCATTGCATCGCATGGCGGCGGCACACTGCCTTACTTAATCGGAAGGTTTGAAAAAGGCCATGAAGTAGAAATTCCATCGCGTCGTCAAATGAAACGAAAGCCTACAGATTACTTAAGACACATTTACTACGACACCATCACCTACAACTTAGGTGCCCTTCAGTACCTCATCTCGGTGGTGGGCGAGGAGCATGTGATGTTTGGTACCGACTGGCCGCACCAGGTGCACGATACAAAGGGCGCATTTGCCAACACCGCACAATTGTCTGCTCAAACATGCGCCGCCATTCGAGGCGGCAATGCACTCAAAGTGTTTAACATTTCCTAATGTTGCATGAATAATTGGCTGCCCCTGCTGGCGACCTTGTTCATCCAGGCCATGGTCTCCATGGCCTTGTTAACGCTTCCGGTCATGGCACCCGTTGCAGCCAAAGATTTGGCCGTATCGCCTGCCTTGGTGGGAATCTATGTCGCCCTCACCTACCTTGGTGCCATGATTTCCAGTCTCACCTCAGGCACCAGCGTGACACGTTTTGGTCCCATTCGAGTGAGTCAATTGGGACTGATACTGTGTGCAATGGGGCTCTGCCTTTGCGCCGTGCCTTGGCTACCCGCTACTGGCTTGGGTGCCGTGCTCATTGGCTTAGGATATGGTCCGATCACACCAGCCAGCTCGCAAATATTGACACGCACAACACCGGCTCATCAAATGTCTCTGGTGTTTTCAATTAAACAAACGGGCGTGCCACTAGGCTCCATGTTAGCGGGCGCCATTGTTCCCAGCCTCATGCTGGGCATCGGCTGGCAATTGAGTTTAATCAGCGTTGCCTTGGTGTGCTTGATCAGTGCCATTTTGTCGCAACCACTTCGCCATGAAATGGACCAGCAAAGGCAAGTTGGTATGAAGTTGAACTTCAACACATTGTTGGCACCTATCCGCATGGTTTTGTCGCACCGCACGCTGGCCACCATGGCGGGTTGTTCATTCATGTTCTCGATGGTCCAAGTCTCGCTCACCACTTACCTTGTGACTTACTTGCACGATGATTTATCTTATGGGCTGGTGGCCGCTGGGTTGCTGCTTTCCATCACACAAATGGGGGGCATCGTTGGGCGAGTTGTCTGGGGCTATGTGGCCGATCATTATTTAAGTTCGCAAAAAATGCTGGCGGGTTTGGCCATCAGCATGACCCTTTGCGCGGCTGTCACTCCTCTTTTGTTACCCATTCTTCCCGTCTATGGTGTCTGGACCCTGCTGCTGCTTTTTGGCGCATCCGCCATTGGTTGGAACGGCGTCTATTTGGCAGAAGTAGCCAGACAGGCACCCGAGGGCAAAGCCAGTGTCGCAACGGGTGGCACCTTGACATTTACTTTTTTGGGCGTTGTGGTCGGCCCACCCCTCTTTGGCGGCTTGGCCACCCTGTTTGGCACCTACGGTGCTGGGTTTTGGGCGC
Source organism: Limnohabitans sp. (assembly GCA_044233865.1). GTDB lineage: Bacteria > Pseudomonadota > Gammaproteobacteria > Burkholderiales > Burkholderiaceae_C > Limnohabitans_A. The sequence goes on from JBIIJK010000010.1 coordinate 27,355, forward strand.
TGGCTGTTATATCAAGTGTTTGCAGCTTTGTTTTATTGCGTTTAAACCCTAGCCCCGCGAATTAAATCAACCCCTTTTTCGGCAATCATGATGGTGGGGGCATTGGTATTGCCCGTCACCAAGTGCGGCATGATGGACGCATCAATGACGCGTAAATTTTGCAGGCCATGAACGCGAAGCTCGGCATCGACCACGGCCATCGGATCTTGCGCAGGACCCATTTTGCAAGTGCCCACAGGGTGGTATTCGGTGTCGGAGTGGTCACGCAGAAAGCTTTCAATTTGCGCCGGATTGTTGGCGTCTACCGCATGAATCATGTCGCCTCTGTGCGATGACAACGCCGGCGACTGCATGACACGCAAACCCAATTGGGTCGCTGTCACCAAGGTCTGCATGTCGGCTGACTCTTTGAAAAATGCGGGATCAATGAGAGGCCGATCGGTGGGGTTGCGACTGGCCAGAGTTAAGCTGCCACGGCTTTGAGGGCGCATGAGGGTGACGTGCAAGGTGTACCCATGGCCAGCATGCATTTTGCGCGCGTGATCGTCCACAATGCCCGTGCACAGGGCCAACTGAATGTTGGGATGCTCGTTGTTGCCTTCGGTAGACACAAAGCCTTGTGTTTCAGACACGTTGGAGGTGATCCAACCCGTTCTTTTGCTGCGCCACTCCAGCATGGCTTTAACCATGTTCAAGGCGCCCTTCAATGAAAAGCCCATGGCGTCGTTTATTTTTTGGGTCTTGTAAATCAGTACCGTGGTGATGTGGTCTTGCAAGTTTTGACCTACGCCTGGCAATTCATGGAACAGGGGAATGCCCAAGTCTTGCAAATGCAAAGCGGGCCCAACCCCCGACAACATGAGCAATTGCGGCGAACCAAATGCACCCCCCGAAACAATCACTTCTTTGCGCGCACGCACCTCATGGTCTACGCCGTTGACTTTGTATTTGATGCCTACAGCACGTTTGCCTTCAAACATAATTTGCGTGGCGTGCGCATGCGAGATGACATTCAAATTGCTTTGATGGCGGTGGGGGTCAAGGTATGCTCTGGCCGCGTTCCAACGCTCGCCGTCCTTTTGCGTCACCTGACCGGGCGACACCCCAAATTGCTGAGCGCCGTTGTAATCGGGGTTGCTGGGAATGCCCTGCTCGTTGCAAGCCTTCATGAACAATTGGTTCAAGGGACTGGGGCTGCGCAGAAAACTCACATTCAATGGACCGCCTACACCCCGGTAATCTGTTGCGCCAAAGCACTCGTTGTTTTCTGACTTTTTAAAATAGGGCAAAACATCTTGAAAGGACCAACCCGGGTTGCCCAAGGCAGCCCAACTGTCGTAATCTCGGGCATTGCCGCGCGTGTAAACCATGGCGTTGATGGAAGAGCTGCCGCCCATCACTTTGCCGCGTGGCTGAAATCCTTTGCGACCGTTAAAGCCTGCCTGTGGCACGGTGTTGTAGCCCCAGCTGTTAAGGTTCAAGGAAGCGGTGGCTGCAAATCCTAAGGGCGCACGAACAAACACCGAGTTGTCGGGGCCACCAGCTTCTAGCAAACACACTGAAGTATGCTGATCTTCACTCAAACGCCCTGCCACGCAGCAACCTGCAGAACCACCCCCGACCACCACATAATCAAATTCAGAAAGTGTCATTGGAGTGCCCTCGTGACAATGGGAAAATTACCAGGCGCTTTGTCAATCAAGCTGAAAAACAAAGCCAAATCAATTGTGCTGCCTTCGATCTTGGTTTGATCGGACAAGAGCAAGTCTTTGGCCCCTGCTTGGCCCAACACCATCTTGATAAAAAATGGTTTGGTCAGGTTGAGGGTTGCATTTGCATTGCGATCAGGACGCGCCTTCACATGGTGCAACACTGAATTATCAAGCGACAAAACAAAACTTTGTTGGGTGTCTGAAAACACCAAGTTGATTTTCAATTTCTTGCCTTCGGCTTTTGGGGCATTGAGCGACGCAGCCATGGCCTCTAAAAAACGTTCAATGGGGGTTTGATTCAGCATATCGGTCATGGCCTCTCGCGGCATGCCTTTTTCGGGGGCACCTTCACGCAACTCCATTGCACCGGTTAGGTAAAAGTTTCGCCAAGCCGATGACTCGGCTGCAAAGCCCAGCTTTTCAAACGACTGCGCCAACAAGGCCTTCGCTTGTGTATTTTGAGGCGCCACATAAACCGCATGTTTCAGCAACTCAGCAGCCCAGCGGTACTCTGCTTTTGCCATGGCCTCTTGGGCTGCCACCACCACTTTGTCGACCCCGCCCATGAGCTGGACGTATTTTTCAGAGGCTTGTAAAGCGGGCAAAGGGTCTAGGTTGGAAGGATGGGCATCAAACCAGCCCATGTAGTTTTGGTAGACCGCTTTCACATTGTGCCGAACTGTGCCGTAATAACCGCGCACACTCAAATGCTCATCAAGAGACGGGGGCAGCCGAAGGATCTCTGCAATTTCGGCAGCATTGAAGCCCGCATTCATTTGCCGCACCGTTTGATCGTGAATGAACTGATAGGTGTCTCTTTGTTTGACAATGAAGTCTTGGATATTGGCAGCACCCCAGACCGGCCAATGATGTTGATTGAACACCACTTCGGAGTTTTGCACATGACGCAAGGAGTCGTTTAAATAGGAAGCCCACTTGGTGGCATCTCGCACCTTGGCACCGCGCAAGGTATAAAGGTTGTGCAAAGTGTGGCCCATGATTTCGGCACCGCAAAACGCTTTGAAGTCAGGCAAATAGAAAACGAACTCCGAGGGCGCCTCGCTGCCTGGTACGTTGTGAAAAACAAAACGAACGCCATCAATGAGCAGGTGTTTTTCTTCTGATTCAACGGTGATGTTGGGTTGCAAAATACCAAGTTTTCCAAACGCCACGGCTTTGCCCAATCCGTTGTCAACAAGCCCTGTTGGACTTTTGGGCAGGTTGTTGCCATACATGTACATGGCACGGCGGCCCATGGCGGGGCCCATGAGAATATTTTCACTGGTGGCCTCTTCCATAAAGCCAGAAGGTGCAACGATGGGCAGTTTGCGTGCCTTGGCTTCCTCTGCACTCACCACGCCCAATGCACCGCCAAAATGATCGGCGTGGCTGTGCGTAAAAATAAGGCCAGATACTTTTTGCGGGCCCAAATGCTGGCGTGCAAAAGCCAGCGCGGCCGCCGAGGTTTCTTGTGCGGTTAGGGCATCGACCACAATCCAGCCCGTCTTGCCTTGAATCAAGGTCATGTTGGCCAGATCAAAACCCCTTAACTGCCAGATGCCCTCGGTCACTTTGAACAAGCCAATTTGGTTGTTCAAAGTGGCTTGGCGCCACAAACTTGGGTTGACCGTTGCAGGCGCATCGCCTTGAACAAAGGCAAAGGCATCAAAGTCCCAAATGACCTTGCCCTGTGCATCTTTAACCTGCCCAGTAGGTGCTGCTACAAAGCCTTTTCTGGCATCGCTTTTTTCAAGCCAATCGGCACTGACTGAATGCACGGGTATTTTGGATGGACTTGGATTTGAATCTGACTTCTGACATGCCGTCGAAGCACAAATGACCATGAACACACTCAAGAGACGACCCCATCGAATCAATTCATCTAAACGACAATGCATTGAAAAACTCCTTAGCGTGTTGTTATAAACCACGACTGCCCATTGGACTAGGGGTAATACCCTGTTCATTTGGAGATCAGGCGGCATACTTCACACATCCAAAGCACAGTAGATTCTATTTTGACGACAGCCATAGAAGATCGCCAGAGCCCATTGCCCTCTTACGTAGATAAGAAGCGTTTTGCATGGCTATTTTCTGTCGTGGGGCCTGCTATCGCACTGGTGGGTACGGTTGCGGTTTCTGTTTTTGGAGTCAGCAGCTGGATCTTGTTTTTCCCTTTTGTTTTCTATTACTTCTTTGTTCCATTTTTAGATTTCCTGTTTGGCGAGGACATCAGCAATCCACCCGAATCTGCCATTGAGGCTTTAGAAGCCGATGCCTATTACCGATGGATCACTTACGCAACCATTCCAATCTTATGGATTGCTGTTATTTATAACTGCATTTTCCTGTGCACCTTTTCATTGACGACATTGGAATGGCTAGCCACCGTGATGGCCACCGGATCGGTTTTAGGTTTTGGCTTAAACGTTAGCCACGAACTGGGCCACAAACTGCAAACAGTGCCTCGCAAAATTGCACTGTTCAATACGGCTCTGGGTGCCTACGGTCACTTCTCTATTGAGCACAACAGAGGTCATCACCGACATGTGAGTACGCCTGAAGATCCAGCATCTTCCAAAATGGGAGAAAACATCTATCAATTTGCTTGCAGAGAAATGCCTGGCGCAGCCCTTCGCGCATGGCGACTCGAAGCCGATCGGCTGCAGCGGCAAAACAAATCTGCCTGGCATTTTGAAAATGAAATTCTTCAAGCCCTTTGCTTAACAACGCTGGTCTACGGCACCCTCATTGGCCTGTATGGCTTCGACATGGTGCTCGTTCTCATTCCAGTTGCAATTTGGGGTGCGTTTCAGCTGACATCGGCCAATTACGTTGAGCACTACGGTATTCAAAGACTCAAGACAGCCAATGGCAATTACGAAAATTGCCAACCTCATCACTCATGGAACAGTAATCATTTGGTTTCTAACCTGGTGTTGTTTCAACTGCAGCGTCATTCGGACCACCATGCCCATCCGAGCCGCAGCTACCAATCACTGCGTGATTTTCCAGAGCTTCCCAGGTTGCCCTCTGGTTATTTTGGGATGTTTTTCTTGGCTTACTTGCCGCCTCTTTGGTATCGGGTGATGGACCCGCTTTTGATCCAAACACTGAACGGCGACACCTCAAGAATTAACTTTCTGCCAAGTGCCAGGAATCGGCTCATCAAAAAATTTGGACTTGCTGCATCCATTTGATTCAAAGCGCATTGTTAGCAACTGAGTGCTTGTCCCACAAGGCATGGCGCCAGTAAAGCGCTATGGCCAAGGTCAAGATCAAGCCCAAAGCCGAATAAACCCAAGCCGTCGAGACATACCCAATGCTCTCAACCAATGGGCCACTGGCCAATAGCCCAATGGGCAAGCCCCAAATGGCCAACATGCGCATGCCCATCACACGCCCGTGAAACGCAGGTTCAGTGGCACGCAGCATGACTGCTGCTAAAGGTGTCATGCACAAGCTTTGCACAAAACCTGCCAACATCAAAACGAGCATACCCATGTACAAATTGCTTGTGAATGCAAACACAAGATCCAATGCAAACCAAGCGACTGAGGCAATGATCATGGTTTGTGATGCACGCAGTTTGAGTTTGTGAGTGCTTAAAAGCAAAGACGCCAACAGCCCCCCAAATGCAAAACTGGCCCCCAAAAATCCCAAGCCAGTTTGGTTGGTGAGAAAAATATTTTTAGCGGCATAGGGCAGCAAACCCAGTGCAAACGGGAATGCCAATAGGTTCACCAAAAAAGCCACTGCCATGGCACCCATCAAAATAGGCTTGTGCCACACATAAGTGAAGGCAGATTTCAAATCTTGAAGCGGACTGGCTAATGCAGTGGCATTGGGTGATGGCTGAACATCGTCAACACCTCGCGAAAGCCAAAAACTAATCACATACAACAAAGTGACAACGGCATAAGCCGAGGTCATGCCTAAAACTGCCACGATCCCTGCACCGGCCAACGCGCCCGCTATCCTGGCAGACTCGGACGTCATTCTTGAAATACCTAAAGCGCCCATCAGTTGCGCCGAAGGCAAGGTTCTGGCAATCAAGGCATTGCGCATCATTTGATCGGAAGGCCGGATGGTGCCCACAATGGCAGCCAAAATGAGCACCCGCTCGGGCGTCAGCGCTTCAAAATAAGAAAGCAGCATGATCCCGAAAGCCAGCAAGGCGTATATGGCCCGGGTAGACCAAAGCATTCTTCTGTAGCCTATCCGGTCACACACCACACCAAACACAGGCGAAAGCAAAGAACCTAAAAACTGCAATGAGCCATAAACAACCAGCATCAAAACGGAACCAGAGGTCGACAAGATGTACCAACCCAAAAGGATGGTTTCCATTTCAAAGGCCCAAGAAGTGGCCAAGTCTGCGGGCCACTGGTAGCGAAAGCTTTTTACCCGAAACGAATCACGCCAATTGAGATCTGGCGATTGCGAAGTATTTGTCATTGCTATTCATTTTAGACAAGAACGACAAATTAGGTTTTGCCAACCAAGACGACGCAAGTTTGTTTTTAATGGCTGGCGGCCAGCCTAACAAGCCCTGAAAGGGCTCAATGGGCTTAGGCCATTGCCGGTTCTTTGGTCGCAATGGGCAAATAGCCCATCTCGTCAAGTGCATGTGCCAAATGTTGCACGCTGCGCTCTGGGTTGTGCAGCTTCTCAAGGCCAAACAAACCAATGCGGAATGTCATGAAGTCTTTGGGCTCATCGCATTGCAAAGGCACACCGGCTGCAGTTTGCAGACCTAGGGCAAGGAATTTTTTACTGCTGTGAATCTCGGCATCTTGGGTATAGCTCACCACCACACCCGGTGCCTGAAAGCCTTCTGCCGCAACGCTTTTGAAACCGCGGGACTCTAATAAAGTCCGAACTTGCTGACCCAGTTCAAGCTGCTCTTGTTTGACTTTGGCGAAACCATAGGCCTGAGTCTCCTGCATCACATCGCGCAGTTGAGAAAGCGCATCTGTGGGCATGGTAGTGTGGTACATGTGTGTCCCAGCCTCATAGGCCTCCATGATTTGCAACCATTTTTTGAGGTCACATGCGAAGCTAGAGCTTTGCGTGGAATCAATGGCCTGTCGAGCGCGCTCGCTCAACATGACCATGGCACAACAGGGCGAGCCGCTCCAACCTTTTTGAGGCGCGCTGATCAAGATATCAACCCCCGTCGCCTCCATGTCGACCCACATGGCGCCAGATGCAATACAGTCCAAGACCAACAGGCCACCCACTTTGTGAACGGCTGCACTGACGCGGGCTAAATAGGCATCTGACAAGATCATGCCAGCAGAGGTTTCGACGTGCGGCGCAAAGACGACAGCAGGTTTCTCAGCCGCAATTTGCGATTCGACTTCTTCAATCGAACAAGGTGCCCAGGCCGATTTGGTATCTGCGCTTTGCTGACGCGCTTTCAAGACAATGGATTGACTGGGGATACCGCCCATGTCAAAAATTTGTGTCCACCTGTAACTGAACCAGCCATTTCGAATGACCATGACTTTTTGGCCATGGGCAAATTGACGCGCCACGGCTTCCATGCCAAAAGTGCCGCTGCCTGGCACCAAGACCACTGAGTGCGCCGCATAGACGTCTTTCAAGATGCCAGAGATGTCTTGCATCACGCCCTGAAAGCGCTTGGACATGTGGTTCAAAGCTCGGTCTGTGTAAACCACAGAAAATTCGAGCAAGCCATCGGGGTCAATGTGGGACAGTAAAGCGGGCATGATCATTTCTCCTCAGGTGAAATTTCAAGGGCGACCAGTATACGAGCCACCATGTTGTAGGCCGCAATGGCGGTGGTAAGTTCAACAATTTCAGTCGTATTCAAACGGGATTGAAGTTTTTTGAACAATTTTTCATCTACCTTAACACGAAGTGTCATCTGCGCTGCATATTGCACCACCCACTGTGACATTTCGTCCAAAGCGGGGTCAGTCACGCCATCGGCTGGCTGGGCCTCAAGTGCCCGCTTCAAACCCTCTAATTCAGCTTGCGTGCCGCCTGCCTTGACGTAGTCAGGCGCATGGTGGTGGTATTCGTAGTGGGCGCCTGTTAGCAAAGCCACTGCGCAAATGCCAAGTTCACACAATTTGCGCGGGGCAGACAAACCCGTTCGAACATTGCGCATGTAGACGTTCCATCCGGCCGCAACCGGTTCACTCCACAAGAGTGCTTTGTCCAGGTTAAGCAAAGCGCCGCCTCTGCGGGCCAAAATGGTATTGACCAATTCTTGGGGTTGAGCAAGCTGCTCTGGCGTCCAATCTGGAATGCGCATGCTGTGTCCTTCGGTGTTTAGCGGTAGTAGGCTTCTACCTTGCCCTTGAGTTTCATGAGCAAGGGGTTGCCCTTTCGGTCAAGTGCTTTGCCGGCAGGCACCTTCACCCACCCTTCGCTGATGCAGTATTCCTCGACATCTTTTCGATCTTTGCCGTTGAATCGGATGCCAATATCGTACTCAAAAATAGATTCAACATAAAAAGGACTGCGCGCATCGATAGAAAGGTGGTCAGGCAAATCGGGGCGTGGGAAAGTGTCGCTCATGTCTTTGTAATTTCATCAATGCGGAATAGACTTCAATTCTCCAACATTTAGAGGCCATTTGCATGACCGCTTCAACGATTGTTGAACTTGAGAGTCAACACACAGCATCCCAAACATCCCCCCTTGCGGTGCTAGGTCTATCAGGAACAGCCTTGCTAACGGCTTGCGGTGGAGGCGGCGAAGGCGGCACCTCCACAACACCCGCCACCCCCCCAGACACAAGTCTTGCCAACAATTTAGTCCTCACAGATCCGGCTAGATTTCTGCGCCAGGCTTCTTGGGGTGGGACCAGCCAAGAAATCAAGGACCTTGCTTCGACAGGGCCTCAAATTTGGCTCAATGGCCAATTCAATTTACCACAAGGCCAAACACTCACGCGGTGGCTGGTTGAAAAAGGTTTCAACGATGCCAGCACAAGCAACAACGTCAATGGCGATGGCGGCTGGGTTCAGGCCATTTGGTGGAAACTGTTTAGCGCCACAGACTTGTTTAGGCAACGGGCCGCATTGGCTCTGTCAGAATTATTTGTCGTATCGCAACTGGGTCTGCCCTTTTCTTGGCGCAACTTTGCCCTTGCCAATTATTGGGAAATTCTTGAAACCAATGCCTTAGGTAACTTCAGAACGCTCTTAGAAAACGTCACGCTGTCATCGGCCATGGGCACTTATTTGAACATGAAGGGCAATCAGAAATACGATGCCAAAACGGGACGCTCTCCCGATGAAAACTATGCGCGAGAAGTGATGCAACTGTTCACCATTGGCCTGTACCAATTAAACATTGATGGCACCCTTCAATTGGATTCGCAAGGCAAGCCCATTGAAAGCTATGACAACTCAGACACTCAAGGACTTGCCAGAGTGTTCACAGGCTGGAATACGGCCACAGGCACAGACGCTACCGGTGAATTAGCCAACGCAGCCTATCGGCATGGCTTGCCCATGATGCTCAACCCCAATTTGCACAGCCCAGAAGAAAAGAAATTTTTAGGCGTCACCATTCCAGCTGGCACGCCTGGCGTTGAAAGCTTAAAAATTGCGCTTGACACACTTTTTAATCACAAGAACACAGCCCCTTTTATTTCCAAGCAACTCATTCAACGTCTGGTGACCAGCAATCCATCGCCTGCTTATGTTGCTCGCGTTGCCAACCTATTTATTAACAATGGCAAGGGCGTTAGGGGCGATATGAAAGCCGTCTGGTCTGCCATCTTGATGGACACCGAAGCTCGCCAAGTCAACCCACCCGCAAGCTTTGGAAAACTCTCAGAACCAATGGTGAGGCTGCTTCAATGGGGTCACACCTTTCGCGCCACATCTACCGATGGCGCATGGACTTTGGGCTACACAGACGCAGACACCTCGTTAGGTCAGATGCCCATGCGATCACCCTCTGTGTTCAACTTTTTCAGGCCGGGCTATGTGCCACCGAATACGCAAGTGGCATCGCAAAATCTGGTGGCTCCAGAGTTTCAGATACTCACCGAGCCTACCGTGGTGGGCTATGTCAATTACATGGCGGGCACTGTGAACAATGCGCGCAACATCAAAGCCGACTACAGCACAGAAAAAGCATTGGCCACAGATCCTGCAGCCTTGGTTGCCCATCTCAATCTTTGTCTGGCTTCTGGCGCACTCACCCCGGCCAATCAAAGCCTGATTGCCAACGCCATCAACAGCATCTCGGCAGCCACTGAAACTGGCCTTCTCAACCGCATCTATGCAGCTGTTCTGATGGTGATGAGCAGCACCGACTACCTGATTCAAAGGTAATGCCATGACACAGAAAAAGCATTCAAATTTAACTCGCAGAGGCTTGCTCAAGAGCACTGCTGCGCTGGCACTGCAGCGCGTCAGCATTCCAATGGCGACCAGCCTGGGATTGATGGCCGATGCCGCAGCCCAATCGGCCAACGATTACAAAGCTTTGGTTTGCATATTTTTATACGGTGCCAACGATCACTACAACACTGTCATTCCCTATGACGTAGCGACTCACACCAACTATTTCAACATTCGCAAAGGGACACCGACCTCAGGCACTGTCTACGACGGTATAGCGATTGGCCGCAACGCACTTTCTGCCACTGCTTTGTCCACTGCGCTTAGCGATGGACGGCAGATGGCCTTGAACCCGGAGATGAGCGCCCTGAAAACTTTGTTTGAAAATAAACGAGCTTCGATCTTGATGAATGTGGGCCCACTGGTCGTTCCCACCAGCCGTCTTCAGTACGACAATAAATCAGTTCCCTTGCCTCCCAAACTGTTTTCACACAACGATCAGCAAGCCTATTGGCAGTCTTCCTTTCAAACGGAAGGCGGCGCTAAGGGTTGGGGCGGCCGTGCTGCCGACTTGCTTTTGAACAACAACAGCAAATCAACACTCACGTGTATTTCCATCAATGGCAATGCCCTCTTTTTGTCGGGACAAAACGCCATCTCTTATCAAATGAGTTCAACAGGCGCTACCACGATCAATGCCATTAAAGGGAAATCACTTTTTGGATCGACCAATTGCGCAGCAGCCTTGCAAACCCTGATCACGCAGCAGAGTTCATTGCCGATGGCAAGCGACTACACCACCGTGACCAAACGCGCGCTTGACACCTACGATGGCATTGTTTCAGCCATTGGCTCTACAGCCAGTGCAAGCATGAACGCTCTCTTTCCAAGCTCCGCTACCAACACCCTTTCGGCACAGCTCAAAATGGTTGCCAGAATGATCGAGCAGCAAGCTACCTTCGGCATGAAACGGCAGGTCTTCATGGTGGGCATGGGCGGCTTTGACCTGCATGATTTTTTAGCCACCCAGCACCCCCCCTTGCTTCAAAAATTAAGCAATGCCATGAAAGAATTTGACGATGCCATGACCAGCCTAGGTAAGGGCTCTCAAGTCACTGCATTCACTGCTTCTGACTTTGGCCGCACCCTGACCTCTAACGGAGATGGCTCAGACCACGGCTGGGGAAGCCACCACTTTGTGATGGGTGGCGCTGTCAATGGGGGGAAATTTTTAGGCACAGCCCCTGAAATTGGGCTGACGCACACTCAACAAGTTGGCAGTGGCCGCTTGTTACCCAGTACCGCTGTTGACCAATTAGGGGCTGAATTGGCCGCCTGGTTTGGTGTGAGTGCCACCGATGTCAATACGGTGCTACCCAATGCCAAGAATTTTGATCTGTACAAATTGGGACTGTTCAAGTCTTGACACCTAACACCCAATTTGGTCTGACCAACTAGGGTAATCTTGGATAAGAAATACCCTTTAAGAGTGTGATACTGCACCCTAGTTTTAGCAGTTTGCCCGTGGTCATCAAAACCAGTGGGGCGTTTTTCTAGGGATTTGCCAATGGCCAGTGTATCGATCCGTACCGTCAAAAAGAACTTTGGCGAAGTCCCCATCCTTCACGGTGTCGACATTGAGATCAAAGACGGCTCATTCACCGTTTTAGTGGGCCCCTCTGGTTGCGGCAAGTCCACATTGCTTCGCATGATTGCCGGCCTAGAAGAAATTAGCAGCGGCGAAATTCACATTGGCAACCGCCAAGTCAACGACCTGCCCCCCAAAGAACGCGACATTGCCATGGTTTTTCAAAACTATGCGCTCTACCCCCACATGACCGTGGGCCAAAACATGGCCTTTTCGCTCACTCTTGCCAAACGCCCGCAAGAAGAAATTGACAAGAAAGTAGCCCGTGCTGCAGACATCTTGGCTTTAGGCTCTTTGCTTGAGCGTTACCCGCGCCAACTCTCTGGCGGACAACGCCAGCGTGTGGCCATGGGCCGTGCCATTGTTCGCGACCCCCAAGTGTTTTTGTTTGACGAGCCCCTGTCCAACCTTGATGCCAAGCTTCGAGTGGCCATGCGCAGTGAAATCAAAGAACTGCATCAGCGCCTGCAAACCACCTCCATCTACGTCACGCACGATCAAATTGAAGCCATGACCATGGGCGATCAAATTGTGGTCATGCGCGATGGCCGCATTGAGCAAACCGGATCGCCTCTAGAGCTTTACGACTTTCCGTCGAATCAGTTTGTTGCAGGTTTCATTGGCTCTCCCGCCATGAACTTCTTGCCAGGCAAGTTGCTGGTCAACGCCGGTCAATGCCAAGTTGAATTGAACGATGGTTTGAGACTTGACTTGCCCCGCCCTGTTCAAGGTCAGAACGGTCAGCCTGTGGTTTTCGGCACCCGCCCTGAGCACCTCAGCTTGGTCAATGGTGCCGGCATTTCTGCGCATGTGGCCGTCATGGAGCCTACAGGCATGGACACCTTTGTCGCTTGCCGACACGAAGGTGTTGAGTTTTCTGCTGTTTTCCGTGAGCGTCATGAGTTTAAGTTGGGTAGCACCATTCATTTGCAACCCGATATGGCACGCTCACACGTCTTTGATGCTGGCACTGGCATGCGCTTGGTCGCCTAATTTCTGAATCACTTCAACATAGTTTCTCTCACGTCGCTAAACCACTCTAAAGGAGACATTTCATGGCAAAACTCAATCGACGAAACTTTCTGGAAAGCTCAGCCGGCGTAGCGGCAGCCTCCACCACACTGGGCATGGCTGTAAGCCCTGCAGTACAAGCCCAAAATCTAAGCTTCAAGCCTGAAAAAGGTGCCAAGCTGCGCGTCTTGCGCTGGAGCCGATTTGTGCAAGGCGACATTGACGCCTACATGGCCAACGTGAAGAAGTTCACGGCCGCCACTGGCATTGAAGTGCGTGTTGACAACGAAGGTTGGGAAGATGTTCGCCCCAAGGCAGCTGTAGCGGCCAACACCGGTGCCGGTCCTGACATCATTTTGTCCACCAACGACGATGCCAATTTGTACCCAGAGAAATTACTCGACGTCACAGATCTGTGCGAGTACTTGGGCAAAAAATACGGCGGCTTCTTCCCTTCATGCAACGCTTACTTAAAGCCCGATGGGAAAAAATGGATTGGCGTTCCACTCGGTGCCGCAGGTGCCATGATGGTTTACCGTCAAAGCCACCTTAAAGCGGCAGGTTTTGACACATTCCCTAAGGACACCGACGGTTTCCTCAAAATGCTCAAAGCCCTCAAAGAAAAAGGCACCCCTGGTGGCTTTGCCCTCGGCAATGCCACAGGTGATGGCTTGTGGTGCAACTGGCTCATGTGGGCATTTGGTGGCAAATTGGTTGATGCCAACAACAAGGTGGTCATTGACAGCCCCGAGACCATCAAGGCTTTGGAATACGCCAAAGAGATGTACGCCACGTTCCCACCTGGCACCTTGTCATGGCTCGACCCCAACAACAACAAAGCGTTCTTGGACGGTCAAGTTAGCGTGACCAACAACGGCATCTCAATTTACTACGCGACCAAAACATCGACAGATGACAAAGTACGCGCATTGAATTCTGACGTTCACCACGCAGCTTACCCTGTCGGCCCAGTAGGCACGCCTACTGAGTCACACCTGTTCTTCAACCAAATGATCATGAAGTACACCAAGTTTCCGAATGCAGCCAAAGAGTTCTTGCGCTTCATGATGGAAAAAGAGCAATTCGATCCGTGGCTCACAGCCTCTGGTGGCTACATTGCCCCTCCGTTGGACTTCTATACCAAGTCTGCCGTCTGGACCTCCGATCCAAAGCACACAGCCTACCGCGATTGCGTGAAAAACATGCGTCCCGCTGGCTATGCAGGCAAGATGGGTTATGCCTCAGCTGGCGCCGGTGCCGACTTCATTGTGGTCAACATGGTGGCTGAAGCTGCTAGCGGTTCTAAAACACCGAAAGAAGCTGCAGAGCGCGCACAGAAGCGTGCCGAGCGTTACTACAAAGTTTGATCTTCTTATAAACTGATAAGTATCCATGACACCCTTGCTTGAGAGAATTCAGAACAGCCGCAATGTGCTCGGCTTGATCTTTATGATGCCAGCAGCACTCTTGCTGTTGCTGTTTCTGACATACCCTCTCGGCTTGGGTGTTTGGCTTGGTTTTACCGACACCAAAATTGGCCGTGCTGGCCAATGGATTGGTTTTGAAAACTACATTTTCCTAATGAGCGACAGCGTTACTCAACTGGCGTTGTTTAACACCATGTTCTACACCACAGTGGCCAGCGTGCTCAAGTTTTTTTTGGGACTTTGGTTGGCTTTGTTGTTGAACAGAAATCTTCGTTTTAAATCCTTTTTCAGGGCCGTTATTTTGCTGCCCTACATTGTGCCAACGGCACTCTCAGCCATTGCTTTCTGGTGGATTTTCGATTCCCAGTTTTCCATCATCAGCTGGGCGCTGGTCAAAATGGGCTGGATCGACACCTACATTGACTTTTTAGGCTCACCGTGGAACGCCCGGTTAGCCACACTGTCGGCCAACGTTTGGCGCGGCGTGCCCTTTGTGGCCATTACCTTGCTGGCGGGTTTGCAAACCATTTCGCCTTCTTACTATGAGGCGTCCGCCATTGATGGCGCCACCCCTTGGCAGCAGTTCTGGCATGTCACCTTGCCCCTGCTCACACCCATTATTGCGGTCACCATGACCTTCTCTGTGCTGTTTACCTTCACAGACTTCCAACTGATCTATGTGCTGACACGAGGCGGCCCTTTGAATGCCACCCACCTCATGGCCACACTCTCATTCCAGCGCGCCATTTCGGGTGGCGCATTGGGAGAGGGCGCGGCCATTGCCATTGCCATGGTGCCCTTCTTGTTGGCCGCCATTCTCTTTAGTTATTTCGGACTTCAACGCCGCACATGGCAACAAGGCGGTAGCGACAAATGAGCAAAGATATTCAAGACAATGTGGGCATGTCCTATTTGGACAGCAATGCCACCAAGCTTTTCAAAACCTATTTTCCACTCGTAGCGTTTTTGTTCGTCTTGCTCTTCCCGTTTTATTGGATGGGCATTACCGCTTTCAAACCCGACAACGAATTGCTGTCGCGCGATGGCAATCCTTTTTGGATCATCAACCCAACGCTGGCGCACGTTGAAAAGTTGCTCTTTCGCACCGCCTACCCACAGTGGATGTGGAACACTGTGTTGGTCTCTGTCACGGCCACCTTCTTCTCGCTGTTTGCTTCTGTCTTAGCTGCCTACGCCATTGAACGTTTGCGCTTTAAAGGTGCCAAAAACACAGGCCTTGCTATTTTCTTAGCCTACCTTGTACCGCCTTCCATCTTGTTCATCCCCCTGGCTTCGGTTGTGTTTGAGTTGGGATTGTTTGATACCCGCTTGGCGCTGATCCTCACCTACCCGACCTTTCTCATTCCATTTTGTACTTGGTTGCTCATGGGTTACTTCCGAAGCATTCCATTTGAATTGGAAGAGTGCGCCATGATCGACGGTGCCAACCGTTGGGAAATCTTGGTCAAGATCATCTTGCCTCTTTCAGTACCCGGCCTCATCTCCGCTGGAATTTTTGCATTCACGCTCTCATGGAATGAGTTCATTTATGCACTCACTTTCATTTCATCCAGTGAATTCAAAACAGTGCCGGTTGGCGTGGTCACTGAATTGGTCGAAGGCGATGTTTACCACTGGGGCGCCCTCATGGCTGGTGCGCTATTTGGCTCACTGCCCGTTGCCTTCATTTATTCGTTTTTTGTAGAGTATTACGTTTCTGGTATGACGGGATCCGTCAAAGAATAGAAAGACTTCAATGCCAAAGCTCAAACCTTTTTCCTTTGCTTGGGTTCTCAGTTTGAGCTTGTGCAGCCTTACGGCTGGCGCTCAAACTTGGCCGACCAAGCCCATCAAGCTCATCACATCGAACGCACCTGGCGGCATTGTTGATATTTACGCCAGAAGGCACCAGCCTCATTTGCAGGCTGAGCTGGGTCAGCCCATCATGGTGGAAAACAAGCCTGGGGCCTCTGGCGCCATTGCAGGCGATGCAGCCGCCAAATCCGATGCCGATGGCCATACCCTTTTCATGGGCAGCCAAAACGAGCTGGGCCTTATTGGGCAGCTGGGTGTACCGGTTCGATACGACCCCATTAAAGACTTTTCAGTGGTGGGCCTCACCATTGCAGGCTACCCCATCTTGATGGTCAACTCTCAGTTGGGCATTAAGACAGTGCCAGAGTTGATAGCCTACATGAAGGCAAAAAGTACACCCGCCGATTGCGGTGGCAGCGGAACAGCCACTGTCGGACACTTTGTATGCGCTGCGTTTGCTGTGCGCACGGGCAACAAAATGCAATATGTGCCCTACAAGTCAAACGTAGCAGCCATGACAGATGCCGCTTCAGGACAAGTTCAATTGGTCTCGGCTTTTTACAGCGAAGTAGCGCCCTTCATTGCATCAGGCAAACTCATTCCATTGGGTGTGTTTGGCGCTAATAGATTGCCACTGTTGCCCAACGTGCCTACCATGGAAGAGCAAGGCCTGAAAGATTTGGAGTTGCAAAGTTACACGGTCTATGCCGTGCCCACTGGCACGCCGGTGGCAGCACAGCGCAGACTCAATGCCGCCATTTTGAAAGCAGCCAATCACCCTGATGTGATGGACAAGGTCAAAGTTGCTGGCGGTGTTTACTTTGACATGAACCTTGAAGAAACACAGGCTTGGCAAAAGCGAATTCAAAGCCGCTGGAACAACATTGTTCAAGAGACCGGTATCAAGCTAGACAAATAAAATTTGATCTATATCAAGGCGTTCAAAAACTGAATGCCTACCATCTGTCCATCACTTTGAAAGATGGACATGAAATTCTTAATTGCTGTTGACGGCTCCAAGGCTTCTCAGGCTGCCGTGAAATACACGGTCTCGCTTTTCAAAAACACCAAGGGCGAGAATCACATCACGCTACTTACCGTCCAAGACGACTCAGCGCTCAAACTTTTCAAAAAGTACACGCAAAAAGGTGCGGTTGACGACTACCTACGCGAAGGCGCCGACACACACTTAGCCTGGGCCATTCGGTTTCTCAACAAAGCCAATGTCGCTCACGACATGGCCATCAAGTTTGGGCACCCCAGCGCACAAATTCTCAAAGAAGCCAAAGTTGGCGGGTTTGACATGATCATCATGGGCACCAAAGGCCGCTCAGCATGGGGAGACACGCTCATGGGCTCTGTTGCCCACAGAGTTGCAAGCGCCTCCAAAGTGCCGGTTCTCTTAATTCAGCCTTAATAAAGCCTGGTCAATTCTTAGGCTTGGCTTTGCGAGCTGTTTTCTTTTCTTTTTGAAGCGCTTCTTTGCGAAGCGCCCTATCGGCATCGGCTTTTAAACCAGAGGCAAGCCACTCTGCAAACTCAGCGGGCGTCTCTAGGGTGATGCGCCCAAGGGCCGCTGATCTGAAATCGTGAATCACAATTTCAGCGGCCTTGGTGTTGTTCACTCTGCCGCCACTTTGAATCGCGCCCCTAAAGCGCGCTATGGCCTCCAGCATGGTTTCGTCTGTGTGGCTGTTGACATCTTTGATTTTGTAACGCAAGGCCAAAGCTTGTGGATACTTAGGAATGAGGTAGTGAA
>JBIIJK010000126.1:0-3359 GCA_044233865.1 Limnohabitans sp.
CGCAAGTAGGCTTGAGGTGCCAGCATGTTGGTTTGACCCATGACCAATGGCGTGCCCAAGTCATCGAACACTTTGACAAATACCAAGGATGCACCCGCTACAAAACCTGGCAGTCCCAATGGAAAAATGACCCGCCAAAACAAGCGCCAACCTTTGCACCCCAGATTCATGGCAGCCTCTTCCATGGCACCATCAATGTTTCGCAGTGCCACAGTGAGGTTCATGAGTATGAAAGGAAAGTAATGGATGGCCTCCACAAAGATGACGCCATTCAGACCTTCCATGATGGGCAGCGTGAAACCAAACGCATCGTTCAGCAACAAGTTCAAGGTGCCAGAGCGCCCGAAAATAAGTTGCAGTGCCACCGCACCCACAAAGGGCGGCATGATAAGTGGCAACACCCCCAAAGTTTGAATGAGAAGCGCACCCCTAAAATCAAACCGAACTGTGAAGTAGGCTAGCGGGACCGCAATCAGCGCTGCAAAAATGGCTGACATGACAGCCACATACAAGCTATTCATGAACGACTCGCGCATCAAGTCTTGCGAAAAGAAAGCGCTGAAATGTCCAAGAGTGAAACTGTTGTCGCCGTCTAAGAAGGCCGTTATGAACACACGCGCTACGGGCAATACAAAAAACAGCAACAAGAAAACCAACACCAGACCACCGGCCAGCCAAACACCGGGGCGCACATCTGCCCACCCAGTTTGAGGACGTGCTGTCCCTTGCGGCTGCATGGCAGCCTGCCCATTCATAGCCATAGTGTGGGCCTAGGGCTTACTTAGCAGCGGCCAGCGCTTGCTCTGCCAAGCTCTTTGCACGCTCGTAGTTTTGGCGCGCGCTGTTGTTCCAGTGGTTTTCTAAACCAGTCACGCTTTTGCTGACTGCAGCATCTTTTTTGTTGGCTGCAAACAAAGCCAAAAATTCTTTGTCAGCTGCTTTCTGCACATTCACGACAGGACTGAAGGCGACTTCGCGTGCTTGCTTAACAAGCTCTGCCGCATTGGCGTTTGGTTTACGAGCCAAGGCAGCTTCGGCTGCATGAATAGCCTTGGTTGCAGCTTGGAGTTCTTTCAACCGGAAGGTGATGGTTTGGTCAAACATGGCTGAGACAACGTTGTAGCGGTCTTCAGACAAGTCGGAGTTGAACTGGACCTTAGCGCGCTTGGCAATTTCAAAAGGGTTGGGATAACCCGCTGGCGTTTTGCCGCCCATCGCTTCGGGTGGCAAGATGGGCAAGCGAGAAATTTTGGGGTTGTAGAGCAACTCTTGCCCTTGCTGCGAAACTGTGTAACTGATGAACTTGCGCGCTTCGACCGCATTTTTGCTGCCTGAGACCAGCGCAATACTGGCAGGGACTACCGCTGTGACGTCTGGGTAGACAAAATCTACTGGGAAACCAGAGAACTTACCGGCCAAACCAAAAAAGTCAATCACTAACCCAATGCCAAACTGGCCATTGTTGACACCATCGGGCACGCCAAAACTTCTTTCCGTAATGGCTGCGCAGTTACCTGAAATTTGCAGAAGTTGACGCCAGCCCTTTTCCCAACCTTCACCTTGCAAAAGCGTTTCAACGGTTAAGTGTGTGGTGCCCGAGCGTGAGGGGGAGCTCATGGCTACGTGGCCAAAGTACTCGGGCTTAATCAAGTCTACCCATTGCTTGGGGGCCGGTAACTTGTTAGCTGACATGTAACGCGTATTCAACATCAGACCATAGCCAGCCAAGGCTTGTCCAAGGTACATGTTGTTTGGTGCATTGATGGGATAGGAGCCCACCTTGGCGGGTGCTGATTTGTTGGCCAATTCACCAATGGGTTCAAGCAACTTCAGACCAGACATGACTTCGAAGGCATCTGGGGCCGAGGCCCAGAAAACCTCTGGCCTTTGCCCTATTGGCAACTCACGAACATAAGCCATACCTTGCACCGTGTTTTTATTCAAAATCTCAATCTTGATGTCAGGGTTGGCTTTTTCAAAGGCAGTCTTGTAAATTTGCGTCAGTTCTTTGGGAAATGAGGTGATAACCGTAACTGTTCCTGCTTGAACTAATTGGGCGCTACAGCCTAAGAAAGCTAACGCTGCAGCTGAAATAGCTTGTCTAATCAAATTTGTTTTCATGAGCTTGTCTAAAGTTAAGTGCTTAAAGATCCCGCCATATTAATGGGAAAAGCACTTAATGACTATTCAGGAATACGATGAGAAGCGAGTGGCTTGCAGCATCTAAAGAATTCGGGAGCGAATGGCCGAGGTCACAATCTCGGTAATGATGACAACCGTGAAAATGATTGCCAAAATTAAGCCGACCTGATCCCAATAAAGGTTATTCATGGCGCTATCAAGCGCCACACCGATCCCTCCCGCGCCAACGAGCCCCAAGACGGCAGATTCGCGAATGTTGATATCCCAACGCAGTAAGGCTACCGACCAAAATGCTGGGCTCACCTGCGGCCAATAACCCTTGACCAGCACCATGCTGCGCGGTGCGCCACTGGCCGTCAGAGCCTCGATCGTTCCCCGATTTGCTTCTTCAATGGCCTCGCCAAACAACTTGCCAACAAAACCAATAGATCGAAACGCAATGGAAAGCACCCCAGCCAGAGCCCCCGGTCCAAAGATGGCGACAAACAGCAAGGCCCAGATCAACGAATTGACCGAGCGCGTCGAAACAAAGATGAATTGAGCAATCCAGTTAAGTGTTTTGTTCGAAGTGAAATTGCGAGCTGCCAAAAAAGCCAATGGCACAGCAATGAGAAGTGAAATCAAAGTGCCAAGCGTAGCGATGTGAAAAGTTTCTATCAAGGCGGGATGAATATTGTCTGGGTAAAACTTCCAATCAAACGGCCACATGCGCTTGAACAGGTCGGCTGTCTGCTCAGGCGCGTCATACAAAAACTCTGGAATAACTTCAATTTTTTTAAGAGCCCAGATAAAAGCCACCACAGTAACGATGTAGAAGGTCGAGCGGCCTATGCGCTCGGTTGAACTAAAACGTTCCCAATTTCGCTCATTGATAATTTGAAGCGGACGATTCACCGAAAAATCTTCTTTAAATTATTTGCCAGCAACTCCGCCAGCATGATCAGCACAATGATGACGATAAGAATCGTCAACACAACGTCGTAATCAAAGCGCTGATAAGCGGTAAAGAGCGCTGCGCCAATACCGCCTCCACCCACAATGCCGACCATGGTGGAGTTGCGCAGATTAGAGTCAAACTGGTAAGCACTCAGCCCAATGAAGCGAGCAAAAACCTGCGGCAATACAGCCATGATTAAAACGTTAAAAAAACCAGCGCCAGTTGAGCGTATTGCTTCAACCTGCTTTTCATTAAGTTCCTCTAGCACTTCAGCAAACAG
>JBIIJK010000127.1:0-3354 GCA_044233865.1 Limnohabitans sp.
GCGGAAATAGGGCCCGATGAAACGCCCTTTGAGGCGGGTTTATGGGCGGGTGTGAAACTCGATAAGACAATTGACTTTAAAGGCAAAAAAGCCTTGCTGGCCAAAAAAGCACAAGCAACATTTAAACCTGAGAAAAAGCTTGTCAAAGTTGTTGTGAAAGAAGCTCACCATTATTTGTGGGGTGGTGAGCCATTGAGTGTGGCAGGTCAATTTGTGGGTGAGGTCACCTCGGCTGGTTGGGGTTATGAGGCCGGTAGGGTGGTGGCTTTGGGCTACATCCGAGGCCAATGGGCACAACAAGACATCCAAAACCTGCAAGCGCATGCTGAGTTATGGGGTGTGCCTGTCGACGTTGTGATTCAAGAGGCAGCTTGATCCAACGGCTTCAAGCAAGCAGACAGGCATAATTCAGCCTTTGCGCAGCATCTGTCTGGGCTTCATTTGGAAATTGAATGACCTTATTGGCTATTTTGGTAGGCACCCTGGCCGCTGGTATTGGAAGTGTTTGGTTGGCAGCCTGGCTTAGCTTTGGCATTGTGAGTCGCTATACCCAACACATGCTGAGCTTGGCTGCAGGTGCACTGCTGGCCACAGCTTTTTTGCACCTCTTGCCTGAAGCCTTCGAAGCAGGTGTAGAACCCCACAACTTGTTTATGACCTTGTTGTTTGGTTTGTTGTTTTTCTTCTTGCTCGATAAGGCAGAACTCTGGCACCACGGCCACGAGCATCACCACGGCGATGCACACCATGGCCATGATCATCATGAGGCTCACGCCCATGATCACGCCCATTCACATGCTACCGATACACCACACGATTCAGATGCACGCGCAAAGCCGCAGGCTGGTGGCTGGGCTATCTTAGCTGGCGACAGCGTTCACTGTTTTGGAGATGGTGTCCTGATTGCCTCTGCCTTCATGGTCGATTTGAAGTTAGGCGTGGTAGCGGCTTTGGCTGTTTTGGCCCACGAAGTGCCCCATCACATGGGCGATTTGGTGGTGCTGCGCCAGGGCTCCCAAAGCCGGCAAACTGCCGTCTTGAAAGTTTCACTGGCGGGCGCCATTACGGCTTTGGGGGGAATGGTTGGCTATGCGTTGCTAGACCAACTGCATGGCGTTTTGCCCTACATGCTGGCCATTGCCAGCAGCAGTTTTATTTATGTGGCACTGGCCGATTTAATTCCGCAATTGCAAAAACGTTTAAGTTCACGTGAGACCGCAGCGCAAATTGTTTGGCTGATGAGTGGCATTGCGTTGGTGAGCGCGGTCAGTGTGTTGGCGCATTCTTTCGCCACGCATTGAGACAGCACTCTTAACCCTTTGCGCAGGGCAGTCCGGGTGTGTTGCACCACTCGCTCCAACTGCCAGGGTACAAGCGCGTGATACCTAAACCGGCAATTTCCATGGCCAAAATATTGGGCACCGTACTGACCCCACTCCCGCAGTGGTGAACCACAGTGGAGGGGTCTCTGCCTGCTAAAAGCTTTTCAAATTCAGCTTTCAATACTTCTGGCGATTTGAAGAAGCCATCTGCGCCAAGGTTTTCGGCAAAAGGTCTGTTTAATGCGCCTGGTATGTGGCCAGCCACAGGATCGAGGGGCTCCACCTCGCCGCGATAGCGCGCACCAGCGCGGGCATCGATCAAGGTTAAATTGGGGTGCCCCACTTGAGGTGCTAATTGATCAGTACTGATCCATTCGCGCAAAGCTGATTTCAATTCAAACTTGCTGGCGATAGGCTTGAGCGCTGCAGGTGCACCTTTCTCAACGGCCCCGCCTGATGCTTCCCAAGCCTGAAGACCGCCATCTAAAACGGCCACTGCATCGTGACCCAACCATTTCATCATCCACCACATGCGGCCGCAGTAGTTAGCGCCATTGCGGTCGTACACCACAGCCTGCATATGGTTTTCAAAACCTAAACTGCCTAACCATGTGGCCACTTCTTCGCGCGAGGGCAGTGGGTGTCTGCCGCCATTGAGGGCCGATGAACCGTGCGTGCTGAGGTTGCGATCTAAATGAGCTTGCTGTGCACCCTGAATGCGAACCGTGGCAAACAGGGTGTCCGCCATTTCGGGTTTCATGAGGTCGCCTGTGCAATCAAACACCATGCAAGCTTTGCCAGCAGTCTTCAAGTCTTTGAGTTGTTGAACGGAAATGAGTGTGGTGTACATGTCGATTCCTTTGGTCCTTGTCAGTTTGCAATTAAGAGGGTGTGCTTGCCTTGTTTCGGCCACTTAAGGCGGTGGCTGCAATGCCACTTAAAACAATGATCACAATACCACCCCAACCGATCCATGGTATTTGATCGCCAAATAAAAACAAGCCAAACAAGGCTGAAAAAACAATGCCGGAGTATTGCAAGTTAGCGGCGACCATGGTGGCCCCATCGTTGTAGGCGCGGGTCATGCACCATTGGCCCAGCGCGGCCAAGATACCAATGGGCAACAACAGCCAAGCTTCTGGCCAGATCCATTCACTGGTGCCCATGAACAGCATCACAAGTGCGCCCGATGCGGCGGCTGCCAATGAAAAATAAAAGACTGTGCGCTCAACAGGCTCGCCTTCTCTGCCAAGCTCAGCGACTTGAATGTAGGCCATGGCGGCAATCATGCCGGAGGCTAAGCCTACCAATCCTGCAATCACTTGGTTTTGTTCGAAGGTGGGCCTAAGAATCATGACCACGCCCAAAAAGCTGATCACCACACTGAGCACCACAGGCAGCTGGCGTTTCACATCCAGAAGATGGCCTTTCCAAAGCGTGGCGCCCACCAAAAAAGCAGCCACCCAAATACCACTCATGTAGTTCAAGGTCATGGCCGTGGCCAAGGGCAGATAAGCAATGGCATAGAACCATGCCGCCAAAGACACCACCCCCGTGAATGCTCGCCAAGTGTGCATTCTGGGCACTCTTGTCAGAAGTGAAATGCCTTTGCGCTGACACGCATAGATCATGAGCAAGGTACCAATGGCCCCGCGATAGAAAACCAATTCAAAGGTGCTGAAGTGCTCGGCTGCAAATTTCACACACACACTCATGACTGAAAAAAACAGCGAGGCTAAGACCATCCAGAGCGCTTGCATGCAGCTTAGTCGCTTGAAGCTTCGTTCATTGATGCGCTCATCTTGTTGCGATACCACTCGTGAAAATGTTGCATGCCGTCTTCCATGGGACTTTGGTAAGGACCCACTTCGTTGTCGCCCCGCTGCATCAGAGCTTTGCGGCCCGCATCCATGCGTTCTGCAATTTCATCGTCTTCTAAACATGTTTCCATGTAGGCGGCTTTTTGGGCTTCTACAAAATCGCGCTCGAAGGCCACGATTTCTTCGGGGTAATAAAACTCCACCATGTTCAG
>JBIIJK010000128.1:0-3323 GCA_044233865.1 Limnohabitans sp.
TGGACGCGTCTGTTTCAGTTGCGCCACTGGGCAGCGCCGAATTGTTATTTGCAAACAAGTTGTATCGGCAATGGTTTGGCACTGACACAGTGGGCCATTTGAATTTGGTTGAAACAGCTGGCATGCTGGACGTCAGAAACTCAGAAACCGAAATGGACGATGTCGATGCATTGGCAGGCTTGCCTACAGAAAGTCTCACGGTTGCCCCTGCTGAACGCGCTGAAATTTATTTGGCGCATCTGGCCAAATGGTTAGAAATTCGCACCCGTTATATCAACTGGGCCGATGGTCGACTTGCCCAATTGGTCATTGCCACAGACATCACAGCTCGCAGGCAGGCTGAAGAGTTGTCATCCCAACAAGCAGAACGAGCGCAAAACGCCAGTCGACTTATCACCATGGGCGAAATGGCATCGAGCGTAGCTCACGAACTCAACCAACCACTGACGGCCATTACCAACTATTGCAATGGCTTGTTGTCCCGCATTAAAGGAAAGCAAATTGAAGAAGCCGATCTGATTTGGGCCTTGGAAAAAACATCGCACCAAGCCCAGCGCGCAGGACAAATCATTCACCGAATTCGCTCTTTTGTGAAACGCAGCGAGCCCAATCGGACGCCCTCCTCAGTCGTCAACATGGTCAATGAAGCAGTTGAATTGGCAGAAATTGAACTCCGGCGCCGCAATGTTCGCCTGTCGCATTACGTCGCAGCGCGATTGCCTCAACTGAGCGTGGACCCCATCTTGATTGAACAAGTTTTAATTAATTTGATGAAAAATGCAGCAGAGTCAATAGACAACGCGGAACGCCCAATTGGCCGTCGACATGTGGAATTGAGGGTCGTCCCCAAAGTCTTGGACACCCAACATACAGTTCTTTTTTCGGTCAGTGACACAGGAAAAGGCTTGCCGCCTCAAGTGATGGAGCGCCTTTACGAAGCTTTCTTTTCTACCAAAGACGAAGGCATGGGCATTGGACTTAACCTGTGCCGAACCATCGTCGAATCGCACCTAGGCAGAATCACGGCTGAGAACCTCTACAATGCCGACGAAGTTGTTGGTTGTTGCTTCTCCTTCTGGATACCCGTCACGACCAACTGAAAACATTGAATTAGCAAGTAAAACTGGGAACCACCATGAGTTTGATACCCAAAAAAGGAACTGTTTACGTTGTCGATGACGATGAAGCCGTTCGCGACTCTCTGCAGTGGCTCTTAGAGGGCAAAGACTACCGCGTCAGATGTTTTGACTCAGCGGAGTCATTCCTCAGCCGTTACGACCCCCGTGAGGTGGCTTGCTTGATCGTCGACATTCGGATGGGCGGTATGACAGGCCTAGAACTTCAGGACAAATTGGTTGAGCGTCGCTCACCTCTTCCCATCGTCTTCATCACTGGCCACGGCGATGTGCCCATGGCTGTTGACACCATGAAAAAAGGGGCCATGGACTTTATCCAGAAGCCCTTCAAAGAAGATGATTTGGTCAGCCTGGTCGAACGCATGCTCGACAGTGCTCGCGAGTCTTTTTCCGATCATCAAAATGCTGCCAACCGCGATGCCTTGCTGTCCAAACTCACAGGCCGTGAAGCACAAGTGCTTGAGCGCATCGTAGCCGGTCGCTTGAACAAACAAATTGCCGACGATCTGGGCATCAGCATCAAAACCGTTGAAGCTCACCGTGCCAACATCATGGAAAAGCTGAACGCCAATACCGTTGCCGATTTACTCAAAATTGCTTTGGGTCAAAACGCCCCCAAGGGCTAAAGACTGTTTAGCCTTCAGCAGGCCCATCTGAACGCCCGTGACACACCAACTCGCGGGCGTTTTTACATGACGATATCATTTCAATGACCTTGAAAACAAGCAACCCATGACAGCCCAAAAAATTGACGGCAACGCCCTCTCTCAAACATTGCGAGCAGATGTCACAAAGCGAGCCACTGCGCTGAAAGCCAGGGGCATCACACCTGGCTTGGCCGTCATTTTGGTTGGCGAAAACCCAGCCAGCCAAGTCTATGTGCGCAACAAGGTGAAGGCCTGCGAAGACTGTGGCCTGCACTCCATCTTAGAAAAGCATCCTGCTTCCCTGACAGCGGCAGCATTGCTAAATCGAATCGACGCACTCAATCAAGACACAAGCATTCACGGCATCTTGGTACAACTGCCCTTGCCAGAACACATTGATGCACAAAAAGTGATTGAAGCCATTTCGCCCGCTAAAGACGTCGATGGCTTCCACATTGCAAGCGCTGGTGCACTGATGACGGGCATACCTGGTTTTTGGCCATGCACGCCCTATGGCTGCATGAAGATGCTGGAGAGTATTGGGTATGAACTGAAAGGCAAGCATGCTGTCGTGATTGGCCGAAGCAACATTGTTGGCAAGCCCATGGCCTTGATGCTTTTGCAAAAGAATGCCACTGTCACCATCTGCCACAGCGCCACCCAGAATTTGAAAGCCATCACACTACAAGCCGATGTCATTGTGGCGGCCGTTGGCAAGCGAAACATCCTAACGGCGGACATGGTTAAGCCAGGCGCTGTGGTGCTAGATGTAGGCATGAACCGCAATGAAGAAGGCAAGCTTTGCGGTGATGTAGATTTTGCCGGTGTTGAACAAGTGGCGGGCTACATCACACCTGTACCTGGCGGTGTTGGCCCCATGACCATTACCATGCTGCTGGTCAACACACTAGAAGCCGCAGAGCGCATTTAAGCCATCGACTTTGTATTTATAAATTCATCAGGCCATCATTTATGAACCCTTCATTGTCCAATCCTTTGCTTCAAACAGGTGGCTTGCCCTTGTTTGATCAGATCAAACCTGAACATGTCAATCCAGCCTTGGATGAGCTGCTGATTTCAAGTTCAAAAGCATTAGAGCTTGTGACCGCATCTGACTTTCCCTCGGACTGGCATGCCATTTCCAAAGTCCTTGATGTTTGCATCGAAAAGTTAGGCACATCGTGGGGCGCTGTCAGTCATTTGAACCATGTGGCAGACACGCCAGAGTTGCGAGCAGCCTACAACGATGCGCTTCCAAAGGTCACAGAATTCTTGACGCGATTGGGTTCTGACGAAAGGCTTTATGCCAAATACAAAGCTGTCAATTCAGAGCAACTCGATGCTCCCCAAAAGCAAGCTTTGAAAAATGCTCTTCGCAACTTTGTGCTTGGTGGCGCCGATCTTCAAGGCGATGCCAAAACACGCTATTCCGCTATTCAAGAACGAATGGCCGAGCTGAGTCAGAAATTCAGCGAGAACGCTTTGGATGCAACAGATCGGTTTTCACTTTTTGTCTCAGAAGCAGATCTGGCAGGTGTGC
>JBIIJK010000011.1:0-44074 GCA_044233865.1 Limnohabitans sp.
AGGCCTGAACAATTTCAATGCTGTCAGCAGCAACCACCACTTGGGAAGCATTGGAAAGTGCAGCCCTTTGGGCAACTCGAACCACCATGGGCAAGCCATGGATGTCTGCCAAGGGTTTATTGGGAAGTCGCGTGGATGCCAAGCGAGCAGGAACAATGACTGTATAGGCTTGCGACATGTGTCACTTCAGAGGAGATTAGACCAGGGGTGTGCGCGGTTTGAGTTGCTCTAACTCTTCGTCACTCAGTGTGCGGGCTTCATTTTCTAGCAAGATGGGAATGCCATTGCGGATGGGGTAAGCAAGCCGAGCACTGCGAGACCAGAGTTCTTGCAGTTCCCGCTGCAAATCTAGGGGCCCTTTGGTGACCGGGCAAACCAACAGTTCGAGTAATTTCGTGTCCATGGCTCAATGATACCTGTGACGGCTTTGAAAGAGTTGATCGAATGCTTCCCAAAATGAGGGCTCTGGTTCAAACACCAAAGGCATTGCAAGCGCTTGAGGAAACCTAGCCCACAATTTAGCGGCATCTTTTTCAGTGCAAAGAAGCGGTAATTCGGGATGAGACGGTTGCCATGTTTGAAAATGATCGTGATCGGGCAGATCCGTTGAATGGCGAATTTGAAATTGCCCTTGCTTCAACATGGCCAAAAAGGCTTCTGGTTTGGCGATGCCCGATACAACTTCGACGGGATTTAACTTCAAGTCTGCTATGGGTACTTGTTGGCCATCAGATGTCAAAGCAAATGAGCTGAGTTCACGGTTAGATTCAAAACCTTCAGGCAATGTTCTCTGATGTGTGTGTAAAAGCAAATCGACTTGTCGGGGCCAGGGTTCTCGCAAGGGCCCGGCTGGCAGCAAATGACCATTGCCTAAACCTGTTGCATCCATGACGCAAATTTCGATGTCACGTTGCAGTGCAATGTGTTGGAGTCCGTCGTCACACACCAGAACATTGACGAAGGGGAATTGATTGAGCAATTGCCTTGCCGCCGCAACGCGCTGCGCGCCTACAACCACAGGCACATTGCATTTTTGGAAAATCATGAGGGGTTCATCGCCTACTTCACTGGCCAAACTCTTCGCAGTCACAATTTGCAGCGATGTGTTTGCTCTGCCGTATCCGCGAGATACCACGCCTACCTGCAAGCCTTGCTTCACAAGACGCTGAACAAGGGCCATAGTGAGCGGTGTTTTGCCGCCACCACCCACCACAACATTGCCCACCACAATGACTGTGGCATTGACGCGATGCTGCGCTACCCACCCCAAGCGGATGGCCCCTTGCCTTAGGTGCCATGCAATTTTGTAAGTGACTTCTAAGGGCCAGAGTAAATAAGTGATGGCATTGCGGTTGCGCCAATACTTAGGAAGTTGTTGCAGCCACTGGAACATGATGGCTTGTTTAAGGCTTGTTGGCTTGCGATGAATTTTGAGTTGCAAAGGCTATTTTGACAACACCATTCATTCGGGCAGCCTCCAGCACATTGACCACAGATTGGTGGCTTGCTGATGCGTCGGCTTTGATGATCAGTGCTGCATCCGTTTTGCGCAGTCCAGCCAAGGCCGTGCTGAGTTCTTGCAAAGTACGCCCTTCAATTTTGGCGCCGTTGATGGCATACGTGCCTTGGGAACTAACTACCACCACCCAAGTCGGCGTGGCATCTGTTGAGCCCTGGGCATTGGCGGAAGGTAAGCTGACATTCATCTCATTGAACCGCGACCACGTGGTGGTGAGCATTAAGAAAATGAGAACAACCAAAAGCACATCAATGAAGGGAATCAAATTGATGTCGGGTTCAATGGCCGTGTTCTTTTTAAATTTCAAAATGAACTCATTCGAAGATTGTTGTTAGTCACGCATGGCTGCCAAATGTCTGGCAAACCGTTCAGAGGCCCATTCCATTTGCAAAACCAAACGGTCTACTTTGGACTTGAAGAAACGCCACGCCATGAGGCATGGAATTGCAACTATCAGGCCGAGTGCCGTGTTGTAGAGCGCTATTGAAATGCCGTGCGCCAACTCTGCAGGTTGTTGTTGACCAGGCGTTTGTAACCCAAAGATTTCAATCATGCCAACGACTGTGCCCAACAAACCCAACAAAGGAGAGGCAGAAGCCAATGTGGCCAAGGCGGTGAGATAGCGCTCTAAACCTTGCGCTGCCATGCGACCTTCCATTTCCATGCTTTCGCGAACATCTTGGTGGCTGGCATTCGGGTTGAGAGAAAGTGTTTGTAAGCCGCTTGCAAACACTGGACCAACAGCACCCATTTTGGCAATTTCTTGGATGCTCGAGTCGCTAGGGAAACCCTGTTGCGTACTGTCGATGGCGCGTTGCAAAGCCTGCTCAGGCAAGACCTTGTTGGTTTGCAAGGCATAGAGGCGCTCCAAAATGATGGCGAGCGCAAAGATAGAGCACGCAATGAGTGGCCATATAGGCCAGCCTGCTGCTTGTATGATGCTGTACAAAATCAATCTTTCTACTTCTGGTTTCAGTTTTGATTATGGCCGATCAAATTGTTCTTCATTTCTGTGGATAACTTTGTGAAGAACATGGCGGTTGCAGGCTTGTAAACCGCATGAATGCTGGGCTTTATTCCGATGCTCAATTTTTAGTCAGTAAATAGTTTAATTAAATCAATGACTTACATATTGCCATGCTAGTTGGAACTGTACAGCAGGTCCACCGTGCAAGCAGATTGCAAGCTGTGGATGAATTGACCCAGAAAAGACAAGCTTTTGCAACGGATATGGCCCTGAGAACCGCGAAAAATAAGGTTTTTTCATGACGCGAATAGATTCTGAGCCACGTGTTTGGTCGGTTGGGGCACTTTGCCTTGCAATTGCTGACACCTTGAATGCCAGGTTCAATCCTGTGGCTGTCAAGGGGGAGATATCTGGCTTCTCCAGGGCGGCCAGTGGCCATTGTTATTTCAATCTCAAGGACGAGAGCGGGCAAATACGCTGTGCCATGTTCAAAAGAGCCGCCAGTGCTTTGGGTTTCATGCCGAAAGATGGCGAAATGGTGGAGCTCAGAGGCAAGCTGGGGGTGTATGAAGCGCGGGGCGATTTGCAGTTGGTTGTGGAAACCATGCAAAGAGCGGGTCAGGGTGATTTGTTTGCGCAGTTTTTAAAACTCAAAGCCAACTTGGAAGCCGAGGGCCTGTTTGATGCTTCGCGCAAACGAGATATTCCCGCTCAACCACGAGCCATTGGTGTGATTACCTCACTGGGCGCAGCAGCTTTGCATGACGTGGTCAGCGCACTGCAAAGACGCGTGCCCCATATTCCTGTCATTGTGGCGCCGGCGTCGGTACAAGGTATCAACGCTCCCGCAGAGTTACTTCAAAGCTTGAAAAAGCTGGTCAGTTGGCAGGGGTCTTTTTCTACGCAGCCCTTGTCGATCGATGTTATTTTGATGGTTCGCGGTGGTGGTTCTATGGAAGATTTGTGGGCCTTCAATGATGAAGCCTTGGTCAGGGCTGTGGCATCTTGTCCCATTCCCATTATTTCAGGCGTCGGCCACGAAACCGACTTCACTTTGACAGACTTTGTGGCCGACTTGCGAGCGCCTACCCCAACAGCTGCAGCCGAATTGGTCGCAACCGAAGGCGCCCAGCTTCTGGCCGATTGCCAGCTTCTACAAAATGCACTTGCCGATGCACTGACCACCCACCTAGACCGCATGAGCCAAAGGCTAGACTGGGTTGCCAATCGACTAGGCCGTCCATCGAGCCGTTTGAAGGATCAAACCGCTCAATTGATGCGCATGCACCAGTCGCTCCAGTATGGCTTTAAATCTCAGGTGCAAGTTCAAAAGCAAATGCTTTCCAGGCATTCAGATCATTTGCCAAGGCTTCTTCAGCAAAACATTCAGTTACACCATCAGCGCAACTTAAACATGGGCACCCGGTTGGGACTGCTCGACCCTCACTTGGTCTTGGAGCGCGGTTATGCTTGGCTAACAGATGACAAGGGCCGAGCCCTCACGCATGCCAGTGACTTTCAAGCAAACCAATCTGTCACGGCCAGCTTGGCCGATGGGCAAGTGAATCTGCAAGTCAAATAGCGCTTTGACCAGAGGGCCCCATGTCAACCCCAGACATGCTGTGCCTATTGCATGGAATTCACAGACAAGCAAAGCCGATCGACCTACAATAGCCGATTGGATTTTTACTGCACTTTAACGAGGAACTCATGGAACACACCCTGCCAGCATTGCCCTATGCCATTGACGCATTGGCACCCAACTACAGCCAAGAAACTTTGGAATTTCACCACGGCAAGCACCACAATGCTTACGTTGTGAATTTGAACAATTTACAAAAAGGCACTGAGTTTGAATCAATGTCTTTGGAAGAAATCATCAAGAAATCCAGCGGTGGCATTTACAACAACTCTGCTCAAATCTGGAATCACACCTTCTTCTGGAATTGCATGAAGCCAAACGGCGGTGGCGAGCCCACAGGTGCTTTGGCTGCAGCCATCAATGCCAAATTTGGCTCTTACGCTGCTTTCAAAGAAGCCTTTGTGAAAAGCGCTGTGGGCAACTTTGGTTCAGGTTGGACTTGGTTGGTCAAGAAGGCTGACGGCAGCGTTGACATCGTTAACATGGGCGCCGCAGGCACACCTTTGACAACGGGCGACAAAGCACTGCTAACTGTCGACGTCTGGGAGCACGCCTACTACATCGACTACCGCAACATGCGCCCTAAGTTTGTTGAGACATTCTTGGACAAATTGGTCAATTGGTCTTTTGCAGAAGCCAATTTTGCTTAATTGAATTCGAGGCGGAATCAGTTGTTTCTGATACCGCCTCAACACAAAAAAAGCCCAGCGCATTGCCCTGGGCTTTTTTGTTTTAAAAACCAATTCATCTAATCATCATGCCGCCATCGGCCACAATGGTTTGACCGGTGATGTACTTGCCAGCGGCACTGGCCAAGAGAACCGCAATACCGCCAATGTCATCTGGCTCGCCAATTCGGCGCAGGGGCGTTTCATTCTCGACCATGCCCGCTTTCACGGGGTCGTCTGTCAAGGCCTTGGCAAAGGCCGTACGAATGAGGCCGGGTGCGATGCAATTGACGCGGATGTTGTCGGGACCCCATTCAACCGCCAAGTTGCGTGCCAATTGCATGTCGGCTGCTTTGGAAATGTTGTAAGCGCCAATGACCGCTGAACCATGTAAGCCGCCCACCGATGAGACCAACACAATGGCGCCATCCTTTTTAGCTTTCATGTCCGGATAAACCATGGTGCAAAGCCACGAGCTAGACAGGACGTTGTTGTGCATGACCTTGTTGAAGATTTCATCGCTCATGCCCGTGGTGGGGCCGTAGTAAGGGTTGCTGGCAGCATTGCAAACCAAAATATCAATGGGGCCCCAAGCATCGCGGGTTTTTTGCACCAAGTTCTGGAGTTGTTCTTTGATGGCAATGCTGGCGCTGATGGCCATGGCCGTGCCGCCCTCCGCTTGAATTTCCTGGACCACGGCCTCACAGGCTTCTTGCTTTCGGCTTGAGATCACGACCTTGGCGCCGGCTCGAGCCAATTGAAAAGCGATAGATCGGCCTATGCCTCGACTGGCGCCTGTGACAATGGCCACTTTGTTATGTAAGTTGAACAGCTTCATGGGTCTCCTTGGTGGATTGGCTAGATTTTTTAAAAAAAGTAGTTTGCCTGCAAGAATCCATTTGAACTGTCGTGCGTGTGTCAGCGAGAATAGGGCATGGATCGAATTCAAACCGTTGTTTTAGGGGCCGGCGTGGTTGGTCTGGCCGTGGCACGTCAGTTGGCACTTGAAGGCCGTGAGGTGCTGCTCTTGGAGGCGGCAGATGCTTTTGGAACAGGCACCAGCTCGCGCAACAGCGAAGTCATTCACGCAGGCATTTATTACCCAGCGGGTTCTTTGAAAGCCAAGCTTTGCGTACAAGGCCGACAATTGCTTTACAACTATTGCCAAGAGCGCCACATACCCCACAAACAGTGCGGTAAATTGATCGTGGCCACCTCTGCATCCCAAGTTGCCCAATTGGCTTCCATTCAAGCCAAGGCCGATGCAAATGGCGTTTTGGGTGACGATCAATTGAGCTTGTTGTCTGCAACTCAAGCCCAGGCCATGGAGCCGGCCTTGCAATGTGAGGCCGCGTTGTGGTCTCCTGGCACAGGCATTATTGACAGTCATGCCTTGATGCTGAGTTACTTGGGCGATTTTGAAAATGCAGGCGGCATGTTGGCCCTCAATTCTCAATTTTTGTCAGCGCAGGTTGTGCACGAGGCGGGGCAAACGCAGTTCATCGTTCGCACAGTAGATGGCACGGAACTTTTAGCCGACCAAGTGATTAACTCAACGGGCCTGATTGCTCCCCAGGTTGCGCGTCAGTTTGCGGGATCCAATTTGGCACAACTGCCTCTGGCTTATTACGCCAAAGGCAACTACTTCAGCCTCACGGGAAGATCGCCCTTTTCAAGATTGATTTACCCCGTCCCAGAAGCAGCAGGATTGGGGGTCCACTTAACTTTGGACATGGCAGGCCAAGCCAAGTTTGGACCCGACGTGGAGTGGGTCGAATCGCCCGATGATTTGGATGTCAACCCCAGCCGAGGTGATGCTTTTTATGCCGAGGTTCGCAAATATTGGCCAGGCCTCAAAGATGGCGCTCTGATGCCTTCGTATGCCGGCATTCGACCCAAAATCAATGCACCCCATGAGAAGGCTGCTGACTTTTGCATTATGGGGCCAGAGTCCCATGGCGTGCCGGGTTTGGTTCACTTGCTGGGCATTGAGTCTCCGGGTCTGACCAGTTCCTTGGCCATTGCCAATGAAGTTTCGCAGGCCTTGAAACACTGAGTCTAACCAGCCCCTAATTGTGAGAGGTCTGCTTCAGGGCCTTGGCCACTTCATGAACCAATGCGGGTCCTTTGTAGATGAGGCCGGTATAGATTTGCACGACATCGGCGCCCGCCTCAATTTTGCTGACGGCATCGTAGCCATTCAAAATGCCGCCCACGCCAATGATGGGAAACTGTGTGCCCAGGTGCTGACGCAACAAGCGAATGATGCGGTTGCTGCCCGCCAAAACAGGTGAGCCCGACAAGCCACCAGCTTCATCACAGTGCGGCATGCCTTTCACAGCATCTCTAGACAAAGTGGTGTTGGTAGCAATCACACCATCCATTTGATGTTTAACAAGACTTTGTGCAATGACGGCCACCTGAGCATCGTCTAAGTCGGGGGCTATTTTGAGAAAGACAGGCACGCGCTTTTGGTAGGTGTCTGCCAAGGCCATTTTGCGTTCGTTCAAGGCAGATAAAAGTTGGTCGAGTGCCTCATCGGTTTGCAAGGAGCGCAGGTTTTTGGTGTTGGGGCTTGAGATGTTGACTGTCACATAGTCGGCATGCTCATACACACCACTTAAACCAATGAGATAGTCGTCGGTAGCCCGCTCAATGGGAGTGCTTGCATTCTTGCCAATGTTCAAGCCCAGCAAACGACCTTGACTTCTGAACTTAGATTTTTTCACATTGGCGACAAACGCTTCTAGCCCTTGGTTGTTGAAACCCAGTCGGTTGATCAAAGCCTTAGCTTCGGGCAGTCTGAACATGCGGGGTTTGTCGTTGCCGGGTTGCGGCAAAGGCGTGACGGTACCCACCTCAACAAAACCAAAGCCCATGGCACCTAGGCCATCAATGCATCGTGCATTTTTATCAAGTCCTGCCGCCATGCCCACGCGATTGGGAAAAGTGAGGCCGGCCAATTGAATGGGGTCGGCAATCCAAGGCTGTCGATAGGCCCTGTCCAGAAATGTATTCTGCGTTTGTGCCAACTGATTCAAGGTGAGATCGTGGGCAGTCTCAGGATCTAATTTGAATAAAAAGGTGCGCGCCAGTGGGTAAAGGTTCAGGGACATTGGATAATCTCATTCAATTCAAGCATTGTCTCAAATAAACCCTATGAATCAAGACGAACTCAAAGCCCTGGTCGGTCAGGCTGCGCTTCAATATGTAGTGCCCGGTCAAATTGTGGGCGTTGGCACAGGTTCTACAGTGAATAAATTCATCGAGGCTTTGGCTTCGATGAAAGATCAAATCAAAGGGACAGTGTCCAGTTCTGAAGCATCCACAGCGCGTTTAAAGGCCTTGGGCATTCCCGTTTTGGACAGCAATGAGGTGGCCGAGCTGGCTGTGTACATTGATGGCGCCGATGAAATCAATGACCAAGGTCATATGGTGAAGGGCGGTGGCGCGGCACTCACGCGTGAAAAAATTGTTGCGGCGCAGTCTAAGGTATTTGTTTGCATTGCTGACGAATCCAAATTGGTTTCAGTGTTGGGCGCTTTTCCCGTGCCTGTGGAGGTCATCCCCATGTCCAGCGGGCGCATCATGGCGCAGTTTGCAAGCATGGGCGGGCAAGCTCAAGTGCGCATGAAGGACGGACAGGCATTGGTCACAGACAATGGACAACACATCTTGGATGTGAAGGGCCTGCAAATCACGGATCCTGTGGCTTTTGAAGCCGAAGTAAGCCAATGGCCTGGGGTGGTCACTGTGGGCGTTTTTGCATACCAAAAAGCCCACGTTTGTTTGTTGGGTACTTCAGCGGGCGTGAAGACGCTGAAGTTTTAAGTCATCCTTTGGCGGCCATGCCTTGGTGCCTAAGCAAGGCATTGATGGAGGGCTCACGACCTCTGAAAGCAATGAACGATTCCAAAGCAGGGCGGCTACCACCGGCCTCCAAAATAGCCTGTCTGTAGCGCCTGCCTGTTTCTAGGCTAGGGGAGCCATCTGACTGCGCGGTTTCTTCAAAGGCAGCGTAGGCATCGGCGGACAACACTTCAGCCCACTTGTAGCTGTAATAACCCGCGGCATAGCCGCCTGCAAAGATATGGCTGAAGGTGTGTGCCCAGCGGTTGAAGGCAGGGGGCTGGATGACGGCAACTTCAGCCCGGACTTTTTCCAAAACTGGCATCAATGTCTCTGCGGGCTTGTGTTCACTGTGCAGCAACATGTCAAGCAAAGCCAGCTCAATTTGCCGCAACGTTTGCAAGCCGCTTTGGAAGTTTTTGGCAGCCACCATTTTGTCAAACAATTCACGCGGCAAGGGTACGCCTGTTGTGACATGAGAGGTCATGTGCTTCAACACAGACCACTCCCAACAAAAGTTTTCCATGAATTGACTGGGCAACTCAACGGCATCCCATTCCACACCACTGATACCCGACACATCGCGCTCATTGACTTGTGTGAGCATGTGATGCAGGCCATGTCCAAATTCATGAAACAAGGTAATGACATCGTCGTGTGTAAGCAAGGCGGGGTTGCCATCGACACCCTCTGCAAAGTTGCAGACCAAGTGGGCCACTGGGGTTTGCAGTTGCCCGTTGTCTGGTCTTAGCCAACGTGCGCGAACATCGTCCATCCATGCGCCACCGCGCTTGCCAGCACGCGCGGGTTGATCAAGGTAGAACTGACCCACCAATTGGCCATTTCTTTCGATGCGATAGAAACTGACAGCCGGGTGCCACACAGGGGCTTTGTCTGCGTGGATGCTGACTTCAAACAAGGTTTCAATGATCTTGAACAGGCCTTGCAAAACTTTAGGCGCTGTGAAATATTGCTTCACTTCTTGTTCGCTGAAGCTGTATCGGGCTTCCTTCAGTTTTTCGCCAATGTAGGGCCAATCCCAAGCTTGTGGATTCTGTAAATTCAAATGTTCGCTGGCGAATTGCCGCATGTCTGCCAAGTCTTTTTCAGCAAACGGGCGGGCTCTTTGAGACAAATCTCGAAGGAAAGAAATGACTTTGGCAGGTGAGTCAGCCATCTTGGTGGCCACTGAAACTTCAGCATAATTTTGATAGCCGAGTAACAGTGCTTCTTCTTGGCGAAGCTGCAATATTTCTTGGATCAGTTCGCTGTTGTCTAGGCTTGCAAATTCGGCATCGGTTTGATCGGAAGCACGCGTGACGTAGGCCCTGTAAAGTTTTTGTCTTAAATCACTGCTCGTTGCAAACTGCATCACAGGCAAGTAGCAGGGCATTTTCAAACTGAGTTTGTAGCCTTCTTTACCGTCTTTCTCGGCAGCTGTGCGCGCTGCCTGTATGACGTCCTGTGGCACACCTGCCAGATCTGCTTCTGAGACAAAAAGTGAAAACCGATCTGTTGCATCCAAAGCGTTCTCGCTGAATTTCTGACTCAGCTCGGCCATTCGTTCTTGAATAGCGGAATAGCGTGTTTTGGCTTCGCCTTGAAGATCGGCGCCACCAAGCACAAAGTTGCGAAGTGCATTTTTCAAAGCTTGCTTTTGGGGTGCATCGAGTTGCTCTGCATTGACAGCTTTGTATTTGGCATAAAGCCTTTCGTCAGAACCCAATCGCGTCAAGAATTCTGTGACCTTTGGAAGTGCATCGTTGTAGGCTGCTCGCAACTCTGGCGTATCTGCCACATGGTTCAAATGACTGACAGCGCCCCACGACGTGCTTAATTTTTCGATGCAAACATCAAGGACTTTGGAAATGGCATGCCAGTCCGAGGGAAAGTCAGATGCAGTCACAAGCTCTAATGCGTTTGAACTTGAAATCAGCAGCTCATCTAGGGCCTGATTGACGTGCTCAGGTTTGATCTGATCAAACAAGGGCAAGCCACCTGTTTGAAGCAAGGGGTTGGGCAATGAAGTGTTCATGATTCAGGGTCTGATTAAATCTTAAAAAGAAAATTCGATGGCTTAAATGCGCTCGGCGGCTTCTAGTGTGTTGATCAACAGCATGGTAATGGTCATAGGGCCAACACCGCCTGGCACGGGTGTGATGTAGCCCGCCACTTGTTCAACACCGACAAAATCTACATCACCGCAAAGCTTGCCTTCTTCATTGCGGTTCATGCCTACATCTAGCACTACGGCGCCTGGCTTAACCATGTCCGCCGTTAGGATGTTTCGTTTGCCAACGGCCGCCACAATGACATCGGCTTGTAGCGTGATGGCTTTCAAATCTTGGGTTGCGCTGTGACAGATGGTGACGGTGGCATTCTTTTGCAAAAGCATCAAGGCCATGGGCTTGCCAACAATGTTGCTTCGGCCAATCACAACGGCATGCTTGCCTTTCAGTTCATACCCAATGCTCTCCAGCATCTTCATGCAGCCATAGGGCGTGCATGGCCAAAAACCAGGCATGCCCGTCATCAGCGCGCCTGCGCTTGCAATGTGAAAGCCATCGACATCTTTGGCGGGGGATATGGCTTCGATCACTTTTTGTGCATCAATGTGCTCTGGCAAGGGCAGTTGTACCAAGATGCCGTGAATGCTTGTGTCTTGATTAAGTGCTTTGATTCGATTTAGCAATGCAGCCTCTGTCAGGGAGGCAGGATGCTTTTCTAGGATGGAGTGCAGGCCACTGTCTTCGCAGGCCTTCACCTTGTTGCGCACATAGACTTGGCTGGCTGGGTTTTCGCCGACCAAAATAACGGCCAAGCCAGGGGTGATGCCCTTCGCTTTGAGGGCCGTGGTTCGCAGAGTGACTTCTGCTCGCAACTTTTGGGAGAGGGCATTGCCGTCTATTTTTTGGGCTGTCATGGGCTGCTAGGTTTCAAAGTCATTGAAATGATATGTTCAAGTAAAAACGCCCGCGAGTTGGTGTGTCACGGGCGTTCAGAGGGACCTGGTAAAGGCTAAACTGTTTTTAGCTCTTGGGGGCGGTTTGTCCCAAAGCAATTTTCAGCAAATCGGCAACGGTGTTGGCGTTGAGCTTTTCCATGATATTGGCACGGTGGGCTTCAACGGTTTTGATGCTGATGCCCAGATCGTCGGCAATTTGTTTGTTCAAACGGCCGGCCACGATGCGCTCAAGCACTTGCGCTTCACGGCCTGTGAGTTTGGACAGCAGTGCATCGCGATTGGCAGCATTTTGGTGATCAGAAAAAGACTCGCGAGCGCTGTCTAGCATGCGCTCAACCAAGCTGACCAAATCATCTTCCTTGAAGGGCTTCTGGATAAAGTCCATAGCGCCTTTTTTCATGGTGTCAACGGCCATAGGCACATCACCGTGGCCAGTGATGAAGACAATAGGAAGAGGTGAGCGGCGCTCAACCAATTTGTCCTGAAGTTCTAGGCCTGTCATACCGCCCATCCGGATATCGACGATCAGGCAAGCCACCTCACGAGGGTCGTAACGGCTGAGAAATGACTCTGCTGAGTCAAAACACCTGACGCGGTAGTCTTTGCCCTCTAAGAGCCACTGCAGAGAGTCGCGAACTGCTTCATCGTCATCGACAACATAAACAGTTCCTTTTTTGGGTATCAAACTCATGGTGGTTCCCAGTTTTACGTGCTAATTCAATGTTTCAGTTGGCCGTCACAGGTATCCAGAAGGAGAAACAACAACCAACAACTTCGTCGGCATTGTAGAGGTTCTCAGCCGTGATTCTGCCCAAGTGCGATTCGACAATCGTTCGGCACAGGTTGAGTCCAATGCCCATGCCCTCGTCTTTGGTGGAAAAGAAAGCCTCGTAAAGGCGTTCCATGACCTGCGGCGGCAAGCCTTTTCCAGTGTCACTGACCGAGAAATGGACAATATTTTGCGTGTCCAAGACCTTGGGAACGACCCTTAATTCCACATGTCGACGGCCAATTGGGCGTTCCGCGTTGTCAATCGACTCTGCCGCGTTTTTCATCAAATTGATTAAAACTTGTTCAATCAAGATGGGATCCACGCTAAGTTGAGGCAAACGTGCTGCAACGTAATGCGACAAACGAACATTGCGGCGGCGAAGTTCAATTTCTGCCAATTCAACCGCTTCATTGACCATGTTGACGACAGAGGAGGGGGTTCGATTTGGCTCACTTCTTTTCACAAAGGAGCGAATTCGGTGAATGATTTGACCTGCGCGCTGGGCTTGGTGAGAGGTTTTTTCTAAGGCCCAAATCAGATCGGCTTCTTCAATTTGCTTTCCTTTGATTCGGGACAACAAGCCATTGCAATAGTTGGTAATGGCAGTCAGTGGTTGGTTGAGTTCGTGAGCCACGCTCGATGCCATTTCGCCCATGGTGATAAGTCGACTGGCGTTTTGCGCTCGTTCTGCTTGTTGGGATGACAACTCTTCAGCCTGCCTGCGAGCTGTGATGTCTGTGGCAATGACCAATTGGGCAAGTCGACCATCGGCCCAGTTGATATAACGGGTGCGGATTTCTAGCCATTTGGCCAGATGCACCAAATAAATCTCAGCGCGTTCAGCAGGTGCCACCGTGAGACTTTCTGTAGGCAAGCCCGCCAAAGCATCGACATCGTCCATTTCGGTTTCTGAGTTTCTGATGTCCAGCATGCCAGCTGTTTCAACCAAATTCAAATGGCCCAAAGTGTCAGTGCCAAACCATTGTCGATACAACTTGTTGGCAAACAACAGTTCTGCGCTGCCAAGAGGCGCTACTGAAACAGATGCGTCCAAGGCTTCCAGCACGATGGTGAAACGTTCATAGGAGGCCGCCAATTGTTCCCTGACGCGATTGGGCTCTGTGATGTCCGTCATCGAGGTCATCCAACCAGTTTGTTTGCCATTGGCATCGATCAGGGGAGAGACGTAAAGTCGGGCGTCAAAAATGCTGCCGTTTTTGCGTTTGACCCGGACTTGGAAGCCGCCAGCTGTTTGTTTGCCGCTAAGCTCTTCCTCCAAGCGTGCCATCAAGAATTCTTTGTCTTCATCTGGCCAGTAAGGGTATGGTGCAACAGAACCTATCAATTCTTGTTCTTGCCAACCGGTCATTTGGCAGAACGCTAAATTGACATAACTGATTCGACCCTCCATGTCCAAAGCTCGCATGCCAGTCAGAATGGAGTTTTCCATCGCGCGACGAAAATTGGTTTCGGCAATCAATTCTTTTTGAGTTTGTTGTCGCTTGCGTGTGTGTCGCCAATTGGCAATCAGCATCCACGCCGTCAGCAAACTGAGTGAGCCGATGACCCAAAAAAATCCGTTTCCAACAAGGTCTTGTGAAGTACGCCAAGCCTGAGCCCGGAGAATGAGGCCATTGCCGACGGGCGATACAGGCACTTCGAATTCATTATTTTGCATCGAAAAGCCTGGGATGAAACTCCTTAAGCTGTTGCGTTTAGGAATGGACTGTCCAGCGACGAGGTTGCCATCACCGTCCAACAATGAAACGGCATACTTGGCAGATATCTCACTTGGAACGCCGTATCGCAACAAACTTTCGACCGCATACTCAGCCATGATCACGCCATTGAAACGTCCTTGCGCATTGGTAAGGGGTGTGTGCAGTTGGAGTACAACGTTTTTGGCGTAATTTTCCTGTCCGGTTGAGTTGATGCCAATTGACAGACTGCCATCATCCTCTTGGGAATAGATGGGCTGCATCAAGTCTCTAGCAAGGGTGTAACTGTTCTCCGATTCGCCCCACTTTAAAACTTCCCCAACGCGCCATTTTTGACTGGCCAAGACACTCGGTGCTGTTTGACTGGCCAGTACTTTGCGCCTTTCATCGATCCATGCGATGGTTTTAACTTCCGGATTTTTGAGCACCAATGCTTCCGCTCGCCTGGAAAATTCCTTTTGGTCAACGTCTTTGTTTGAGACATCAC
Source organism: Limnohabitans sp. (assembly GCA_044233865.1). GTDB lineage: Bacteria > Pseudomonadota > Gammaproteobacteria > Burkholderiales > Burkholderiaceae_C > Limnohabitans_A. The sequence goes on from JBIIJK010000011.1 coordinate 14,588, forward strand.
GCGCCAATCGCATGATTTGTTCTTGACGTTCTAACAAGCGGAGTCTTAATCTCTGTTGGCTGTATTCGACGTCGCGTTTAACGGCTTCTTGTTCTCGATCAGCCTCTTCGATTTTCAAGTACCAGAATGAAAATGCAATGGCGCTTAAAAACAAAAGCACAGCAGCAATTGGTGCAAGTGTGGCGAATCTGTCTTGCTTGATTGGGTTTTGACGTTTCCACCAACGACGCCACAAAGACACCGGCTTGATGGCTTTGATGACTTTCGTGATGTTTTCAGGCTTCATATCCTGAAGTTTAGGGTAAACACCTTGCATTTAATTTTGCATCGTGAAATCAGTGATCGCCATTTGAAATAATGTAAATATTGTGAGAGAATTTCGGAAAATAGACAAACAATGCCTTTTACAGGAGACAAACATGTCAGCCGTTCAGCCTAACCACATCCTCTCAGACTTGGATGCCATCGAAACCCGCGAATGGATGGACGCACTTTCAGCCGTCATTGAAAAAGAAGGTGGAGAGCGCGCTCACTTTTTGTTGGAGCAACTTTTAGAGCACGCTCGTCAGAGCAGCATTGACCTGCCGTTCTCCGCTAACACAGGTTATGTGAACACCATCGAACCTGATCAGGAAGTTCATTGCCCTGGCAACATCGAAATTGAAGAGCGGCTTCGCTCTTACATGCGATGGAACGCCATGGCCATGGTGGTCAAGGCCAACCGCCACAATCCTGAAGACGGTGGCGATTTGGGCGGTCACATTGGCTCCTTTGCCTCATTGGCCCACATGTTTGGCGCTGGCTTCAATCATTTCTGGCACGCTGAAAGTGAAAATCATGGGGGTGACTGTTTGTACATCCAAGGTCACGTCTCGCCAGGTGTTTACGCACGTGCTTACCTTGAAGGCAGACTGACAGAAGAGCAGTTGCTCAACTTCCGCCAAGAAGTCGATGGCAAAGGTTTGTCCAGTTATCCGCACCCCAAATTAATGCCAGAGTTTTGGCAGTTTCCTACAGTTTCCATGGGCCTTGGCCCTTTGATGGCCATTTACCAAGCGCGCTTTTTAAAGTACTTGCATGCTCGGGGCATTGCCAATACCGAAAACCGCAAAGTCTGGGTGTTCTGCGGTGATGGCGAAATGGACGAAGTGGAATCTTTGGGTGCCATCGGATTGGCCGCTCGTGAGAATCTAGACAACTTGATCTTTGTTGTGAACTGCAATTTGCAACGTTTGGATGGTCCCGTCCGTGGTAACGGCAAGATTGTTCAAGAACTCGAAAGTGAATTCCGCGGTTCTGGTTGGAACGTCATTAAGCTGTTGTGGGGCAGCGAGTGGGACAAGCTCTTGGCCCGCGACAAAGATGGGGCCCTGCGCAAGATCATGATGGACACGTTGGACGGCGACTTCCAAGCCTTCAAAGCCAATGATGGCGCCTACGTTCGCAAGCATTTCTTCGGTCGCGACCCGCGCACCTTAGAGATGGTGTCGCACATGAGCGACGACGAAATTTGGTCTTTAAAACGCGGCGGTCATGATCCCCAAAAGGTGTACGCGGCATACCATCAAGCGGTAAACACCAAAAACCAACCTACTGTGTTGCTCATTAAAACTGTCAAAGGTTTTGGCATGGGCAAAGTGGGTGAAGGCAAGAACAACGTACACCAAACTAAGAAGCTTTCAGACGAAGACGTTCGTTACATGCGCGATCGCTTTAACATTCCTGTGCCCGACAGTGAGTTGGCCAATGTGCCTTTTTACAAGCCAGCAGACGACACGCCAGAAATGCGTTACCTGCACGAGCGCCGCAAGGCCTTGGGCGGTTACCTGCCACACCGCCGCACCAAAGCCGATGAAAGCTTTACTGTGCCTTCATTGGACGTATTCAAGTCTGTGATGGAGCCTACTGCTGAAGGCCGTGAAATTTCAACGACACAAGCTTATGTGCGTTTTCTGACGCAACTGTTGCGTGATCAAGCCTTAGGCCCACGCGTCGTGCCTATTTTGGTGGACGAAGCACGTACCTTCGGCATGGAAGGTTTGTTCCGGCAGGTCGGTATTTACAACCCTGCAGGTCAGCAGTACACACCAGTCGACAAAGACCAAGTGATGTACTACAAAGAGGACAAAGCTGGCCAGATATTGCAAGAGGGCATTAACGAAGCGGGTGGTATGTCTAGCTGGATTGCTGCGGCTACCAGCTACTCCACCAGCAACCGCATCATGGTCCCTTTCTATGTGTACTACTCCATGTTTGGTTTCCAGCGCATAGGCGATTTGGCTTGGGCTGCGGGCGACATGCAGGCGCGCGGCTTCTTGTTAGGCGGTACTTCTGGCCGCACCACATTGAACGGCGAAGGCTTGCAGCATGAAGATGGTCACAGCCATATTTTGGCGGGTACCATTCCAAACTGTATCAGTTACGACCCCACTTTTGCACACGAAGTAGGTGTCATCTTGCACCACGGCTTAAAACGCATGGTGGAGAAACAAGACAATGTGTATTACTACATTACCTTGTTAAATGAAAACTACCCCATGCCAGGTTTAACAGCCGGCACGGAAGAGCAAATCATCAAGGGCATGTACTTGTGCAAGGCCGGTGGTAAAAACAAAACGCGCGTTCAACTCATGGGCTCTGGCACCATTCTGCGAGAGTCTTTGGCTGCGCAGGAGTTGCTCGCCAAAGACTGGGGCATTGCAGCCGATGTCTGGAGTTGCCCAAGTTTCAACGAACTGACCCGCGACGGCCAAGACGCCGAGCGCTTCAATATGTTGCACCCCTTGGAGGTGCCGCGCGTGCCCTTTGTGGCTCAGCAATTGGCCAAATTCGATGGCCCCGTCATTGCATCCACCGACTACATGAAGAACTATGCGGAACAAATTCGCTCCTTCATTCCCAAAGGCCGCACTTTCAAAGTGTTAGGAACCGATGGTTTTGGCCGAAGCGATTTCCGTAGCAAATTGCGTGAGCACTTTGAGATCAACCGTCATTACATCGTTGTGGCTGCACTCAAAGCATTGAGCGAAGAGGGCGCCGTGCCTGTGGCCAAAGTCGCTGAGGCTTTGAAGCAATACGGCATCAAGACCGACAAGGTCAATCCTTTGTACGCTTGATCAAAAGAATTGGAGACACACATGGCATTGGTAGAAGTCAAAGTTCCAGACATCGGTGATTTCGATGAAGTCACCGTGATTGAATTGATGGTCAAGGTGGGTGACACCATCAAAGCCGAGCAATCATTGATCACAGTTGAGTCGGACAAAGCATCGATGGAAATCCCATCTTCAACAGCAGGCGTGGTGAAAGAGCTGCGGGTGAAGTTGGGTGACAAAGTTAAACAGGGTTCTGTGGTGTTGGTGATGGAAGCCAGTGGGGCTGTATCTGCACCTGCTGAGGTGCCTGCTGTTGCTGCGCCAGCGGCCGCGCCTGCAGTTCAATCTGAGCCCGTTGCAGCACCAGATAATGTTGCTGCGGTGTTAGTGACATCTTCGCCTGTCGCTGCTGCACCTGCCCACAACCCCGGCGCTCTAGCACTTGGCTTGCCTCATGCCTCACCTTCGGTGCGCAAATTTGCACGTGAATTGGGTGTGCCATTAGAAGAAGTGAAAGGCAATGGCCCCAAAGGTCGAATTTCACAAGAGGACGTACAAGCCTTTACCAAAGCCGTGATGGCAGGTGCTACGCAAACCAAAGCTCAAGCGGACAAAGCCCCCGCAGGTGGCGATGGTGCTGCACTGGGCTTGATTCCTTGGCCCAAAGTTGATTTCGCCAAATTTGGTCCCATTGAGCGCAAAGAAATGGGACGCATCAAAAAAATCAGCGGCGCCAATTTGCTGCGCAACGCCATCATGATTCCCGCTGTCACCAACCACGACGATGCCGACATCACAGAGTTGGAAGCCTTCCGTGTGTCGACCAACAAGGAAAACGAAAAGTCTGGCGTGAAAGTCACCATGTTGGCTTTTTTGATCAAGGCGTGTGTGGCTGCCTTGAAAAAATACCCAGAGTTCAACAGCTCTTTAGATGGCGATGCCATCGTCTACAAAAACTATTGGCACATTGGCTTTGCAGCAGACACGCCCAATGGCTTGATGGTTCCCGTGATTCGCGATGCCGACAAAAAAGGCATCTTGCAAATCAGCCAGGAAATGGGTGAGTTGGCCAAGAAAGCCCGTGATGGCAAATTGGGGCCTGCAGAAATGACGGGCGCCACCTTCACCATCTCAAGCCTGGGTGGCATTGGTGGTAAGTATTTCACCCCCATCATCAACGCGCCTGAAGTAGCCATCTTGGGTGTGTGCAAGAGCACACAAGAACCAGTTTGGGATGGCAAACAGTTTGTGCCGCGCCTGATGTTGCCTTTGTCTCTAACCTGGGATCATCGTGTGATCGATGGCGCTGCTGCCGCACGCTTTAATGCGTACTTGGGTCAAATTCTTGGCGACTTCCGTCGTGTACTCCTTTAACAACTTGCGGGACAAACCAATGCGAAGCATTGCTCTGTCCCCAACTGATTGAAAAACTATGGCACTGATAGATATCAAAGTTCCGGACATTGGCGACTTCGACGAAGTGACGGTCATTGAGCTGCTGGTGAAGCCTGGCGATGTGGTCAAAGCTGAACAAAGTTTGATCACTGTGGAGTCAGACAAAGCCTCCATGGAAATTCCCTGCTCACATGCTGGCGTGGTGAAAGAGCTCAAAGTGAAGTTAGGCGACAAAGTCAAGCAAGGCTCTTTGGTCTTGGTGTTGGAAGGTGAAGCAACTGCTTCAACCGCCGCACCGGCTGCAACTGCTGCACCACAAACCAGTGCGCCTGATGCAGCCACTTCACCCAAAGAAACGCCAGCACCCGTTTCGGTCAACATTCCTAATGCAGCGTCTTACAGTGGCACAGTCGACATTGAATGTGATTTACTGGTCTTGGGCGCAGGTCCGGGTGGTTATTCCGCTGCATTCCGTGCCGCTGATCTGGGCCTCAAAGTTGTGATCGTTGAGCGCTATGCCACCTTAGGTGGCGTGTGTTTGAACGTGGGTTGTATTCCTTCCAAAGCTTTGTTGCACGTGGCTGCGGTCATGGACGAAGTCAGTCACATGGCCGATTTGGGTGTTGACTTTGGCACTCCCAAATTGGACCTTGGCAAACTGCGCACTCACAAAGAAAAAGTCATTGGCAAACTCACAGGTGGTTTGGCTGCCATGGCCAAAATGCGCAAGGTCACCACTGTTCGCGGCGTCGGTGAATTCCTGAGCGCCAACCATGTGGTGGTAGAAGAAACCACGGGCACCGGTCAAGAAAAAACGGGCGTGAAGAAAGTTCTGGCTTTCAAAAACTGCATCATTGCCGCAGGAAGCCAAGCTGTGCGTTTGCCCTTCATGCCCAACGACCCGCGCGTGGTCGACAGCACCGGCGCATTGGCTTTGAAAGATGTGCCCAAGCGAATGCTTATTTTGGGTGGCGGCATCATCGGTTTAGAAATGGGCACCGTTTACAGCACGCTGGGCGCTCGCCTAGATGTGGTTGAAATGATGGACGGCTTGATGCAAGGCGCCGACCGCGATTTGGTCAAGGTCTGGCAAAAAATGAACGCCCCTCGTTTTGACAACATCATGCTCAAAACCAAAACCGTTGGCGCCAAAGCTACCAAGGCTGGTATTGAGGTCACGTTTGAATCTGCAGAGGAGGGCGTTGCTGCCCCTGCGCCGCAGGTCTACGACATGGTATTGCAGGCTGTGGGTCGCACACCCAACGGCAAGAAAATTGCGGCAGAAAAAGCAGGTGTGAGCGTGACAGACCGTGGGTTTATTCCTGTTGACATTCAAATGCGCACCAACGTGCCAAACATCTTTGCCATTGGCGACATTGTGGGTCAGCCCATGTTGGCGCACAAAGCGGTGCATGAAGCCCATGTCGCTGCAGAAGTGATTGCAGGTGAAATTCAAGGCAACAAAGAGTTGGCAGCCAGTGCCTTCAATGCGCGCGTCATTCCAAGTGTGGCTTACACCGATCCCGAAGTGGCATGGGTGGGCCTGACAGAAGATCAAGCCAAGGCGCAAGGCATCAAAGTCAAGAAGGGTCTGTTTCCGTGGACGGCTTCAGGCAGAGCCATTGCCAACGGCCGTGACGAAGGCGTGACCAAGTTGTTGTTTGATGATTCACCCGAGGCGCATGGCCACGGCAAGATCTTGGGCGGCGGCATGGTGGGCACGCATGCAGGTGACATGATTGGCGAAGTGGCCTTGGCCATCGAGATGGGCGCAGACGCCATCGACATTGGCAAAACCATTCACCCCCATCCCACTTTGGGCGAAAGCATTGGCATGGCAGCAGAGGTGGCGCATGGCAGTTGTACAGATCTGCCACCTTCAAAGAAATAAGCTTTCAAGCGCAAAACAAAAAACCGCCTGCGGGCGGTTTTTTCATGGGCGCACTTGTTTTAATTTTTGACGGGTTCATTTTGTAATTTACCGGCTTGAACCCTTCTGGCACCATTGAACCTCTGTTGCCAATAGGCCTCGCGCATGTCATCCACCCGCACGGCTTTGCCAGGTCTGGGCGCGTGAATGAATTTACCGTCACCCACATATATACCGACATGGCTGAAGGTTCGTTTGAGGGTGTTGAAAAAAACCAAATCGCCAGGCTTAAGTTCACTGCGGCTGATTTCTTCTGTGACTTTGGCTTGTTCCTCTGCTCTTCGGGGCAGAACCAAGCCAACAGACTTTTCATACATGTAGCGCACAAAGCCGCTGCAATCAAAGCCTTTTTCTTCGCTGGTACCGCCGCTCCTGTAGGGCACACCCAGTAGCCCCATGGCTTGCATGACCAGTTCTGAGGCTTTGCCGCCAAAGGCGTTACGGGCAGATTGCAAAGGCCCTCCCAACTGATTGCTGATTTGCTGCGAGAGTTGATCGGTCATTTGCGTGACCAAACCCCGCTCCTTGATCATGCGGTCAAGGTCGTCTTCAACGGGAACCGCTAAGGCCGTCGTTGTCAGAAATACCAGTCCACATAGAATCAAGCGCATAACTGTTCAGTTTAATGCCATCTTCAATGGGTTGACAGCCCTTATTTAGCTTGAGCAAACTGATAATTTGATTAATTTGCACCGAGGCCTGAATATGCTGCTTGAAGTTGAATCCTCTCAATTGGTTCTGGTTGATTACCAGCTGAACTTGATGCCAGCCATGAAGGATGCACAAGCAGTGTGGCAGCGCGCAGAGGTACTTGCTCGAACCGCCAAGCTTCTGAATGTGCCTGTTTGGGCCACTGAACAAAATCCATCAGGACTTGGCGAAACATCGCCCGAGATTCGTCAGCATTGCCAACGGGTGCTGGCCAAAATGGCTTTCAGTGGCGTGGAGGAGGGTTTGGGCGAATGGTTAAGCCCTCCCGCGCCGGCCGCGCCTAAGGGCAATGCCCGCAGCTTGCCACGTCATTTGCAAAAACCGGTTGAATCTGAAGCTGGACCTTCCGTGGTCATAGCGGGTTGCGAAGCGCATGTTTGCTTGCTGCAAACGGCCTTGGATTTGTTGGAGGACGAGTTTGACGTCTGGGTCGTGACAGATGCTTGTGCCTCGCGAAGCGACCGAGATCGAGACGCCGCATTTGACCGATTGGCGGGCGCTGGGGCAGAGCTTTTAACCACTGAAATGGTGTTGTTTGAATGGTTGCGCTCTGCAGAAAACCCCAATTTCAAACAGGTTCATGCTTGGATCAAAGCCTTGGTTTAAGCTTTCAAGCGTCAGGAAGTCATGTCCGAAGTCAGTTTGTAGCAAGTCCCTCATGAATAATTATAAATTCAGAAGTCAGCCCCCGAATTAGGAGACAACATGGTTCAATATGCAGATTTTCACCAGCGTTCTATTCAGGATCGCGATGCTTTCTGGGCTGAGCAAGCCCAACACATTGAGTGGCACAAAGCGCCCCAAGAAATTTGTGACTACAGCAACCCGCCTTTTGCCAAGTGGTTCAAAGGCGGGGAAACAAACCTTTGTCACAACGCCATTGACCGCCATCTGAAAGACCGTGGCGATCAAGCCGCGTTGATTTTTGTTTCTACAGAAACCGGCCAAGAAGTCACTTACACCTACAAGCAGTTGCATGCCGAAGTTCAACGCATGGCGGCGTCCTTGTTGTCATTGGGTGTGAAAAAAGGCGATCGTGTTTTGATTTACATGCCCATGATTGCAGAGGCTTCCTTTGCCATGTTGGCTTGCGCGCGCATTGGCGCCATTCACTCTGTGGTGTTTGGTGGATTTGCGTCTGGTTCTTTGGCTTCGCGAATTGAAGACGCCAGTCCCAAAGTCATTGTCAGTGCCGATGCGGGTTCACGGGGCGGCAAAGTTGTTGTCTACAAGCCCTTGTTAGATGAGGCCATTCGTTTGTCATCCCACAAGCCCGATTCAGTCGTATTGGTTGAACGTGGCTTGGCAAGCATGCAAATGACTGAGGGACGTGATTTGCTTTGGTCCACGCTGCGCGAAAAACACATGAACGCCGTAGTGCCCTGCGAGTGGGTCGATGCCACCCATCCAAGTTACACCTTGTATACCTCTGGTACGACGGGCAAGCCCAAAGGGGTCCAGCGTGACACGGGTGGCTATGCAGTGGCTTTGGCTTCGAGCATCCCCAACATTTTTTGCGGTAAGCCAGGCGAAACATTTTTCTGCACCAGCGACATCGGTTGGGTGGTCGGTCACAGCTACATCATTTACGGCCCCTTGATTGGCGGCATGGCCACGATTCTTTATGAAGGCTTGCCTACACGCCCCGATGGCGGCATTTGGTGGAGCCTGGTTGAGAAGTACAAAGTGACCGTGATGTTCAGTGCGCCTACAGCCATTCGTGTGTTGAAAAAACAAGATCCGGCTTTGCTTAGCAAATACGATTTGTCCAGCTTGAAGGCCCTGTTTTTAGCGGGCGAGCCTTTGGACGAGCCCACTGCGAAATGGATTTCCGAGGGTCTAGGCAAACCCATCATCGACAACTACTGGCAAACAGAATCGGGTTGGCCAATCTTGACGGTGTGCAACGGCATTGAAAAAACACCCAGTAAATTTGGCTCTCCTGGTAAGGCTGTTTACGGCTACGACGTGAAGTTGTTAGACGATCAAACGGGTGAAGAACTGACGCAGCCCCACCAAAAAGGTGTGGTGGCCATTGAAGGTCCTTTGCCGCCTGGTTGCTTGCAAACCATTTGGGGTGATGACGAGCGTTTTGTCAAAACCTATTGGGACACAGTGCCCGGTAAAACGATTTACTCCACCTTCGATTGGGGCATTAAAGACGAAGATGGCTATTTCTTTATCTTGGGCCGCACCGATGATGTGATCAATGTCGCGGGCCATCGTTTAGGTACGCGTGAGATTGAAGAGAGTATTTCTGGCCATCCCGCTGTGGCAGAAGTGGCTGTGGTGGGAGTGGCCGACAGTTTGAAGGGGCAAGTGGCCATGGCCTTTGCTGTCCTCAAAGACAACGCACTTTTGAATGATTCTCAAGCCTTGTTAAAACTTGAAGGTGAAATCATGAAGGTGGTCGACAACTCATTGGGTGCGGTTGCCAGACCTTCGCGTGTTCGTTTTGTGTCTGTTTTACCCAAAACGCGAAGTGGCAAATTGCTGCGCCGTGCCATTCAAGCGGTTTGTGAAGGGCGAGACCCTGGCGACTTAACCACCATGGACGACCCTGCGGCATTGCTTCAAATTTCAGATTTGGTTAAAGCTTCAAGTGCCTGACCTGTCATTGAGCTGACTTATGACTGCCGGGATGAATCTTGATTCATTCCGTTTTTATTGAATAAAACAGCAGATGTGATGCGAATCAATGGGATAATGCGCGAGTTACTAGGCCCTTCCCCATGCCACAGTCGCATCCGCCAACCGGTTCAGCCGTGTCGCGGAAGGTAAATCAACCAACTAATGTTCCCTGAAGGGGAACGAAGGTCAGCGAAATATGAGTGAGACAAAATCCGTCTACACCGCCTACCAAGGCAACACCTATCTCTTCGGAGGCAATGCGCCTTACGTCGAGGAAATGTACGAGAACTACCTGGCCAATCCAGGCAGCGTTCCCGACAGTTGGCGCGAATACTTCGACGCCTTGCAACATGTTCCTGCTGTTGATGGATCATCTGCCAAAGACGTTCCCCATTTGCCCGTCATCAATGCTTTTGCCGAACGCGCAAAGCAGGGTGGTACCAAAGTCGTCATGGCCAGTGCCGATGCCGAAATGGGTCGTAAACGCACTGCTGCCCAGCAGCTGATTGCCGCATACCGCAACGTGGGGCAACGTTGGGCTGACCTCGATCCATTGAAGCGCACAGAGCGCCCCAACATTCCAGAACTCGATCCTGCGTTTTATGGTTTCACCGATTCCGACCAAGAAACTGTGTTCGACACCAGCAACACCTTCTTCGGCAAAAACGCCATGCCCTTGCGCGAGTTGCTCAATGCATTGCGCGCAACCTATTGCGGCACATTGGGCGCCGAATTCATGTACACCACCGATCAAACTGAAAAGCGTTGGTGGCAACAAAAGCTAGAAAGCATTCGCAGCAAACCCAACTTCAATGCAGATCAGAAAAAGCACATTCTCGATCGCTTGACTGCGGCCGAAGGTTTAGAGCGATTCCTGCACACCAAATATGTCGGTCAAAAACGTTTCTCTTTGGAAGGTGGCGAAACCTTCATTGCAGCCATTGACGAGCTCATCCAATCTGCGGGTGAAAAAGGCGTGCAAGAAATTGTGATTGGCATGGCCCACCGCGGCCGCTTGAATGTGCTGGTCAACGCCATGGGCAAATTGCCCAAAGACTTGTTCGCTGAGTTTGACCACACTGCGCCAGAAGATTTGCCTGCCGGCGACGTGAAGTACCACCAAGGCTTCAGCTCTGACATCAGCACACGCGGCGGCCCTGTTCACTTGTCGTTGGCCTTCAATCCATCGCACCTTGAAATTGTCAACCCAGTGGTCGAAGGCTCTGTGCGCGCCCGCATGGACCGACGTGCCGATCCCAAGGGCAAACAAGTGTTGCCAGTGCTGGTTCACGGCGATGCAGCTTTTGCGGGTCAAGGTGTCAACCAAGAAACATTGGCTTTGGCTCAAACCCGTGGTTATTCCACAGGCGGTACCGTTCACATCATCATCAACAACCAAATTGGTTTCACCACATCAGACCCACGCGACATGGGTTCTACGGTGTATTGCACCGACATCGTCAAGATGGTGGAAGCGCCTGTGTTGCACGTCAACGCAGACGATCCAGAAACAGCGGTGCTGGCCATGCAAATTGCGCTCGAGTACCGTATGACCTTCAACAAAGATGTGGTTCTTGACATCATTTGCTTCCGCAAATTGGGACACAACGAGCAAGACACGCCTAGCCTGACACAGCCCTTGATGTACAAGAAAATCGGCGCACATCCTGGCACCCGTAAGTTGTTTGCCGATCGTTTGGCCGCACAAGGCTTGGGCGACACCTTGGGTGACGACATGGTGAAAGCTTGCCGCGCCGCATTGGATGCAGGCAAGCACACGGACAGCGATCCCGTGCTGACCAACTTCAAAACTCAGTTCTCTGTGGACTGGGCACCGTTCTTGAACCAGAAATGGACTGATGCAGGCAGCACTGCATTGCCCTTGGCTGAATGGAAACGCATTTCCGAAAAAATCACCACCTTGCCAAGCAGTGTCACACCGCATCAATTGGTGAAAAACGTCTATGACAACCGTGCAGCCATGGGCCGTGGCGACATGCCCGTCGATTGGGGCATGGGCGAGCACATGGCTTTTGCTTCCTTGGTGGCCAGCGGTTATCCCGTGCGCTTGTCGGGTGAAGATTGCGGCCGTGGCACCTTCACACACCGACACGCTGTCATTCACGATCAAAATCGTGAGAAGTGGGACATTGGTACTTACGTGCCTTTGCAAAACGTTGCTGAAAATCAAGCGCCTTTTGTGGTCATTGACTCCATCTTGTCTGAAGAGGCTGTGCTTGGCTTTGAATATGGCTACGCTTCCAACGATCCCAACACCTTGGTCATTTGGGAAGCCCAGTTCGGCGACTTTGCCAACGGCGCCCAAGTGGTCATTGACCAGTTCATTGCCTCCGGCGAAGTGAAGTGGGGTCGTGTGAACGGCCTGACGCTCATGTTGCCACACGGCTATGAAGGACAAGGCCCAGAGCATAGCTCGGCTCGCTTGGAGCGTTTCATGCAGTTGGCGGCTGACACCAACATGCAAATTGTCCAGCCCACCACGGCCAGTCAAATTTTCCACGTGTTGCGTCGTCAAATGATTCGCAATTTACGCAAGCCTTTGATCATCTTCACACCGAAGTCTTTGCTGCGCAACAAAGACGCCACATCACCTTTGTCAGAGTTCACCAAAGGTGGCTTCCAAACGGTCATTCCAGAAAACAAAGCACTGAAGGGTGACAAAGTCAAACGTGTTTTGATTTGTTCCGGCAAGGTTTACTACGACTTGGTTAAAAAGCGTGAAGAGCTGGGTGCAGACGATACGGCCATTTTGCGTGCCGAGCAGTTGTATCCCTTCCCACACAAAGCTTTTGCAACTGAATTGAAAAAGTACCCGAACGCCACCGAGTTGGTTTGGACGCAAGACGAGCCACAAAACCAAGGCGCTTGGTTCTTTGTACAGCATTACATCCACGAGAACATGACCGAAGGTCAGCGTTTGGGATATTCCGGCCGAGCAGCTTCCGCGTCGCCTGCTGTGGGTTATTCACACCTTCACCAAGAGCAACAAAAAGCTTTGGTGGATGGCGCATTCGGCAAGATCAAAGGTTTTGTGTTGTCCAAATAACAGACGCTACAAAAAGTATTGAACCAATTAAGAAAGAATCGAAATGGCTATCGCAGAAGTTAAAGTTCCTCAGCTGTCTGAGTCCGTGGCAGAAGCCACCATGTTGACGTGGAAAAAGAAAGTTGGCGACAGTGTCGCAGCTGACGAAATCTTGATCGAAATTGAAACTGACAAAGTGGTGCTGGAAGTGCCCGCACCGTCAGCAGGTGTTTTGTCAGAAATCTTGGTTGGTGACGGCGCTATGGTGCTTGCTGAGCAACTGATTGCTCGCATTGATACCGATGGCAAAGTGGCTGCATCAGCACCTGCCGCAGCAGCACCAGCCCCTGCGGCCAGCGCCGCAGCAAAACCCGCTGCACAAAGCAACAGCATGGCAGGTGTGGCCATGCCTTCGGCTGCCAAGATCATGGCCGACAACAACTTGTCGTCTGGCTCTGTAGCGGGTTCAGGCAAAGACGGACGCGTTACCAAAGGGGATGTGTTGTCTGCTGTGGCCGGTGGCGCCAAGCCTGCACCGCAAGTTTCTATTCCAACGGGTATACCCACAAGTTCATTGCCACAAGTGGCTGCACCCGCAGTCAATTTGGGTGAGCGTCCTGAACAACGCGTGCCCATGACTCGACTGCGTGCGCGTGTGGCCGAGCGTTTGTTGCAATCGCAAGCAACCAATGCCATTCTGACCACTTTCAACGAAGTCAACATGGCACCTGTCATGGACATGCGCAAGCGCTTCCAAGACAAGTTCGAAAAAGAGCACGGCATCAAGCTGGGTTTCATGAGCTTCTTCGTGAAAGCAGCGGTGCACGCTTTGAAAAAATACCCCGTGTTGAATGCCTCAGTTGATGGCAGCGACATCGTTTATCACGGTTACTTCGACATCGGTATTGCCGTGGGCTCACCCCGTGGTTTGGTGGTGCCTATTTTGCGCAATGCCGACCAAATGAGCTTTGCCGACATCGAGAAAAAGATCGCTGAGTTTGGTGCCAAGGCCAAAGACGGCAAGTTGGGCATTGAAGACATGACCGGCGGTACGTTCTCCATCTCGAACGGCGGCACCTTCGGCTCCATGATGTCGACCCCCATCATCAACCCACCTCAGTCTGCCATCTTGGGTGTGCACGCTACCAAAGACCGCGCCATGGTTGAGAACGGCCAAGTGGTGGTGCGCCCCATGAACTATTTCGCCATGTCTTACGATCACCGCATCATTGACGGCCGTGAGGCTGTCTTGGGCTTGGTGGCCATGAAAGAAGCGTTAGAAGACCCATCGCGCTTATTGTTTGACATCTAAGTTTTAGGAAAAAAAGCATGAGCAAACAATTTGATGTGGTCGTCATTGGTGGCGGCCCAGGTGGTTACATTGCCGCCATTCGCGCAGCGCAACTCGGATTCCAAGTAGCGTGTGTCGACGAATGGAAAAACGCAACTGGCGGCCCAGCCCTTGGAGGCACTTGCACCAACGTCGGTTGCATTCCTTCGAAAGCTTTGTTGCAGTCTTCTGAACACTTCGATCAAGCCAATCATCACTTTGCCGACCACGGCATCGAGATGAAAGGCGTCAGCATGGATGTGGCCAAGATGATTGCCCGCAAAGACAATGTTGTGAAGCAAAACAACGATGGCGTTTTGTACTTGTTCAAAAAGAACAAAGTGTCTTTCTTTCATGGCCGGGCTGCATTTAGCAAAGCCGTTGAAGGTGGCTACGAAGTCACCGTCAAAGGTGCTGCCAATGAAACATTGCTTGGCAAGAACATCATTGTGGCCACAGGCTCCAATGCACGATCATTGCCCGGCACTCCTTTTGACGAAGTCAATGTGTTGTCCAACGACGGCGCTTTGAATGTGGGTGCAGTGCCTAAAAAGCTGGTGCTGATTGGCTCGGGTGTTATCGGCTTGGAAATGGGATCTGTCTGGCGCCGCCTGGGCTCCGATGTCACCATCCTCGAAGGTTTGCCCACTTTCTTGGGCGCTGTAGACGAGCAGATTGCCAAGGAAGCCAAAAAGGCTTTTGACAAACAAGGCTTGAAAATTGAACTAGGCGTCAAAGTCGGCGAGATTCAAAATGGCAAAAAAGGCGTCAAAGTGGCCTACACCAATGCCAAGGGTGAAGCCCTCAGCATTGATGCAGACAAACTCATTGTGTCTATTGGCCGAGTGCCAAACACCATTGGCTTGAACGCAGAAGCTGTGGGCCTGCAGTTGGACGAACGCGGCGCTATCGTGGTGGACGCTGAATGCAAAACCAATCTGCCTGGCGTTTGGGCTGTGGGCGACGTGGTGCGTGGCCCCATGTTGGCGCACAAAGCCGAAGAAGAGGGCGTTGCCGTGGCCGAGCGCATTGCCGGTCAGCACGGCCATGTCAATTTCAACACCGTGCCTTGGGTGATCTACACCAGCCCCGAGATTGCTTGGGTGGGCCGAAATGAGCAGCAGCTTAAGGCTGATGGCGTGGCTTACAAAGCGGGCACCTTCCCGTTCTTGGCCAATGGTCGTGCCCGTGCCTTAGGTGATACCACTGGCATGGTCAAGTTCCTGGCCGATGCCACCACTGACGAAATTTTGGGTGTTCACATTGTGGGCCCTATGGCCAGTGAGCTTATTGCTGAAGCCGTTGTGGCCATGGAATTCCGCGCCAGCGCAGAAGACATTGCCCGCATCTGCCATGCGCACCCGTCGCTAAGCGAAGCCACCAAAGAAGCAGCCTTGGCAGTGGACAAACGAACCTTGAATTTCTAAGTTTTTTGAAGTCTCGTTAAACTACGAAGCCCGGGCCCGTCCCGGGTTTTCTCATTTCAAAGAACCTTTGTTCTCAGTATTTTTCAAGAGCATACGATCCATGTCCGTTAGATTAGCCTACGACCAAGAACTTCTAAGCCGAGGCTATGAGGCTGACCCTGCGCAACTCAGAGCAGTCGAGGCCCTAGAGTGCTGTGCACAAAAATGGGCGGCTTACCAAGAAAGTATCAGCAGCCCCTTTCGTTTTTTGAAAAAGAAACCGACATTACCGCGGGGTGTTTACATGTTTGGTGGTGTAGGACGTGGCAAGAGTTTCTTGATGGACTGTTTTTACAACGCTGTGCCGGTCAAGGACAAAACGCGTTTGCACTTCCATGAGTTCATGCGAGAAGTGCACCGCGAGATGACTTTAATGCAAGGCACGGTTAATCCGCTGCAAGAGTTGGGCAAACGGATGGCCAAGCGCTATCAACTCATTTGCTTTGACGAATTTCATGTGGCTGACATTACCGATGCCATGATCTTGCACCGTCTGTTGGTGTCTTTGTTTGAAAATGGCGTGAGCTTCGTCACCACTTCCAACTTCAAGCCCGACAACTTGTACCCAGATGGTTTGCACCGTGACCGCTTGCTACCCGCCATTGCGCTGCTCAATCAGCGCATGGAGGTATTGAACGTTGACAACGGCACAGACTATCGCCGCCGCACCTTAGAGATGGTCAAGCTCTACCATTGCCCCTTGGGTGAAGAAGCCGACACTGCCATGACAGATGCTTTCAACAAGCTTGTCAGCAGCCAAGATGAAGATCCTGTTTTGCACATTGAAGCCAGAGAAATTATGTCAAGAAGGCGGGCAGGGGGCGTGGTGTGGTTTGACTTCAGAACCCTTTGTGGCGGGCCGCGCTCTCAAAATGATTACTTGGAAATTGCCACTCAGTTTCACACGGTGCTACTTAGCAATGTGCCCATGATGCCACTTAGTATGGCATCAGAAGCAAGGCGATTTACTTGGCTCATTGACGTTCTGTACGACAGGCGTGTTAAATTGATTCTATCGGCCGAGGTTCAACCCGAGGCCCTTTACACGAAAGGTCCTCTTGCGCATGAGTTTCCCAGAACCATCTCCCGTCTGCACGAAATGCAGTCGTCAGAATTCTTGGCTCTAGAACATCGCACCGTGGACACTCAAATCACTTAACTCAAGCATGTTTTCTTGCAACAAAGCTGTTCTGTTTCTTTTTCTGGGTTGGACCTGCACGATTGCAATGGCGCAAACTGAAAACTCAATGCAATTGCCTGAAACAGAGGCTATTGCACAACAGCGCATTGCGTTGGTTGAGGAAAAAAAAGTCATCTTGGATCATTTTCACGAGGCGTCTAAGGCGTGTTGGAAGCAATTTGCGGTCAACGATTGTTTGTTCAAAGCCAAGCAACAAAAATACCAGGCCTTGTTGCCCTTGGATCAACGAGAAATTGCTTTGAATGTACGCCAGCGTGTTCTCAAAGAGGCAGAGCGTCAGCAACGTATTTCGGGCAAAACCCAAGAAACGCCCAAAGACAAGGCAATGCCTTGAGCGCATTTCTTCAAGCAGTCGCAGCCACTTTCACAGAAGATGGCGTCATCGCGCAAGCAACACCCCATTTTAAATCTCGTGCTGGGCAAACAGACATGGCCATGGCTGTTGCCGAAACCATTTCAAGCGGCGGCGAATTGGTGGTAGAAGCCGGAACAGGTGTGGGTAAAACCTATGCCTACCTTGTACCTGTGTTGTTAAGCGGACAACGCGCATTGGTGTCGACTGCGACCAAGGCGCTTCAAGATCAACTGTTCTCAAGGGATATTCCCAAACTCATCGATGCTTTGAAATTGCCTGTCCGTGTAGCCCTGCTTAAAGGACGCGGCAGCTATTTATGCACCTTGCGTTTGTCTCAAGCCAGACAGAGCCATGATGCTTCCTTGCGCATTCACATGCATGCCTTGAGCAAAATTGAAACATGGTCGCAATCCACCCGAACTGGCGATCTCTCAGAGCTGTCTGGCTTGGACGACAGGTCGCCCGTTATTCCCTTGGTCACATCAACGCGTGACAATTGCCTTGGTTCTCCTTGTCCCAACTTCAAATCTTGCCATGTCAATTTGGCACGCAAAGAGGCCATGTCTGCCGATGTGGTTGTCATCAACCACCATTTGTTTTTTGCAGACCTCAATGTTCGCGAAACGGGCATGGCTGAACTGTTGCCTTCGGTGCAAACTGTTGTGTTCGACGAAGCGCATCAGTTGAATGAAATTGGCATTCATTTTTTAGGTCGGCACCTGAGCACCAGCCAACTCTTAGAACTTACGCGAGACATCTTGGGTGCAGGTGTGCAAATGGCCAGAGGCTTGGTTGATTGGACCTTGATTTGCAGTGTTTTGGAAAAATCAACCCGTGATTTGCGACTGACGGCCCAACATGCCAAATCGGGTTCACGCCTGCGTTGGATTGACCCCATTCCAGATGGCATTGAAACTTCAGAATGGTTATTGGCCATGGCGCAATTGCAGGTAGCACTTCAAGGTGCTCAAGCAGCGCTAGATACTGTGAGTGAAATGGCGCCTGATTTTGTGCGCTTGTACGAGCGGGTGTCTTTGCAATTGCGTTTGATTCAAGACTTTCAAGAACCCTGCGCGCAAGGGTCGGTGCGTTGGGCTGAGGTGGGTTCACAAATGCGTTTGGTGGAGTCACCCCTTGATATTTCCAATGCCGTGCACACACACATGTTGCAAGATTTGACACCTCAAGAGCCAAAGTCCGGCTCGCAAAAAACTTGGATTTTTACGTCTGCAACGCTCGGTGAAGATGATCAAATGCGCTGGTTCACTGAGCCTTGTGGTTTGAGCGAGGCACGCAAACTCAGGGTTGCAAGTCCCTTTGACTATGCCAACATGGCCGCCATCTATGTGCCACCGGGCATGCCAAAGCCCAACGACATGGCTCACACGCGCACGGTGTCGGCTTGGGTTGAAAAACACGCTCGCAAATTAGGCGGTAGAACTTTGGTCTTGACCACCACCTTGAATGCCATGCGCAACATTGGCGAGGCCTTGACTGCTGCTTTGGGTCAAACAGGCGAGTTAGAAGTTTTGGTTCAAGGACAAGGCCCCAAGCGCAGACTGATGGAGCGTTTTCGAGAGGGCTCTAGCGAAGGCGGTCTTGGGTGCGTGTTGGTGGCTTCTGCTTCTTTTTGGGAGGGCTTTGATGTTCCTGGAGATGCGCTTCAATTGGTTGTCATTGACAAGTTGCCTTTCCCCCCACCAAACGATCCTTTGGTAGAAGCTCGCTCGCAACGATTGGAGTTGTCGGGCAAGAGCTCTTTCTCAGACTACAGCGTGCCAGAAGCCGCAGTGGCCCTGAAGCAGGGCGCAGGTCGCTTGATACGCAGCGAAACCGATCAAGGTGTTTTGGTTGTTTGCGATCCACGCCTCACTGGGATGGCCTACGGAAGGCGCTTGTTGGCATGTCTGCCGCCAATGCGTAGGCTTCACACTGAAGTTGAATTTGAAGGGGCCTTGGGCAGGCTTACCAAAACTTCCACCACGCCGTAGGTTTGCTGTTGGGTGTTGTCATGGTTTTGGGAAAGTTCGTGTCTAAAACGCGAAGCGCATCTGACTTTAATTCTTCCATTCCCAATGCGCCATATGACTTAGCCAGAATTTCCAGAGCCTCTTTGATGGCCGGTACCCCAGGGTAGTCAGTGATGGCCAATTGAGCGCGGTTAACAGCTGCCACATAGGCACCTTTGCTGTAATAAAAACGTGCCACATGAACTTCATAGGCTGCCAAAGAGTTGACAATGTATGTCATTCGTTGGCGCGCATCTGGCGAGTATTTGGAGTCTGGAAACCGAGTGATCAACTCGTTGAATGATTCAAAAGAGTCTTTGGCAGCTTTTTGATCACGCTCCGACAAGTCTTGCCTGGTAATGAATGAGAACAAACCCAAGTTGTCGTTGAAATTGACCAGGCCTTTTAAGTAAAGCGCGTAATCTACAGCGGGGCTGGCGGGATGAAGTTTAAGGAAGCGGTCAAGCGTGGCAATGGCTTGAATTTTTTCTGAGGCTCGATATTGCGCATAGGCTTTTTCGATTTGGGCCTGTTGCGCCAAGGGTGTACCAGCCGCCCGACCCTCGAGCTTTTCGAACAGCATGGCCGCCCGGTCCCAAGCACCCGCATTTGATTCATCGCGTGCTTCTTTGTAAATCTTTTCAGGCGCCCAAGCTGCTGTAGGATCTGCTGACGTGCTGGAGCAACCTGACAAAACAGTGACGGTCAAACCGACAAGCGTTAGCGCAAGCACCGATAATCTGATGTTCAACATCTGGCAACCTTGGAAATAAACCAAATTGATTATATCGAGCCCCCCAGAGTTAGACGACGTTGATGAGTTTCAAGATGAAACTTCTTTGGATTTAGCTGCTACGGCCAAGATTTCAGAGGTCCGTGAACTGCTCGTACCCGCAGAGTTACATGGCCAGCGTTTGGATCGGATGCTGGTGGCCGGCGTTCCCGAGTTTTCAAGAAGTTACTTGCAGCAGTTGTTGGAAGACGGTGCCGTGACCCGCGCTGGCTTGGTGCAGCTGAAATCTGCTTTCAAGGTCAAAGCAGGTGAGCGATGGCAAATTGAGTTGCGTGCCACGCCACAATCGCAAGCATTCAAGCCAGAATCTATGGCTCTGAATGTGGTCTATGAAGACGCCGATATCAGGGTGATCGATAAACCGACAGGCTTGGTTGTCCACCCTGCACCAGGAAATTGGTCGGGTACCTTGATGAATGGTCTCTTAGGTTTAGATCCTGCCGTCATGGAATTGCCCAGAGCCGGCATTGTTCATCGCTTGGACAAAGACACCAGTGGCTTGATGGTGGTTGCCAGAACGCGCCTAGCCATGGATGCTTTGGTGCAAAAAATGGCGGCCCGAGAAATCAAGCGCCAGTACATCGCCATGAGTGATCAAGCTTGGACGGGTAATACGCAAAAGACAGTTGATTTGCCCATTGGCCGAGATCCAGCCAATCGCTTGCGAATGGCAGTGGTTGATTTGGCCAAAAATTCTGGAAAAACGGCCAAAACTCACTTTCGCGTCATGTCACAAAGTGATCAAGGCAGCCTTGTGCGTTGCATTTTGGAGACGGGGCGAACGCATCAAATTCGAGTTCACATGGCCGCCCTCAAATTAGCTTTGGTGGGCGACTCTACTTATGGGGGCTCTTCGCACCCCCTCATGCCAAGGCAGGCCTTGCATGCCGATCTGTTGTCATTTGACCACCCCGTAACGGGCCAACCCTTAACTTTTCAATCACCATTGCCAGCAGATATTCAGAGTTTGCTTCAAGCTTGGTCCCTCAGTTACAATGAAAAATCCTGAATCTCAGGCCTGACCGATCGAAAGATTGGCCTAAATCCCTCAATGGGGTGCGCAGGTGGGACCCATCCCCCGCCAACTTGATATTTTAAGTCGGTGTGTGCACCTTGATTCGCGCTTCAGGCGCATTTATCCCGGAAGATTGACACCATGAACACGGCGCAAGCCAAGCGTGTCCTTGAAACAGCGTTACTTTGTTCAACTCAGCCAGTCACTTTGCGTGACATGCGCGTGTTGTTCGATGACGCTTTAGGCGCTGACACACTTAAGGCACTCCTAGAAGAGTTGCAATTGGATTGGGCCGAGCGCGGCCTGGAGTTGGTCTCTGTTGCCACAGGTTGGCGGTTTCAAAGCCGCCCTGAACTGCGGATCTATTTGGACAAGCTGAACCCAGAAAAGCCCCCCAAGTACACCCGTGCTGTCATGGAAACCTTGGCCATCATTGCCTATCGCCAACCGGTCACTCGCGGCGATATGGAAGACATCAGGGGTGTTACCATCAATACGCAAATCATCAAGCAGTTGGAAGACAGAGGTTGGGTTGAGGTCATTGGGCATCGCGAGTCTGTCGGCCGCCCTGGTTTGTATGCCACCACCCGTCACTTCCTCGACGATTTGGGCTTGTCTTCCCTTGATCAACTGCCTTTGCTGAGCAGTGTAGAGGGTCAAGCCGACTTGCTGGCCAGCTTGAATCCCCCTGAGGCGGATGCATCGCAAGCCTCACTCTCTTTAGAGGATGCCATCGAAGCCGCAGAAACGACAGAGACTCAAACGGCAGAGTCACTCACCTCAGAAGCACTTCCCGCAGAAGCCGAAGACCTGACAAACATTGCGCAAGAAATGCCAGACTCGGCGAAAGGCCAGCACCATGAATGAGACACCAGAGACGCCGTCTCAAGATCCTTTGCGGCCCATTGCCATCGAGGACGTCGTTTCTGGAGAGTTCGACCAAGAAGCTGAAGGTATTATTTCGCCACTTCTGACCAAGCGCGTTTTGCCCCCCCAAGCTGAATCCCCCAAGCTTCACAAAGTCTTAGCTCAGGCGGGCTTAGGCTCCCGTTTGGAAATGGAGCAGCTCATTTTGGAAGGGCGTATCTCTGTCAATAACGAGCCCGCCCACATTGGCCAACGAATTCAGTACGGCGATCAAGTCAAGGTCAATGGGCGGCCCCTCAGAATTCGAATCGACCCGCCGCCGCCCCGCGTCATTGCTTATCACAAGCCTGCCGGTGAAATTGTCAGCCATGATGATCCCAAAAACAGGCCCACTGTTTTTCGCAAATTGCCTCGTTTACAACATGGCAAATGGCAGTCTGTTGGCCGCCTAGATCTCAACACTGAGGGCTTGCTGCTGTTTACCAGTTCAGGCGAATTGGCCAATCGATTGATGCATCCTCGATTTGGGCTAGAGCGTGAATACGCGGTTCGCGTTTTGGGCGCGCTGAGCAATGAAGAAAAGCAGAAGTTATTGGACGGCGTCATGCTTGAAGATGGCATGGCTCAATTTGGATCGATTGAAAATGGCGGTGGAGAGGGTTCAAACTGTTGGTACCGCGTGACCATTTCAGAGGGCCGTAATCGCGAAGTGCGGCGCATGATGGAAGCTGTGGGCCATGCGGTCAGCCGTCTCATTCGCATTCGCTACGGCGCCATGGTGTTGCCGCATGGTTTGCGCCGCAGTACCTACATGGAATTGGACGAAGCAGATATTCGAGCCCTCACACATGCGGCCAACAAAGCCCAAGCTGCTGAGCAACGTGATGAGCCCGGAGTTGTTGGCGTACAAAGAACGCAAGATCCAAGAAATCAAAATCCCCGCAATCCAAAAAACAGAGCCTTTGGAGCCAAAAAAACAGGACCTGGCCCATCTCGACAGCGCAGTGATAAATCTGCCAACAGCCAACCCGATCCCATGAAAACCTCTGTGGGTTACATTGGCGCTGACAGTTTCAGTCGCCAACGCAAAGAGCAAGGCCCTGGCGGAAGATCAGGTGGGCCACGCCGAAATGGTGGCAGAAGTCGCTGACTTAGCTCGTTTGGCCCAAGCCTTTTAGGAGCTTGCAATTCCTTTCAGACCATGGGGAAACCCTTAGCTCGGGTTAGAATGATGGGCTTTTTTAAAAAAATACTGAGGAATCTCACCATGGCAATCGAACGCACTCTTTCCATCATCAAGCCCGACGCTGTTGCAAAAAACGTCATCGGTCAAATCTACGCTCGTTTTGAAGCTGCTGGCCTCAAAGTGGTCGCAGCCAAGTTGGCACACCTCTCACGCGGCGAAGCAGAAGCTTTTTACGCTGTTCACAAAGAGCGTCCTTTCTTCAAAGACCTGGTTGATTTCATGATCTCTGGCCCTGTCATGATCCAAGCCCTTGAAGGCGAAGGCGCTATTTTGAAAAATCGCGATTTGATGGGCGCAACGGATCCTAAGAAAGCGGCACCCGGCACCATTCGCGCCGACTTTGCAGAAAGCATTGACGCCAACGCGGTTCACGGATCTGACGCTGCAGAAACAGCAGCTGTTGAAATCAGCTTCTTTTTCGCTGGCATGAACGTTTACTCACGTTAATTCCTGCTAATTCGCTTTTGCAATTAGCTCGCGGACAAGAACTTTCTTTTATCCGCTATGACGGCCAACCTTCTTGATTTTGACCTTGAAGGTTTGGCCGTTTTTTGTGAGGGTTTGGGCGAAAAACGTTTTCGCGCCACTCAGCTTTTTCGCTGGATTCATCAGCGCGGCATGTCCAACTTTGATGACATGTCAGACCTTGCCAAATCACTGCGCGAGAAATTAAAAGTACATGCCCACGTTGCGGCTTTGCCCATCCTGTCCCAACAATTTTCAAAAGACGGCACGATCAAATGGTTGTTCGATGTTGGCGCAGGCGATGCTGTTGAAGCCGTGTTTATTCCTGAAGACGATCGCGGCACTTTGTGCGTTTCCTCCCAAGCCGGTTGCGCTGTGGGTTGTCGCTTTTGCTCTACGGGGCACCAAGGCTTCAGTCGCAACTTAAGTACTGCCGAAATTTTGTCCCAGCTCTGGTTTGCTGAGCATTTTTTACGGAGCCACCTGAACCAAACTGACCGCGTGATCTCCAATGTGGTCATGATGGGCATGGGCGAGCCGCTACAAAATTACGGTGCTTTGGTGCCTGCTTTAAAAGCCATGCTAGACGATCATGGCTATGGTCTGTCGCGTCGAAGGGTGACAGTTTCTACGTCGGGTGTGGTGCCCATGATGACCCGTTTATCAGCCGATTGCCCTGTTGCATTGGCGGTCTCCTTGCATGCACCCAACGATGCATTGCGCGACAATTTGGTGCCATTGAATCGAAAATACCCTTTGGATGAATTGCTGTCTGAATGCACGCGATATTTGGAAAAAGCACCGCGCGATTTCATCACCTTTGAATATTGCATGCTGCAGGGGGTGAACGACCAAGTGACGCATGCCAAAGAGCTGGTTCAACTCATTCGACGGCATGCCAGCCAGGGTCTTCGGTGCAAATTCAATCTCATCCCCTTCAACCCATTCAAAGAGTCTGGCTTGTTGAGATCCGATGACGCAACAGTTCAACAATTTGCAGCAGTCCTCTTAGACGCTGGGTTTGTAACCACAGTCCGTAAAACTCGGGGTGATGACATTGATGCAGCCTGCGGACAACTGGCAGGCGACGTCAAAGACCGAACGGGTGTTGCCGATCGAATTGCACAGCAACGTGCAGTGCCCATCCAATGGCACGCTGCTGCATCTATCACTCAAGCGCCTCAAGTTTGATGTCAAGATCCTTTGCGCTTGCCCCTAATGTTGGGGCAAGGCTGCTGATGGGCTTACTTTTTGTTTCAATCATCTTTCATTTGCCGCTGGCCGGCGCATGGTTTCCCAATGCCTCCGAGTCGTCTCAGGGTTTAGCGCGTGCCAAGGCCAGAACAGCCTTGGCTTCTGCCTATTTTCAAGCGGGCATGTTTGTCTTTGCATTGGAGGAGGTCGATCAAGCATTGATTTTGACGCCTCAGCATGCACCCGCATTGGTGCTCAAAGCGCTTCTTTTTCAACAACAAAACAAGGCGGATTTGTCTCAAATATACTTTCAACAGGCCATGGCTGTAGCACCCCAAGATCCTCAAGTTGCCCTTCAAAGAGGAATTTTTGATTGCCAAAATGACCATTTTGAAGCGGCATTTGAACAATTCAAGCGGGCATTGGGCCTTTCCTTAGGCCCTCTGCAAGTCAGGACGAACTGGATTTGGGGCCAGTGTCTCAGGCGAAATAAGCAATTTGAGGCCGCCAACGAAAGGATGTCCTATGCCTTCGCACAGCAGCCAGGCCTGATTTCTGAGGCACTTGAACTGGTAGAGCTCAAAATTCAGTTGGGAAAGTACATAGAAGCTGAGAAAATTCTTGAATATTTGAATGATTCTCCCTCTGTGAGTGCACAATCGGTGTGGTTTGCTTTGCAGCTTGCAGAGCGCCAGAATCAAGCAGATAAAAAGAACCATTGGGGCAAGATGTTAGGACTTCATTTTTCAAATTCAGTGCAATGGCGCGCTTATCAGGAAGGCGCCTCACATGACTGAAACCCTTGATGAGGCTTCGATGCCCCGTTCGCCCGGCGGCATCATGCGCTCTGCTCGTGAAAAAGCTGGCGTGCATTTGGGCGTATTGTCTGTGAACCTCAAAGTCAGTATCAAACAACTGGAAGCCCTAGAGGCAGATCAATTTCAGCATTGGCCTGAGCCGGTTTTTGCACGTGCATTGGCTGCCAAGGTTTGTCGTTTTTTGAGAATTGATTCCGAACCCGTTTTGGCTCTGATGCCTAGAATGACCAATGGCTTAAAACCCTTGCAGCTCATTGAGTCTGACAACAGGCCTTCTAACAGACTGCATCGAATGGATCTACCCAGCGGCACCCATCCCAAAGGACGCAAGCCTTGGATCTTTTTTGCAGTCATTTGCATTTTGGCTTGGGCTTATTACGCCGACTTGCACGTCACTTTTTTAAATCCAAATACAAAACCTGAGGTGGTTGACGTGGTTCCCACCATGCCTCCGGTTCAAGAACAAGCAACCCCTGATTCAACGCAAGCCGATCTGCCAAAGGCCATGGTGTTTGACAGTTCTACGCCCGAAACCAATCGCCGCAACACCCCCAACGACTCAAATCCTCCAACTTTAGAGGTCAAAAAATGATGCAACCTATTGTCATTCCTACGACCACGGCCGAGGCCATTCCTGCCGCCATTCCCCTTCAAAGGCGTAGCCTTCAAGGCCAGGTGGTTTGGGGCCAACGCATTGTGACTGTGGGGGGGCAAGCGCCCGTCCGCGTTCAGTCAATGACCAACACCGATACCGTGGACGTCATTGGAACGGCCATTCAGGTCAAAGAATTGGCCTTAGCAGGTTCTGAATTGGTGAGGATCACAGTCAACACGCCCGAGGCTGCAGAGGCTGTACCCCACATCCGAGATCAGCTCGACAAAATGGGCATTGATGTCCCCCTGATTGGTGACTTTCATTACAACGGACACCGACTGTTAAGTGATCATCCTGCTTGTGCCGAGGCGCTTTCCAAATACCGAATCAATCCCGGCAATGTTGGAAAAGGTGACAAGCACGATCTGCAATTTGGACAAATGATTGAAGCTGCCATGCGATGGAACAAACCTGTTCGCATTGGTGTCAACTGGGGAAGCTTAGATCAAGAGTTGCTGGCTGAATTGATGGATCAAAACAGCCAAAGAAAAGTGCCTTGGGAATCTAGACAAGTGATGTACGAGGCGCTCATTACGTCGGCCATCACTTCGGCCGACAAGGCACACGAGATGGGCATGGCTCGCGCACAAATTATGCTTTCCTGCAAGGTATCGGGCGTGCAAGACCTGATTGCCGTCTACCGAGAACTGGGCCGACGCACGGATTACCCTTTGCATTTGGGGCTCACCGAAGCAGGCATGGGTACCAAGGGCACCGTTGCCTCAAGCACTGCTCTGGCCATCTTGCTTCAAGAAGGAATTGGCGACACCATCCGCGTTTCGCTCACGCCTCAGCCGGGTGAGGCGCGCACCCAAGAAGTGGTCATTGCTTCAGAAATTTTGCAATCTTTGGGTTTGCGAATCTTTGTACCCAGTGTCACGGCATGCCCAGGTTGTGGCCGCACTACCAGCAGCACATTCCAAGAGTTGGCCAAACAAATTGACGATTTCTTGCGAGCTCAAATGCCTGTTTGGCGCAGCCGTTATCCCGGTGTTGAGCACTTGAAGTTGGCCGTCATGGGCTGCATCGTCAATGGGCCTGGCGAAAGCAAACATGCCGACATCGGCATCAGTTTGCCTGGTACCGGCGAAGCCCCCGCTGCGCCGGTGTTCATCGATGGTGAGAAAAAACTGACCTTGCGTGGCGACAACATTGCCAAAGAGTTTCAAACGCTGGTCGAGCAATACATCGACAACCGCTTTGGCGGCAGCTCCAACGCTGTCATGTAATTTTTTATGTCAGACATTCAATCCAAAGAACTTCCGTCCAAAGTGAGCGCGTTTAAAAAACTGACTGCTGTCAAAGGCATGAACGATGTATTGCCCGGAGAGTCCGCTAAATGGGAATGGCTCGAAGGCATTGTGAGAAGTTTGATGGCTCGTTATGCCTATCGAAACATTCGAACACCCATCGTCGAGCCTACGGCACTTTTTGTTCGCGGCCTTGGCGAAGTAACCGACATTGTTGAGAAGGAAATGTATTCCTTCGAAGATCGCTTAAATGGTGAAGCCCTAACGCTACGTCCTGAAAGCACAGCAGGCGTTGTGCGCGCAGTGGTTGAACACAACATGCTTTACGAGGGCGGTAAGCGTTTGTATTACATGGGACCGATGTTCCGACACGAGCGCCCTCAGCGTGGACGCTACCGACAATTCCATCAAATTGGCGCTGAGGTCTTGGGTTTTCAGGGCCCCGAAATTGACGCAGAAGTAATTTTGTTGGCCCATGATTTATGGCAAGCCATTGGCCTCAAAAACGTGCGCCTAGAGCTCAATAGTTTGGGTCAACCACCAGAGCGCTTGGCACATCGCGCGGCCTTGATCACGCACTTTGAAAAACACCAAGCTGTGCTTGATGAGGACGCTAAGCGCCGTTTGTATACCAACCCGCTGCGAATTTTGGATACCAAAAATCCAGCCATGAAAGAAGTGGTTGAGTCAGCACCTCAACTGATGAATTTTTTGGGAGAAGCTTCGCTTGCCCATTTCAATGCTTTGCGACAAATTCTTGATGCCAATGGTGTTCAGTATTCGTTAAATCCTCGCTTGGTTCGCGGCATGGACTATTACAACCTGACCGTGTTCGAATTCATCACCGATCAGTTGGGTTCTCAAGGCACAGTGTGCGGCGGCGGTCGTTACGACTACCTGATCGAGCAAGTGGGTGGCAAGCCCGCCCCTGCTGTGGGTTGGGCCCTAGGACTCGAGCGAGTTTTGGCCTTGCTAGAAGAGCAGGGCGTGCAATTGCCCGAAGCTACGCCCCACGCCTATGCCATCGTGCCAGACGCAAACAGTTTGCCCTTGGTTTTGAAACACCTCAGGCAACTTCGCGCTCTGGGTGTCAATGTTCAAATGCACGCAGGCTCAGGAGAGGGCGTTGGCAGCATGAAGACTCAATTTAAAAAAGCCGACAGCAGTGGTGCGGCTTATGCCCTCATTTTTGGGGCAGATGAGCTCGCTCAAAATACCGTTTCAGTCAAGTCTTTGCGAGATGGCGGTGGGGCTCAAAGGACAGAATCTCTTGAAAAGTTGGATGTCTGGGCTCTCAGCCTACAATCCATCTCTTAAATTAAAGTTGAATATGGCATCACATCTCGATCTAGAAGAACAAGAGCAACTTGATGAACTCAAGCACTTTTGGAAAAAATACGGCAATGCCATCACCTGGCTTTTGATTGTCGTGATGGGCTCCTACGCGGGCTGGAATGGCTATCAATATTGGCAAAGTCAGCAGTCTGGCAAGGCATCGGCACTCTTTGATGAGCTTGAAAAATCAGTCGCATCTGGCGACATGGTCAAGCTTGAGCGTGCTTTGGCCGATATGAAAGAGCGCTTTCCAAGCACCACCTTCGCAGCCCAATCTGCCTTGCTGGCTGCCAAATCTTTTCAAATGACCGACAAGCCTGATGCAGCAAAAGCAGCCCTTCAGTGGGCCAGCGAAAGCGCATCCGATCAAGGCAGTGCGCAATTGGCGCGTTTGCGCTTGGCCAACTTACAAGCACAAGAAAAAGCCTTTGACGAGGCTTTGAAAACCTTGTCAAAACCTTTTGATCCTGCATTTGCCGGACTGGCCGCTGACGTTCAAGGCGATATTTATGCCGCCCAAAACAAGCCGCCAGAAGCTATCAAGGCTTACGCCGATGCATGGCGACTCTTGGAAGAAAATTCAGAATACCGCCGTTTGGTTGCAGCCAAACTAAACGCTCTGGGCCAGGACCCTGAAGCTGCAAAAGGTGCTTCGAAATGAAATTTCTGTCCTTCTCTGT